>NZ_JBEZNU010000041.1:0-42140 GCF_040653375.1 Streptomyces sp. NPDC047974
TCGACGAGCGCTGCCTCACCGGCTGCTCGGCCTTCGACGAGACCAACGCCCCCAACTGGCCCGACGTCCCGTACGACCAGTACTGCAAGGACGGCCTGACCGAGTGCAAGGACCAGTACTCGCCGAGCTTCTGGTCCCGGATCCGCCTCACGTCCATCACCACCAAGGTGCTGACCGGCGGCGCCTACAAGGACGTCGACAGCTGGGCCCTGGCCCAGAACTTCCCGCCCTCCGGTGACGGCATCTCGACGCCGATGTGGCTGAAGTCCGTCCAGCGCACGGGCAAGAGCGGTGGCTCCTCCGTCACCCTGCCGGCCGTCACCTTCGCGGGCGAGCAGCTCGCCAACCGGGTCGACAAGACCGGCGACGGCCTCGCCCCCTTCATCCGGCTGCGGCTCTACGAGATCGGCACCGAGACCGGCGGCACCATCGGCGTCACCTACTCCGCGCCGGACTGCTCCGTGACCTCGCTCCCCGCGCCCGACGCCACCAACACCACCGGCTGCTACCCGGTGAAGTGGATCTTCGAGGGCAGCACCGCGCAGCTCGACTGGTTCAACAGCTACCGGGTCAAGCAGGTCATCGAGGGCGACAACCTCGCCGAGTCCCCCGACAAGGTGACCACGTACGACTACCTCGGCGGAGCGGCCTGGACGAAGAGCGAGGACGAGTTCACGAAGGCCGAGGACCGCGTGCACTCGATCGCCCGCGGCTACGAGCGGGTGCAGACCCGCACCGGCGCGGCGGACGACCCCAGGACCCTCTCGGAGACCCGGTACTTCCGCGGCCGTGACGGCCAGGCCGTGGCGGACTCCGCCGGAGCGACGGTGACGGACCGCGACCAGTTCGCGGGCATGGTCCGGGACGTCGCCACCTACAACGGCGACGACACCACGAAGCTGGTCTCCGCGACGTCCTACACGCCGTGGCGGTCCAGCGCGGTCGCCACCCGCACCCGTCCCGGGCTGCCGGACCTCGTCTCCTACAAGACCGGGGTGCAGAAGCAGCAGACCCGCACCACGGTCACCGGCGGCACCCGCACCACCGAGCTCACCCGCGGCTTCGACGCGTACGGCATGGTCTCCACGGAGTCCTCCACCGGCGACCCGGACGTGCCCGGCGACGAGCGGTGCGCGACGACGACGTACGCCCGCAACACCGCCGCCCACATCCTCGACACGGTCAGCCGGGTCGAGACGGTCGCCGTGGCCTGCGGGGAGAGCGTCTCCCGGCCGGCCGACGTCATCGACGACGTCCGGACGTCCTACGACGGCGGCGCGGTCGGCACGGCGCCGGCCAAGGGCGATGTCACCAAGGTCGAGCGGATCAACGGCACCGGCACCGGCTACGACCCCGTGACCAGCACGCCGGCCGCCGACTTCGACGTCTACGGCCGTCCCCTCTCGGCGGCGGACGCGTACGGCAAGGTCACCACGACCGCCTTCACCCCGGCCACCGGCGAGGTGCCGACCTCCATGGTCGTGACCAACGCGCTCGGCCACACCGTCACGTCGGTGCTGGAGCCCCAGCGCGGCCAGGCCACCCAGGTGACGGACGCCAACAACAAGGTCACCTCCACCACGCACGACGGACTCGGCCGAGTCACCAAGGTCTGGCTGCCGACCCGGTCGAAGGCCACCTACCCCGACTCCCCCAACTACGTCTTCGACTACCTCGTCCGCAAGGACGGGCCGAACGTCACCACGACGAAGGTCCTGACGCACGACGCGCAGTACAAGTCCGCGTACGCCTTCTCCGACGGACTGCTGCGCTCCCGCCAGACCCAGGAGCCGTCGCCGGACGGCGCGGGCCGTATCGTCTCCGAGTCGTTCTACGACACCCGGGGCCAGGTCTGGCGGCACTCCGGCTCGTTCTTCGCGAGCGGCGCGGCGGAGCCCGTGCTCGTCACCGGTCAGGAGCTGAAGTACCCGGCGTCCACCGACACCGAGTACGACGGTGCGGGACGGGTGACGGCGGTCATCTCGCGGACCTTCGGCGACGAGACCAAGCGCACCACGACCCAGTACACGGGTGACACCACCACGGTGGTCCCGCCCCGGGGCGGGGTCGCGACCACCGCCGTGGTGGACGCGCTCGGGCGCACCGTCGAGCAGAAGCAGTACACCGACGCCGCCCGCACCACCTCCCAGTCGACCCACTACGCCTACGACAAGCTCGGGCGGCTCAAGGAGGTCAAGGACCCTTCGGGCGCGACCTGGTCGTACGTCTACGACGTCCGCGGCCGCAAGGTCGAGTCCCGGGACCCCGACCTGGGCACGACCAAGACGTCCTACGACCAGGGCGACCGCGCGGTCGGCGTCACCGACGCCCGGGAGTACACCCTGACGTCGGAGTACGACGCGCTGGGCCGGCGGACCGCCCTGAAGCGGGGCACCACCGCCCTCGCGACCTGGGAGTACGACACCGTCGCCAAGGGCCGGCTGTCGAAGTCGACCCGCTGGGCCGGCGGCAAGGCGTACGTCTCCGCCATCACCTCGTACAACAGCTTCTACCAGCCGGTCCTCAGCCAGGTCACCATCCCCGACAGCGAGGGCGCCCTGGCCGGCACGTACAAGTGGACCAACTCGTACAACCTCAACACCGGCCAGCTCATGTGGATGATGCAGCCGGCCGCGGGCGGGCTGCCCGCGGAGAAGATCGCCAACACCTACGCCCCCGTCTCCGGTCTCCTGAAGACCGTCGGCGCGGGCACCGACTCGCTCGTCTCGGGGAACACCTACGACCACTACGGGCGCAACACCCGTCAGGAGTACGGTTCGTTCGCCCAGGCGCTCTGGGTGAGCAACGAGTACGACGACCACACCGGTGCGGTGAAGCGCCGCTACCTCGACCGTGAGGTGGCGCCGCAGCGCATCGAGGACGTGCAGTACTCGTACGACCCCGCGGGCAACATCACCTCGCTCGCGACGGCCTACGGCCAGGACGCGGCACGCACCACGGACACCCAGTGCTTCCAGCTGGACGCGCTGCGCCGGGTCACCGAGGCGTGGACCAACACGGGCACGACCTGTGCCTCGGCGCCGTCGGCCTCGGTCGTGGGCGGCCCGGACGCGTACTGGACGTCGTACACCTACGACGCCGTCGGCAACCGCAAGACGGAGACCGACCACAAGACGGCCTCCGGCCCGACCGTCGACACCGTGCGCACCTACGCGACGGCCACGACGGGCACCCACCGCCTCCCGAAGGTCACGCAGACGGGCACCGACCCGCACGACGAGACCTTCACCTACGACGCGGCGGGCAACACCCGGACCCGGACCATCGGGTCGAGCGCCGTGCAGACGCTCAACTGGGACGACGAGGGACGCCTGGGCTCGGTGGTCCAGGGCACGAAGACCACCTCGTACCTGTACGACGCCGCCGGTCAGCGGCTGATCGGCCGGGACTCCACCGGCACCACGCTCTACCTGCCGGGCGGCAACGAGCTCAAGCTCGACAAGGCCGGCGTGGTCACCGGCACCCGCTACTACAGCGTCGCCGGCCAGACCATCGCGATGCGCGGCGGCGGCAAGCTGACGTTCGTCTTCAACGACCACCACGGCACCGGTTCGACGCAGGTCTCGGCCGACGCGGCGCAGACGGTGGTCCGCCGCAAGACGGGCCTCTTCGGCGAGGCGCGCGGCACCCAGCCGACCGCCTGGCGCGGCGACAAGGGCTTCGTCGGCGGCACCAAGGACGCCGACACCGGACTGACCCATCTCGGCGCCCGCGAGTACGACCCGGCGATCGGCCGGTTCGTCTCGGTCGACCCGCTGATGGACCTGACGGACCCGCAGCAGACGCACGGCTACACGTACTCCAACAACAACCCCGTCACGCTGTCGGACCCGAGCGGTCTGAAGCCGGACGACTGCCTGGAGCACGGCGTCACCTGCAAGCTCACGGGGAACGGCTGGGACGTCCAGGCGGAGACGAAGGAAGAGGCCGCCTCCGAGCCGAACCACTACACCAAGAAGTACGCGAAGGTCGACCACGAGCAGCGCAAGCAGTACTGGAAGAAGGAGCAGCGGAAGAAGACCCGGGAGCACCGGCTGAAGTACCTCGCGCACAACAGCGAGGAGGTCGAAGAGGTGGTCGACGAGGCCGAGAAGGCGTGCCGCAGGGGACGCGGGATCGGACGTGTCGCCTGCTCGGCGGAGATCAACTCCGACTGGTTCAAGGAGCACACCGCGGAGCAGATCTTCGGCGAGGCCCTCGACCGCATCGACGAGGGCTGGAGGGACGAGGGCAAGGAGAAGGATCCCCACGCGTTCGGCGAGGAGGAGTTCCTCCTCGCACTCCAGCTCGCGCGCGAGGGACAGACCGTCGTCTCCCGCGGAGAGAACATCGGGGCACCGGGCGCCGTGGGAGACAAGCGCTTCGACGCCTGGGTGGACGGTGTCCGCTCCGAGTTCAAGATCCTGCCGACCGGCTCGAAGAGGGGGGTGAAGGACCAGCTGTCCGACTCCAACAAGAAGGGTGCGGACGCCTTGTACCTCAAGCTCAAGGAGTTCGACGTGGACGAAGCCGAGGACATCGTCAACGACTGGGCGGGCGACTCCCGTCGCACCGTCAACCTGACGACGGTCTATATCGTTCACGAGGACGGCATCAAGCCGCTCCACTTCAAGTAGGGAAGGAACAGGTCGCAGTGCACCACCACACCGCCGTCGCGGCGACGCTGGCCGGGGAGACCCGGCGGCACCTGGGGCTGTCCGTGCGTGACACGGACGTCGAGGTCGCCGTCTCCGCCTCCGGCGTCGTCCTGCACGGCTTCCCCGTGGAGGCCGCGGCCGCCCGTCGCGCCTGGGAGTGGTGGCGGGACCGGCACGACCGTTCCGGTCTCGTGCCCTTCCTGTCCGGCCACAGCCCCCTCTCCCTGGTCGAGCTCGACCAGGGAGAGGGGCCCTGGCGCCGCGGCAGCCGGGAGCTGCTGGAGTCGGCGCTCCGGCCCGCGCCCGCGGACGTCGTGGCGGAGCTGAAGGCGGCACGTCTGCGCGAGATGATCGACATCTACGTCCCCCCGCGGGACGACGCCGATCGTCAGGAGATCGCGGAGTACGAGCTGCTCCTCGATCCGGAGGCGGTGGCCGCGGAGCTCTCCGCCGACCCGGCCGTCACGCCGGCCCCCGCACTGGCGGGGACCGGGGAGGAGCCGCTGTGGCTCATCTTCGTCGAGGCCCCGGGGAGCTACGCCCTTCCCGCGTTGCTCCCCCGGCTGGTCTCGACGCCCAACTGGTCGGGCCACCCGGACCGGGAGCTGCTCCCCGCCGATCACGTGGCGGTGCTGCGGCACTGGCACGAGCGGTACGGGGCGGAGTTCCTCCTCGCGGACTCGGCCACCCTGCACCTCGTCGTGGCGCGCCCGCCCCGGACCCGGGCCGAGCGCGCCGAGGCGGCGGTGGAGCAGTACGTCTACTGCCCGGACCTCGGTGACCCCGAGCTGGTCGGGAACGGCCAGGCGGGCTCCGCCGAGTGGACGTTCTGGTGGGACTGACGGACGGCTGAACAACGGAAACCGGTGCCCCGGCGGATCTTCCGCCGGGGCACCGGCGTTTCCGCCACCGGCCTCACGCGTCCCAGAGGGCCCCGAGTTCGAGCAGCTCGTCGCGGTGCTCGATCCGGGCGGTCCACTCCGCCGGCCAGGCGTCGGCGCCCAGGTGGGCGCCGGCGAAGGCGCCCGCGAGGGCCGCGATGGAGTCGGAGTCGCCGCGGGTGCAGGCGGCCCGGCGCAGGGCGGTGAGCGGGTCGCCGGGGAAGAGCAGGAAGCAGAGCAGCCCGGTGGCGAGCGCCTCCTCCGCGATCCAGCCGTCGCCCGTGTACGTACAGGGGTCGAGCTCCGGGTCGGCGGTGCGCTGCACGGAGTCGAGCCGTTCGAGCACGGCCAGGCACTCGTCCCAGCCGCGCCGGACGAAGTGCAGGGCGCTCGGGTCCTGGGAGCGGTTCCAGAGGTCGCCGAGCCAGCGCTCGTGGTACGTGTCGCGGTTCTCGTACGCGTACGAGCGCAGCTGTCCGACGAGGCCGGCCGGGTCCACCCCCTGGGCGAGCAGCCACACGGCGCGCGCGGTGAGGTCGGAGGCGGCGAGGCCGGTGGGGTGCCCGTGGGTGAGCGCGGCCTGGAGCTGGGCGGCGCCGGCCCGCTGTTCCTCGCTCAGCCCGGGGACGAGGCCGAGGGGCGCGACGCGCATGTTGGCGCCGCAGCCCTTGGAGCCGATCTGGCTGGCGTCCTGCCAGGGACGGTCGCCGTCGAGGAGCATGCAGGCCCGCAGGCAGGTGTTGCCGGGGGCGCGGTTGTTCTCCGGCGAGTGGTACCAGTCGACGAACTCGTCGCGGACGGGCCGGGCGAGCCGGAGCGGGGCGAACGGGCCCCGGTCCATGGCGGTCCGGATGCCCCGGGCCAGGGCCAGGGTCATCTGGGTGTCATCGGTGATGTACGCGGTCCCCCGTGTCACCGGCAGCTCCATCGTCCGCCACGGCCCGCACTTCGCGAGGATGGCGGGCACGTCGTTGAACTCGGTCGGGAAGCCCAGCGCGTCCCCCAGCGCCAGTCCCATCAGCGTCCCCGTGGCGGCCTGCTTCTGCTTGGTCATGCGGATCGTCCTTCCGGTCGGAGCAGCGGCGGGTGGAGGGCGGTGGCCTCGCCCGCCCGGTAGAGCGCGGCCGGTTTCCCCCGTCCGCCGGTGCGGCGCGGCGGTCCTTCGACCGGCTCGACGAAGCCGGGGGTGGTGAGGACCTTGCGCCGGAAGTTGGGGCGGTCGAGCGGGACGCCCCAGACCGTCTCGTACACCTCGCGGAGCTCGCCGAGGGTGAACTCGGGCGGGCAGAAGGCGGTGGCGAGGCAGGTGTACTCCAGCTTGGCGCCGACGCGCTCGCGGGCGTCGGCGAGGATCACGTCGTGGTCGAAGGCGAGCGCCGGGACCTCGTCGAAGGGCAGCCAGCGGGCCTCCGCCGCGTCGCCGCCGCCGCGCGGTTCGGGCAGGTCGGGGACGAGGGCGGTGTAGGCGACCGACACGACCCGCATCCTCGGGTCGCGGTCGGGTTCGGTGTAGGTGCGCAGCTGTTCGAGGTGGAGCCCTGCGACGGTGGCCCCGGGCAGTCCGGTCTCCTCGGCGAGTTCGCGGCGGGCGGCGGTGCCGGCGGACTCGCGGGGCAGCACGAAGCCGCCGGGGAGCGCCCAGGCGCCGGCGTACGGCTCCTGGCCGCGCTGGACGAGCAGGACGTGCAGCCGGCCGGTGCGGACGGTGAGGACGGCGAGGTCGACGGTGACGGCGAAGGGTTCGAAGGCCCTGGGGTCGTACCCCTCGGGGCGCGGCGGGGTGTTCATCGGCGCTCCGGAAGGGGGTCGGCGAGGTGCCAGCCCTCGGCGAGCAGCGCGTCGACGGCGGCGACGGCGGTGGCGAGGCGCTCCTCGTGGGGGCCGGTGAGGACGACGGCGCGGCGGCCGCTGTGGGCGAGCTGGGCGAGGAAGCGGGCGGTCATCCACGGGCGGAGGTGTTCCCCGTCGCGCAAGCCGTCGTCCTCGAAGTCGACGCCCCGGTGGTCGGTGAGCAGCCACAGGTGCTGCCGGCCGCGGGCGGCGATCTCGCCGGTGGCCTCGCTGGTGGTGCCGAGGTACCGCTCGTGCCAGATGGTGGTGGCGAAGGCGTCGGTGTCGCAGACGAGGACGGGCGAGCCGTCGCGGGCGGCCTCCTCCTCCAGCTCGGCCTGGCGCTGGGCGATGACGGGGAAGTCGGTGGTGTGGAAGGCGACGTCCGGCCAGCTGGCGGCCGGGTCGCGTTCGCGGAGCTCGGCGAGTTTGAGTTCGCTGTACGCGCGGCCGTACTCGGGGACGTACCGGGTGCGCGCCCAGATCCCGCCGCGCCGCCGGTAGTGGTCGGCGAGGGCGAGGGCCAGGGTGGTGGTGCCGGTGGACTCGGCGCCGAGGACGACGATCCGGCGGGTGAGCGCGGCGCGTACGGGGGCGGCCAGGAAGTCCCAGCACCCGGCGGGGTCGGCACGGACGGCGGTGCCTGAGACGGGGAAGCGGAGCCGTTCGGGGTCGACGGCGACGGAGGCGGCGCCGAAGCGGCGGCCGAGCTCCTCGCCGTACGGCTCCGAGGTGAAGACGGCGTCGACGGGTTCGGGGACGGCGGCCCGGAAGACCGCCATGTGGGCGTCCCAGACGTCGGGGTCGGTGAGGTCGACGGGGATGTCGTCGACGGCGCCGACGACGAGGGCGTCGGGGTGGACCTCGCGCATCCAGGCGACCCGCTCCGCCAGCGGCAGGGACTCCACGGAGGAGGCGCAGACGAGGACGGTGACGCGCTCGCAGGCGGCGAGGGCGGTGCGGACGAGGTGATGGTGGCCGGCGTGCGGCGGATAGAACTTGCCGAGGACGAGCCCGTGGCCGTAGGAGGTCATGCCACGGCCTCCAGGGGGCGGCGGGCGGCGGCGAGGTCGCGGCTCCAGCCGCGCAGGCCGGCCACGCAGAGGGCCATGAAGCCGAGGTAGAGCAGCGAGGTCAGGTAGAGCCCCTTGTACGCGTACAGCGGGACGTAGACCACGTCGGCGGCGATCCACAGCCACCAGGACTCCAGGCGCTTGCGGCACTGGCCGTAGGTGGCCATGAGGGAGAGGCCGGTGGTGAGGGCGTCCCAGAAGGGGACGGTGGAGTCGGTGGCCCGGTCGAGGAGGAGGGCGAGGGCGAGGGTCCCCACCGTCCCCGCCGCGAGCAGCCAGGCCCCTTCGGTGCGGGTGGTGCGCCGCACCGGAAGGGCCCCGGCGGAGCCTGGTCCACCCCCGTGGGTCCAGGTCCACCAGCCGTACGCGGCGAGGACGATGAAGACGATCTGGAGGCCGGCGTCGGCGTAGAGGCCGGCCTGGGTGAAGAGCAGCAGGAAGAAGAGGTTGTTGGCGATGCCGACCGGCCAGTTGGCGAGGTGCTGCCGGGCGACGAGCCAGACGCAGAGGGCGCCGCTGCCGAAGCCGAGGACCTCGGTCCAGCTGACCGGGGTGTCGAGCAGCGTGAAGAGGGGCTGCTGGAGGGGTTCGAGTACGTCCGCGAGGCTCACGCCCGCCTCCTTAAGAGTCACTGTGACTATAAAAGGTGCGGGGGGCCGCGCACAAGGCCGGACGACGCGAAGGGGCCCGTATCCGCGACGCGGATACGGGCCCCTTCCGGAAGGAGGCGGGTCCTACAGACCGACTTCCTTCATCAGCATGCCGACCTCGGTGTTGGACAGGCGGCGCAGCCAGCCCGACTTCTGGTCGCCCAGCCCGATCGGGCCGAAGGCGGTGCGGACCAGCTTCTCCACCGGGAAGCCCGCCTCGGCGAGCATCCGGCGCACGATGTGCTTGCGGCCCTCGTGGAGCACGACCTCGACCAGGTAGTTCTTGCCGAGCTGCTCGACCACGCGGAAGTGGTCGGCGCGGGCGTAGCCGTCCTCCAGCTCGATGCCGTCCTTGAGCCGCTTGCCGACCTCGCGGGGCAGCGGGCCGGTGACGGCCGCCAGGTAGGTCTTCTTCACGCCGTACTTCGGGTGGGTGAGACGGTGGGCCAGCTCACCGTGGTTGGTGAGGAGGATGATGCCCTCGGTCTCGGTGTCGAGCCGGCCGACGTGGAAGAGCCGGGTCTCGCGGTTGGTGACGTAGTCGCCCAGGCACTGGCGGCCGTCGGGGTCCTCCATGGTGGAGACGACGCCGGCCGGCTTGTTCAGCGCGAAGAACTGGTACGACTGGGTCGCCACCGACAGGCCGTCGACGCGGATCTCGTCGCTGTCCTGCACCCGGAGGCCCTGCTCCAGGACGATCTCGCCGTTGACCTCGACGCGGGCCTGCTCGATCAGCTCCTCGCAGGCACGGCGCGAGCCGTAACCGGCACGGGCCAGCACCTTCTGCAGCCGCTCGCCCTCCTGCTCGGCGCCCGGGAAGGTCTTGGGGGTCTTGACCTGGGGCTTGTTCGCGTACCGCTCGCGGTTGCGCTCCTCGGTCCTGGCGTCGTACTCGCGCGAGCGCGCCGGAGCGGCCGCGCGGCCGGTGCCCCGCGACTGCTGCTGCTTCGGGGACTGCTTCGGGCCGCCCTTGGCACCGCCGCGGGCCGCGTCACCGCGGCCCTTGCGGGCGCCGGAGCCGCCCTGGGGACCGTCGGAGGGCATGCTCACGTCGTAGCTGCGCTCCTCGGGGCGGGTCTTGCGGGGGCGGCCGGCGCTCTGGCCGCGCTCGTCGCGGCCGTTGCCCGCGCCCCGGTAGTTGGTGCCGCGGCCGCCGCTCTTGGCACCACGGCTCCCGCCGTTGCTTCCGCTGTTCCTGCCGCTGCTGCTTCGCATCACGCTTCCGTCGTCTCTTCGTCCACTGGTTCGTCCCTGTCGGGATCGAACGACGGAACGCCTTCCAGGGAGTCCGGCTCGACCGCGTCCGCCTCGGGGAGGAAGGGCGCGAGCTCCGGGAGCTCGTCCAGGCCGCGCAGGCCCATCCGCTCCAGGAAGTGGTTCGTCGTCCTGTACAGGATCGCACCTGTTTCGGGTTCCGCGCCTGCCTCCTCCACGAGACCCCGCTGGAGGAGGGTCCGCATCACGCCGTCGCAGTTGACCCCGCGGACGGCGGAGACCCGGGAACGGCTGACCGGCTGGCGGTACGCGACCACCGCCAGGGTCTCCAGGGCGGCCTGGGTCAGCCGGGCCTGCTGGCCGTCCAGGACGAAGGCCTCGACGGCGGCGGCGTGGGCGGGGCGGGTGTAGTAGCGCCAGCCGCCGGCGACCCGGCGCAGCTCGAAGCCGCGCCCGTCGGCGGTGTACTCGTCGGCCAGCTCGTGGAGGGCGTCGGCGACCTCGCGCGGGGCGCGGTCGAGGACCTTGGCGAGGTGGGCCTCGGTGGCGGGCTCGTCGACGACCATCAGGACGGCTTCGAGGGCGGGCTTGAGGTCGCTCATACCGGCTGGTCCTCCTGGTCGAATTCCTCGGTCACCCGGGTCTCGCCGTCGCCGCCCGTCCAGGAGACCGTGAGGGGGCCCAGCGGGTCCTCCTGGTCGAGGGCGACGGCCTTCTCCCGGTACAGCTCCAGGAGGGCGAGGAAGCGGGCGACGACGGTCAGGGTGTCCCCGGCGTCCTCGACCAGCTCCTGGAAGTCCGCGGTGCCGCGTGCGCGCAGCAGGGCGGTGACGATCCCGGCCTGCTCGCGGACGCTGACCAGCGGGGCGTGGATGTGGTCGACGTACACCTGCGGCGCGGCCTTCGGCCGCATCGCCTTCACGGCGAGCCTCGCGAAGCCCTCGGCGCCGATCGAGATGACCACCTCGGGCAGCAGCTCGGCGTGGTGGGGCTCCAGGCCGACGGTCCGGGGGTGGCGCCGGCCCTCCTGCTCCCAGCGGTCGGCGAAGATCTCGGCGATGCGCTTGTACGCGCGGTACTGGAGGAGCCGGGCGAAGAGCAGGTCGCGGGCCTCCAGGAGGGCGAGGTCGGCCTCGTCCTCGACCTCGGCGGCGGGCAGCAGCCGGGCGGCCTTGAGATCGAGCAGGGTGGCGGCGACGACCAGGAACTCGGTGGTCTGGTCGAGGTCCCCGTCCGGGCCGAGGTTGCGGATGTGGGCCATGAACTCGTCGGTGACCTGCGAGAGCGCGACCTCGGTGACGTCCAGCTTGTGCTTGGTGATCAGCTGGAGCAGCAGGTCGAACGGCCCCTCGAAGTTCGCGAGCCGCACGGTGAACCGCCCGCCCGCGTCCCCGGGCTCCGAGGCCGCCACGGGCTCCGAGGCCGCCACTGGCTCCCCCACGGGCGCCGCCTCCGGCACCGGGGCCGCAGGGGGGTCGTCGAGCCCGCCGCCCCGGCCCAGCGCGCGGCGGCGCGGCGGGCGGGACGTTTCGTCGGCGTGCGGATGCATCGGGGCGGTTCCAGGGGGTGCGGGGGCGGGGCCGCCCGCAGGGTACCGTCAGCGGCCGCGCAGACGGCGGACGAGGATGCTCGCCTCGCCGCGGGACTCCAGGTCCGCCAGGACCACGGCGACCGCCTCGCGGACGATCCGGCCGCGGTCGACGGCGAGGCCGTGCTCGCCGCGCAGCACGAGGCGCGCGTGCTCCAGGTCCATGAGCTCCTCGGCGGAGACGTAGACCGTGATCTTCTCGTCGTGCCGCTCCCGGCCGCTGGGCCGCCGCGCGGCGGCCCGGCCCCGGCGCCGCGCGGGAGCACCAGCCTGGGCGGCCGCCTTCACGGGGGCGGGCTGCTGCGCGGGGACCGCCTCGGTCTCCCGGGCGCGCGGCTCGGCCGCCTCCGATTCGGCGGCCGTGTGCTCGGCGGAGCCGGCGGCGCCGCCGTCCGCGCCGGCCGCCGTGTCGCTCTCTCCCGCCGGAGCGGGAACGGTTCGGCGGGGCGACGACGACTGCAGTGCCGTCCCCCCGGTCGTACGGAAGAGTTCGTCGGCTCCGGGCAGACTCACTCGGCGTGACACCGGGCGAGCACCTCCCTGGCGAGCTGGCGGTAGGCGGCGGCGCCCACGGAGTTGGAGGCGTACGTGGTGATGGGCTCGCCGGCGACCGTGGTCTCCGGGAAGCGCACCGTCCGGCCGATCACCGTGTGGTACACGTGGTCGTCGAAGGCCTCGACGACCCGCGCGAGCACCTCGCGGGAGTGCACGGTCCGGGAGTCGTACATGGTGGCGAGGATGCCGTCGAGCTCCAGCTCGGGGTTGAGCCGCTCCTGGACCTTCTCGATGGTCTCGGTCAGCAGGGCGACACCGCGCAGCGCGAAGAACTCGCACTCCAGCGGCACGATGACCTTGTGAGCCGCCGTCAGGGCGTTCACGGTCAGCAGGCCGAGCGAGGGCTGACAGTCGATCACGATGTAGTCGTAGTCGTTCATCAGCGGCTTGAGGGCGCGCTGGAGCGTGGACTCGCGCGCGACCTCGGAGACCAGCTGCACCTCGGCGGCGGAGAGGTCGATGTTGCTCGGCAGCAGGTCCATGTTCGGGACCGCCGTCTTGAGCAGTACCTCGTCGGCCGACATGCCCCGCTCCATGAGCAGGTTGTAGACGGTGAGGTCGAGCTCCATCGGGTTCACGCCGAGGCCGACCGACAGGGCGCCCTGCGGGTCGAAGTCGACGAGCAGCACCCGTCGTCCGTACTCGGCGAGCGCGGCACCCAGGTTGATGGTCGACGTGGTCTTGCCGACGCCGCCCTTCTGGTTGCACATCGCGATGATCTTGGCGGGGCCGTGGTCGGTCAGCGGGCCCGGGATCGGGAAGTACGGCAGCGGCCGTCCGGTGGGGCCGATCCGCTCGCGGCGCTGGCGGGCAGCGTCGGGCGCGAGGGTGGCCGCGTACTCCGGGTCGGGCTCGTACTCGGCGTCGGGGTCGTAGAAGTGCCCCTCGGGCAGCTCGTCGTAGGCGGCGAAGTGGGTGGACTCTCGGCCCATCTCGTTGCCGGCCGTGGCGTTCACGTGTAGGCCGTCCATCGTCTTCAGCGTGTGGGTTGTCGTCATGGGCTGGTGCGTCGCGAAGGTCCGCACCGCGACGGAGCCGACCGGGGCACCTGGCGCACCGCTCCCGGGAGTAAATGTCGACTTATTCACAAGTCGTCTTACCTCCTTGGATGTGACCAGGAACATTTATCGATCTGTCAGCGTGGCACCATGCCGACGGTTGGCGACTCTATGGCGTGTCACCGCTCCGCAGCAACACAATCGCCCGGACCCGGCCCGATGTGTCGGCAACCGAACACGGCTCTGTCAAGGGTGCGCGACCACGCATCCACACGTTTCAGGGGTGTGCGAAACGGTTAAAGGGTTACGTTCGAGGCGAGTTGACCGAACGTTTTGGCGTGGCCGGAGACACAGCCGGCCGGACCTTGTCGAACAAGGTCCGGCCGGGTGTGTGACATTGACGGCGGGCGTTGACGGGTCCGCCGCCGGAGCCCTCGCGAGGGCGGCTCCGGGTCAGCCGACGAGGGTGCTCAGCTCGACGTGCTCGTAGCCGTGCGCCTCGGCGACCTCCTTGTAAACCACCTTGCCGTCATGGGTGTTGAGGCCCAGGGCGAGGGCGGCGTCGCGGCGCAGCGCCTCGACCCAGCCGTTGTTCGCCAGCGACACGATGTAGGGCAGCGTGGCGTTGGTGAGCGCGTAGGTGGAGGTGTTCGGGACGGCGCCGGGCATGTTGGCGACACAGTAGAAGACCGAGTTGTGGACCTGGAAGGTCGGCTCGGCGTGGGTGGTCGGGTGCGAGTCCTCGAAGCAGCCGCCCTGGTCGATCGCGATGTCGACAAGGACACTTCCGGGCTTCATCTTGGCGACGAGCTCGTTGGTGACCAGCTTCGGGGCCTTGGCGCCCGGGATGAGGACGGCGCCGATGACGAGGTCGGCCTCGACGACGGCCTTCTCCAGCTCGAAGGCGTTGGAGACGACGGTCTGCACCTTGGTGCCGAAGATCTTGTCGGCCTCGCGGAGCTTGTTGATGTCGCGGTCGAGCAGGGTCACGTGGAAGCCCATGCCGACGGCGATCTGCACGGCGTTCCAGCCGGAGACGCCGCCGCCGATGACGACGGCCTTGCCGGCGTGGGTGCCGGGGACGCCGCCGGGCAGGACGCCGCGGCCGCCGGCCGAGCGCATCAGGTGGTAGGCGCCGACCTGCGGGGCCAGGCGGCCCGCGACCTCGGACATCGGGGCGAGCAGCGGGAGCGCGCGGTTCGCGGTCTCGACCGTCTCGTAGGCGATGGCGGTGGTGCCGGACTCCAGGAGCGCGTCCGTGCACTCCTTGGAGGCCGCGAGGTGCAGGTAGGTGAAGAGCGTCTGGTCCTTGCGGAGGCGGTGGTACTCCTCCGCGATCGGCTCCTTGACCTTGAGGAGCAGGTCGGCGGTGGCCCAGACCTCGTCGGCGGTGGCGAGGATCTCCGCGCCCGCGGCGACGTACTCCTCGTCCGTGATCGAGGAGCCGACGCCGGCGTTCTGCTCGATGAAGACCTGGTGGCCGTTGCGGACGAGCTCGTGGACACCGGCGGGGGTGATGGCCACGCGGAACTCGTTGTTCTTGACCTCGCGGGGGATGCCGACCTTCATCGTCGATCACGGTCCTTGAATCGGGGGGATAACTGGTGCACTGCGATACATACCCGGATGCACTGCGGCACACCGGAGCAGACCACGTTCGAACGCGGCGGAACCAGTCTAATGAAGGAGTTCCCGCTGTCTAGCCTTTCAAAGTACTAATCTTCCGCAGACCCACTGCGGATTTCGTAGGCACAGGGGTCGGTTTCCAGAAGACGGTCCGCCGCGGCCCGGTGCAGCCGCGCCGCGGCCGGGTCGCCGAGCCGGTCCAGGGTGTCGGCGAGCCGCAGCTGGAGCGCCGCCTGGAGCCGGGTGTCCCGCGCGCGACGGGCCCACTCGACCGCCTCCTCGCAGGTCCGCAGCGACTCCTCGGGGCGTCCGGCGTACTCCTGCACCCGGGCCGCCTCGCTCAACGCCCGTGCGTGGCCCGGGAGATCGCCGAGCCTGCGGTAGCCGGCCGCGGCCGCCCGCCAGTGCCGCAGGGCCTCCCCGTACCGCCCGGCGTAGGTCTGTACGGCTCCGAGGCGGGCGTACAGGCGCGCCTGGTCGGCGCGCTCGTCATGGGCGAGGCGCTGGGCCAGGGCGCGGCCGTACCAGTCGCCGGCCCGCTGCCAGTCGCCGAGCTCCTGATAGCTGCCACCTACGGATTCCATTGCGCGACCGGTGGCGTATGGATCATTTGCCTGCCTTCCGACCTCCCATGCCAACCGATATCGCAGCAGGGCGTCCTTCGTGCGGCCCGTCTTGGCATCGAGGTCGCCGAGGTTGAGCAGGGCGGCGGCCCGCTCGCGGTGGAGTCCGCGCCGCTCGGCGACGTCGAGGACGAGCCGGTGCAGCCCGTAGAGGTCGGGGGCGGCCGCCTCGGCCCCGCGGTGCGCGGTCAGCGCCCGCACCAGGGAGGCGATGAGCCGGCGGGCGAGGGTGTCCAGCTCGCCGTCGGCGACCGCGAGCCGGGCGCAGGCGAGCAGCTCGGTGCGGCGGGAGGCCAGCCAGTCGGCGGCGTCCTCGGGGGTGGGGAAGCGCAGGGCGCGCGGCAGACCGGCGAGCCTGCGGCGGGCCGGGGAGCCCTCGGGTTCGGTGACCGCACGGCAGGACTGGAGGAGCCGTACGGTCCGCTCCAGCATCCGGGCCCGGGCGAGCTGCACCTCGGCGGGCCGGTCGCGCTCCTCCAGCTGGGCGCGAAGGAGGGGGACGAGATGGCCGGGGACCTCGTACCGCCCGTCGGCGGTCTCGGCCACCAGGCCGAGCCGGGCGAAGTCCGCGAGCGTGGTCGTCGCCGCCGAGACCGAGCAGCCGGCCAGGGCGGAGGCGGTGTGGGCGTCGGCCCGGCCGAGCGGGGCGAGCGCCAGGAAGCGCAGTATCCGGGCGGCCGGCTGGGGCAGCGCCTGGTGGGCCAGGAGGAAGGTACGGGTGAGGGGGTCGCCGCTCAGGCCGCGCAGGCGCTTGGCGAGGTCGGCGACGGAGGTCTCGGGCCGGCCGGCCAGCCAGCCGCCGGCGAGGACCACCGCGGCGGGCAGTCCGCCGCACTCCTCGACCAGCGCCTCGGCGGCCTGCGGGTCGACGGTGATGCGGACCGAGCCGGTGGCCGAGGTCAGCAGCTCGATCGCGGACTTCGGGTCGAGTCCGCCGAGGGTGCAGGGCCGGACGTCGGGGATGCCGGTGAGCGGGCCCCGGGCCACCGCGACGACCAGGGCGTCGGGGTTGTCGGGGAGCAGCGGGTCGGCCTGCTCGGCGTCGACGGCGTCGTCGAGCAGGAGGATCGCCCGGCGCGTGCCGAGCGCCTCGCGGACCAGCTCGGTCAGTTCGTCCTCGGCGGCGCCGGGCGGCTCGGCGACCCCGAGGTCGCGCAGCAGTTCGCGGGCGGCCCTGGCGGTGGGGACGGGCTCCCCGCCGGGCTCGGTGAGCCGCGTCCGGTAGACCCCGTCGGGGTAGCGCGCGGCGACCGAGGCGATGAGCTCCTCGGCGAGCGAGGTCCGCCCGGAGCCGGGCCGGCCGGCGACGAGGAGGACACGGGCGCGGGGCTCCTTGCGGCCGGTGAGGGTGTCCAGGCCGGTCCGCTCGATGTCGGCGCGGAGGGCCTTCAACTCCCGCTGCCGGCCGTAGAACTGCCGGCTGCCGGCCGCCGCCACCGCCTGATCCGTCACGGGCCACACTCCCGTCCACCTGCGCACGAGCCGATCCCCGCGGGGGACTCCGCACGGGCGTGTACGAGCGTAGTTCAGCCCCCCGGGCCTCCCCGGCGGAGCACGACGACCACGTCCCCCGATCGGATCAGCCGACAGTCACACCGGCCCCCGTCGAGGGCCGCCGCCGTTCCGTCGTGGGCATACGTTCCGCCAGCGCGGAACGCCTGCCCACAACGGGCGGGGCGCGGCCCGCATCGAAGCGCTACGCCTCGAAAGGCCGGGCCGGCCACGCCGCGTCGGCCGGGCGGAGCGCGTCGAGCCCGTCGCCGGCACGCGCCGCGACCAGCGCCAGCACGCCCACCACCAGGCAGTTGTTGTGGAGCTCGCCGGCGAGGACACCGCGCACGAGGTCGGCGAGCGGGACCCGCGCCACCTCCATGTCCGCCTCCTCCTCGGAGACCGCGTACCGCTCCCCCTCCGCCTCGGCGAGATCCCGGGCCAGGAAGATCCGTACGGCCTCGTCGCAGCCGCCCGGGGTGGTGTAGACGTCCGCGAGGACCCGCCACTCCCCCGCCTTGGCGTACGCCTCCTCGTACAGCTCGCGCTGCGCGGCGCGCAGCGGGTTCTCCCCGGGCACGTCGAGCAGGCCCGCCGGGATCTCCCACAGCTTCTGCCGCACCGGGTGGCGGTACTGCCGCAGCACGAGCACCCGGTCCTGGTCGTCCAGGGCGAGCACGGCGACGGAGCCGGGGTGGACCTGGTAGTCGCGGCGGGCGACCGAGCCGTCCGGCATGACCACGTCGTCCGTGCGGACACTCGTCTTGTTTCCCGTGAAGGGGGTGGTGGTGGCGACGACGCGCCACTCCTCCGGGGTGTCCTGCACCTTCATCTCTGTCCTCCCGTACCCGAACCACATACGAAAACCGGGGTACCGGCCCGTCAGGACCCGTACCCCGGCAACGTTAACGCCTGGCTACTTCTTGCCGGTCTTGCGCTCGACGGCCGCCTTCACCAGGCCCGCGAAGAGCGGGTGCGGGCGGGTCGGGCGGGACTTCAGCTCCGGGTGCGCCTGGGTGGCGACCAGGTAGGGGTGGATCTCCTTCGGGTACTCGACGAACTCGACGAGCTTGTTGTCCGGGGAGGTGCCGGAGAAGACCAGGCCGGCCTTCTTCTCCAGCTCGGCGCGGTACGCGTTGTTCACCTCGTAGCGGTGACGGTGGCGCTCCTCGACGTACGGCTCGCCGTCGTAGGTCTCGCGGACGACCGAGCCCTCGGCGAGCTTCGCCGGGTAGAGGCCCAGGCGCATCGTTCCGCCCAGGTCGCCGGCGCCCTCCACGTAGGCGAGCTGCTCCTCCATCGTGGAGACGACGGGGTGCGCGGTGGCCGGGTCGAACTCGGTGGAGTTCGCCTCGGGGATGCCCGCCAGGTTCCGGGCCGCCTCGATGACGATGCACTGCAGGCCCAGGCAGATGCCGAGCAGCGGCACCTTGTGCTCGCGGGCGTACTGGATGGCGCCGACCTTGCCGGAGACGCCGCGGTCGCCGAAGCCGCCGGGGATGAGGACGGCGTCGCAGTCGCCGAGCTGCTTCTCGGCGCCGGCCTGGGTCTTGCAGTCGTCGGAGGTGACCCACTTGACCTTGACCCGCGCCTTGTTGGCGAAGCCGCCGGCGCGCATGGCCTCGGTCACCGACAGGTAGGCGTCCGGCAGGTCGATGTACTTGCCGACGAGCGCGACGGTGACCTCGTGGTCGGGGTTGTGGACGCGGTCCAGGAGGTCCTCCCAGACGGTCCAGTCCACGTCGCGGAAGGGCAGGTCGAGCTTGCGGACGACGTAGGCGTCGAGGCCCTCGGTGTGCAGCACCTTCGGGATGTCGTAGATCGACGGGGCGTCGATGGCGGCGACGACCGCGGCCTCGTCGACGTCGCACATCAGCGAGATCTTGCGCTTGATGGCGGTGGGGACCTCGCGGTCGGCGCGCAGCACGATCGCGTCGGGCTGGATGCCGATGTTGCGCAGGGCGGCGACCGAGTGCTGGGTCGGCTTGGTCTTCAGCTCGCCGGAGGGGCCGATGTAGGGCAGCAGCGAGATGTGGACGACGAAGACGTTGTCGCGGCCGACCTCGTGGCGGACCTGGCGGACGGTCTCCAGGAAGGGCAGCGACTCGATGTCGCCGACGGTGCCGCCGACCTCGGTGATGACGACGTCGACGTCGTCGGTGGCCATGCGGCGGATCCGCGACTTGATCTCGTTGGTGATGTGCGGGATGACCTGCACGGTGTCGCCGAGGTACTCGCCGCGCCGCTCCTTGGCGATGACCTGCGAGTAGACCTGGCCGGTGGTGACGTTGGCCGAGCCGTCGAGGTCGACGTCGAGGAAGCGCTCGTAGTGGCCGATGTCCAGGTCGGTCTCGGCGCCGTCGTTGGTGACGAACACCTCACCGTGCTGGAAGGGGTTCATCGTGCCCGGGTCGACGTTGAGGTACGGGTCGAGCTTCTGCATCGTGACCCGCAGGCCGCGGGCCTTGAGGAGCGCACCCAGGCTGGAGGCGGTGAGGCCCTTGCCGAGGGAGGAGGCGACACCCCCGGTGACGAAGATGTGCTTGGTCGTCGTGGTGTTGGGCGGCATCGCCAAGAGGGGGCTCCCGTGGTCGCGTTCTGGAGGTGCGAAGCGGCAGGTCCTCCGGAAGAATCGGGGGTGCCGTCGCTGCGGTTTCGGGGGTTTCGGCTGGCGCCGTTTCCCACCGGTCCACGGGGTACCAGGGTATCAGTGACATCAGGAGACCGCTTCCGGCCACACGGGCGGCGCGCCCGCCGACCGGGTGGGACGGGCCCTCGCGGGGCCTCAGGGGGCGCCCGGCGGGGCTCGGGGGGCGTATCGAAAACAACTGTTCACCCGTGTGGAGCAGCGCGTTACACGGGTGATCACCACGGTCACTACTGTGCGGACCATCCCGCCCGGCCTCGTCTCCGGGCGGCCGGCCGACGGCACCACCCCCGCCCGTGGAACCGGACCGGGAGCCCGTGTCGCTTCCCCTCGACCCGCTGCCGGAGCCGGCCATCCCGCACACTGGCACCGCGGGCACCTCTCGCAACTCGCAACATCTGCTGCACGCGCCCCGAGGGGCGGACAGGCCGTTCGACTGGAGTGAAGCACGTGGCCGGGCGTATCGAGGATTACGCACTCATCGGAGACATGCAGACCGCGGCGCTGGTCTGCCGGGACGGCAGCGTCGATTGGCTCTGCCTCCCCCGCTTCGACTCGCACGCGGTCTTCGCGGGGCTGCTCGGCACCGAGGAGCACGGCTTCTGGAGAGTGGGCCCGGCCGGCCCCTCCGACGCCGAAGCCGCCCCGGCGGACCGCCGCCGCTACCGGGGCGACTCGCTGATCCTGGAGTCCGAGTGGGACACCCCGCGCGGCACGGTCCGGGTGACCGACTTCATGCCGCCGCGCGACGGCGCGCCGCAGCTGGTCCGGATCGTGGAGGGGATCAGCGGCCGGGTGCGGATGCGCTCGGCGCTGCGGATGCGGTTCAGCTACGGCCGGATCGTCCCCTGGGTCCACAAGGTCGGCGAGCGGACGGTGGCCGTCGCCGGACCGGACTCCGTCTGGTTCGACACCGACGCCGAGACCCACGGCGAGGACCTCACCACCTACTCCGAGTTCACCGTCACCCCCGGCGACCGGATCACCTTCACCCTCTCCTGGCAGCCCTCGCACAAGGAGCCGCCGGCGCTGCCGGACCCGGAGGGCTCCCTGGAGGCGACCGCCGACTTCTGGCGCGACTGGGTGGAGCACTGCACCTACCACGGCCCCTACCGGGAGGCCGTGGTCCGCTCGCTGATCACCCTGAAGGCGCTGACGTACGCGCCGACCGGCGGGATCGTCGCGGCGCCGACGACCTCGCTGCCGGAGGAGATCGGCGGCGTACGGAACTGGGACTACCGCTACACCTGGCTGCGGGACGCGGCCATCACCCTCTCCTCGCTGCTGCGCACCGGCTACCGCGACGAGGCCCGGGCCTGGCGGGACTGGCTGCTCCGCGCGGTCGCGGGCGACCCGGAGAACCTGCAGATCATGTACGGCATCGCGGGCGAGCGGGAGCTCGGCGAGGCGGAGCTGGACTGGCTTCCGGGGTACGAGAACTCCGGCCCGGTCCGGGTCGGCAACGGCGCGGCGAACCAGCTCCAGCTGGACGTCTACGGCGAGGTCGCGGAGGCGCTCCACCTGGCGCACATGACGGGCCTGTCCCGCAACGACTACGCCTCGCTGCTCCAGATCAAGCTGATCAACTACCTGGAGACCCACTGGGACCAGCCCGACGAGGGCATCTGGGAGGTCCGCGGCCCGCGCCGGCACTTCACCCACTCCAAGGTGATGGCCTGGGTGGCGGTGGACCGCACGATCAAGCTGATCGAGTCCGGGGACGCGGACGGCCCGCTGGAGCGCTGGCGGGAGCTGCGCGACGAGATCCACCGGGACGTCTGCGAGAAGGGCTACGACAAGGAGCGGAACACCTTCACCCAGTCGTACGGCTCCAAGGAGCTGGACGCCTCGCTGCTGCTGATCCCGCAGATGGGCTTCCTGCCGCCGGACGACAAGCGGGTGATCGGCACGATCGAGGCGATCCAGCGGGAGCTGTCCACGGAGGACGGCTTCGTGCTGCGCTATCCGACGGCCGGCGAGGAGGCGGGCGTCGACGGCCTGGAGGGCGACGAGGGCGCGTTCCTCGCCTGCTCGTTCTGGCTCGCCGACGACCTGGCGATGATCGGCCGGGTCGACGAGGCCCGGAACCTCTTCGAGAAGCTGCTCGCGCTCCGCAACGACCTCGGGCTGCTCGCCGAGGAGTGGGACCCCCGGCTGCAGCGGCAGGTCGGCAACTTCCCGCAGGCGTTCAGCCACGTCCCGCTGATCGACACGGCGCTGCGGCTGACGGCGAGCGGCGCGTACGGCGGCTGAGCGGCGGCCCCGGGGGCCCGGACCTACGATGAGAGGTGTTCTGGCCCCCGTACCGAAAGGGGGGCGGCCATGGCTCCCCACACCACCGTTCCGCCGAGCGCCCTGGCCGGGCTCCGCGAGGATCTGGCCGGTGAGGTGTACGTGCCCGGCGATCCGGGCTACGACGAGGCCAGGGCCGTCCACAACGGGATGATCGACCGCCGCCCGGCGGTCATCGCCCAGTGCGCGACCCAGGCCGACGTGGCCAACGCGATCCTCTTCGGCCGGGAGACCGGGCTGCCGATCGCGGTGCGCGGCGGCGGTCACAGCGTCGCCGGGGTCTCCGTCGTCGACGGAGCGCTCGTGGTCGACCTGCGCCGGATGCACGCGGTGGTCGCGGACCCGGAGCACCTGACGGTGCGGGTCGAGGGCGGGGCGCTCATGAGCCACCTGGACCGCGCGACCCAGCCGTTCGGTCTGGCGACGACCGGCGGGCGGGTCTCCACGACCGGTGTCGGCGGCTTCGTGCTCGGCGGCGGCTCCGGCTGGCTGGAGCGGAAGTTCGGCCTGGCCAGCGACAACCTGCTCTCCGTCGAGCTGATCACGGCCGAGGGCCGGCACGTGGTGGCGAGCGCGGAGGAGAACCCGGAGCTGTTCTGGGCGCTGCACGGCGGCGGCGGGAACTTCGGCGTGGCGACCTCGCTGACGCTGCGGCTGCACGAGCTGCCGCACATGAGCGTGGCGCTGCTGCTCTTCCTGCCCCGGTCCGGCCACGAGGTCGTGGACGCCTATCGCGAGCTGGCCGGGTGGGCGCCGGACGAGATCGGCGGCGGGGTCATCTACTTCCCGGCCCCGCCGGAGCCGTTCGTGCCCGAGCACCTGGTGGGGCAGCTGGTGTGCGGCGCCCTGGTGACGTGCGCGGGGCCGGTGTCCCGGGCCCGTGAGGTCGCCGAGTCGCTGCTCGCGCTGCGGCCGGTGGTGGAGGTCGTGGGCGACATCCCGTACGCGGAGCTCCAGTGCATGATGGACGACCCGCCGGGGCTGCGGAACTACTGGTCGGCGGAGTATCTGAGGGGCTTCCCCGAGGAGGCCGTGGACGTCTTCTGTTCGCGCGGCGAGCGGATCCCGGCCGGGACGGCGACCCAGCACGTGCTCTTCATGATGGGCGGGGCGGTGGCGGCCGGCCCGGCCGGCTATCCGCTGCCGTGGCGGACCGCGCCGTGGGTGGTGCACCCGTTCGCGACCTGGGAGGACCCGGCGGACGACGGGCGGGCGGTGCAGTGGGTGCACGACGTCCGCGCGGACATGCGGCCGTGGACCACGGACGCCGTGTACCTCAACTTCATCGGCGCGGAGGGCGAGCAGCGGGTCGTCGCCGGGTTCGGCGAGGAGAACGTCCCCCGGCTCGCCGCCGTGAAGGCGGCCTTCGACCCCGACAACGTCTTCCGCCACAACCACAACGTCCGGCCGGCGGCCTGACCCCTACCGCAGGGCGTCGATCACCTCCCGCGCGGCGCGCTCGCCCTCGGTGGCGCCGCCCTCCATGAAGCCCTGGAAGTCGTAGGAGCAGTGCTCGCCGCCGATGTGGACGTTGCCCTGGGCGGTGCCCTCGTACCCCGCGTACCGGTGGAGGTAGCCCACCGGCCAGCAGGAGTAGGCGCCGAGCGCGTGCGGGTTCTCGTGCCAGGCGGAGAGCTGGGCGCGGCCGTTCCAGGCCCGTGAGGTGCCGGGGAAGAAGGCGTCGACGCCGGCGAGGTAGCGGCTCACGAGGTTCCGCACGTACGGGTCGGCCTCGGTGGAGAAGGGTCCCGCGGGGTTCAGGTTCCGGGCGAGGCTGCCGCCGTTGTACTGGATGAGGATGCCGCCGGTGCCGCCCTGGATCTTGGTGGTGTCCCAGGTCTGCTGGACGTCCAGGTCGGTGAAGCAGTCGCCGGCGGAGACCCCGGGCCAGGGTCCGGTGCCGCGCCAGGGGCGGGTGCCGAACTGCATGTTGAGCTTGGTGCAGTAGCCCATGCGGGCGTCCCGGAGCAGGTTCGTCATGAGCGGGTCGAAGCCGGCCCGGGTGAGGTCGAGCCGCTGGAGGACCGGCAGCGGGACGCACAGGACGGTGTGGTCGGCGGTGACGGTCCGGGTGGTGGCGCCCTCGGTGAAGGTCAGCGTCTGGGTGCCGTCGGCGTTGGCCCGTACGGCCTGGAGGGTGAAGCCCATCCGGAGGGTGCCGGGGTTCAGGGCTCCGGCGATGGCGTGGGGGAGCCGGTCGTTGCCCCCGGTGATGTGGTAGCGCTCGTTGGACAGGCCCCAGATGTTGAAGTTGCCGGGATTGGTCTGGTAGCCCATGAGCAGGACGAGGGCCAGCGAGGACTGTTCGGTGGTGTCGGCGCCGTACTCGACGTTGTAGGCGACGTCGATGAACCGGCCGAGCGGCGAGGCGTGCCCGCCGGGGACGCGGCTCTCGATCCACTCGTACACCGACATCTCGTCGAGGGCGGTGCCGGTGGGGGTGGTCTGGTTCCAGAAGACCTCGCCCGCCTCGGACAGGTCGCGGCGCAGCGCCTGGTAGACGCCGTTGAAGTCCTCGTCGGCCTGGTGGCGCGGGTAGTAGCCGCCGTCGAACCAGAGCACCTCCTCGGCGCCGTTGGGTCCGCCGCCGAGGAAGTCCTCGGTGGGGAGGTCGAAGCGGCGGCAGAGCTCCAGCATCTTCTTGTGGCTGGTGTCGATGAGCTCGCCGCCGATCTCGGAGGTCTGCCCGTAGGCCCAGTGGTTCCGCTGGGTCCACATGCGGCCGCCGACGCGGGCCGGGTCGGCCTCGTAGAGGACGGGGGCGAGGCCCGCGTCCTGGAGGGTGAGGGCGGCGGTGAGTCCGGCGATGCCGGCGCCGACGACGGCGATCCGGGCGTCGGACCGCACCGGCGGGTCGGGGACGGCGGCGACGGCGGGGGCGGCCGCGGCTCCGGCGGAGACCGCGATCCCGGCCGCGGCGGCGGCCTTGAGGAGGGTGCGGCGGCCGGGCGGGTCGTGCCTCAGGCCGCGGAGCTCGTCGACGGGGAGGCCGAGCCGGCGGGCGTCGGCGTGGTCGGTGGCGAGGCGGTTCAGGAGGTGCATCGGGTTGGTGCGTGCCATGGGGCGCTCCTGGAGTGGTGGGGGTTCGGCCGGTGGCGGTGGCGGCCGTACGGCCGCGGGGTCAGCCGTGGGCTGCGGGTACGGGCTCCGCCTGCTCGTCGTCGCGTTCGGCGGCGTCCTCCAGGACGATCCGGCCGATGATCTCGTACCGCTCGGGGCGCCGGGCCCTCAGGTAGAGGCCGAGGGCGAGGCCGCCGAGGAAGACCCCGCCGACGATCCACGGGATCGCCTTGAAGAAGAGGGAGTCGGCGGCGAGCCCGGCCGCGGTCTCCATGTTGACGACGAGCAGCACGACGACGGCGGTCATGCCGATGCCGCCGAGGAGGGGCGCGGTGAGGGTCCTGAACCAGTGCCGGTCCTCGGGGTGGTTCCTGCGGAAGTAGCCGATGACGGCGAAGGAGCAGAGCGTCTGCACGATGAGGATCGCCATCGTGCCGAGGATCGCGAGCAGCGTGTAGAGGTGGATGTAGGGGTCCTGGCCGGTGAGCCAGAAGGCGCCGACGAGGGCGACGGCGATGACGCTCTGCACGAAGGAGGCGAGGTACGGGGAGCCGTGCTTCGGGTGGGTGCGGCCGAGGGCCGGGTGGAGGAAGCCCTCGCGGCCGATGGCGTAGAGGTAGCGCGAGGCGCACTGGTGGAAGGCCATGCCGCAGGCGAAGGAGCCGGTGAGCAGCAGCCACTGGAAGGCGTCGACGGCCCAGGCGCCGATGAAGGTCCGGGCCGGCGCGAAGAAGAGGTCGAGCGGGCTGCTGGAGGACGACACCTCCACCGAGCCGGCGAGGCCGTTCCCGGCGATCGCCATCCACGACACGTAGATGTAGAAGAGTCCGACGCCGACGACGGAGATCAGGGTGGCGCGGGGGATGACCCGCTTGGGGTCGCGGGACTCCTCGCCGTACATGGCCGTCGACTCGAAGCCGACCCAGGACCAGAAGGCGAAGAAGAGGCCGAGCCCGGCGGAGGCCCCGGTGAAGGCGTTCGTCGGGTTGATCGGCTCGACGGGGATGCCGTCGGGGCCGCCGCCGTGGATGAGGACGGCGGTGGCGACCGCGAAGAGGACGGCGATCTCCGCGATGAGCATGACGCCGAGGGCCTTGGCGGTCAGGTTGATGTCGAAGTACGACAGGACGGCGGTGACGGCCAGCATGGCGGCCGCGTAGAGGATCCACGGCAGGTCGGCGCCGAGCTGGTCGGCGACGGTGGTCTTCGCGAAGTAGGCGAAGACGCCGACGATGGACGCCTCGAAGACGATGTACGCGAGGACGGCGAGCATGCCGGAGGCCATGCCGGCGATCCGGCCGAGGCCGTGCGAGATGTAGCCGTAGAAGGCTCCGGCGGCGGTGATCCGCTTGGCCATGGCCACGTAGCCGACGGAGAAGACGGTGAGGACGAGGGTGGCGAAGAGATAGCCGGCGGGCGCGCCGGTGCCGTTGCCGAAGCCGACGGCGATGGGGAGGTTCCCGGTCATCGCGGTGATCGGCGCGGCGGTGGCCACGGCCATGAAGACGACGCCGACGAGCCCGACGGAGTTCGCCTTGAGCCGGTCGACGCGGGGCGCCTGCCCCTTGCTGGAGGTGTCTGCCATGGCGCGAGAGCATCCTCGGAAGTGATGTAGGCCACAAGCGACAGGTGGTCACACAATTCCCGCCACGGCACGACGAGTTGCCGGTCTGTTGTACGAAGTGTCCGACCGGTTGACGATCGGGTGATGTCCAGGAAACACGGTGGGCGATACCGTCCGCCCATGGACACGCAGGGCGGCATCACCGTACAACGGGCACTCGAACTGCCGGGGCTCCGCAGCGGCCTTCCGGAGGTCGTCGCCGGGGCGGACCGGCTCCAGCGGACCGTGCGCTGGGTGCACGCCGGCGAGGTGCCCAACATCGCGTCCCTGCTGAAGGGCGGCGAGCTGCTGCTGACGACCGGCCTGGGCCTCGGCACCCGCCCGGCCGAGCAGCGGGCCTTCGTCCGCCGCCTCGCCGACCGCGGCATCGCCGCCCTCGTCGTCGAGCTCGGCCCGCGCTTCGCCCGCCTGCCGGCGACGATCGTGGAGACCGCGCGGGCCGCCGGGCTGCCGCTCGTGCAGCTCCACCGCGAGGTCCCCTTCGTCGCCGTCACGGAGGAGATCCACACCGAGATCGTCAACGGCCACTACGCGCTCCAGCGGCGGGCCGAGGAGGTCCACCGGCAGTGCACCGAGGCGCTGCTCGGCGGCGGCGGAGTGCCCCAGGTCCTGCGGATCCTCTCCGACTTCGCCGCGAACCCGGTCTTCCTGGAGACCGCCGAGGGACAGCTCCTGTACGCGGCGGGCACCGAGTCCGGGCCCGCCGACCCGCTCCAGGTCTGGGACGGGCTCCGCGGCCAGCGCGCCGCCCGCGAGTCCGGTCCGCCGACCGGCACGGTCCTCGTCGACGTCCCCGGTGGAGGTCCCGGTACGGGCTCGGTGCGGGCCCGCCTCGTCCTCCTCGCGGTCTCCGGCGCCCTCTCCCCCGTCCACCGGATGGCCGCCGAGCGGGCGGCGGGCCTCCTCGCGGTCGTCCTCATGCAGGCCCGGCAGGAGGAGGAGCTGGCGGCCCGCGGCCGCGGCGACTTCCTCACCGACCTCGCGGAGGGCCGGATCTCGGCGGAGGACGCCCCGGCGCAGGCCCGCGTCCTCGGCTTCAAGCCGGGCGAGGGCCCGCTGCTCCCGGTCGTCATGCGGCTCGCCCCCGAGCTGTCCCCCTCGGGCAGCTGGGCGCTGCTGGCGCGCGCCGTCCACGAGGAGCTGTCCTCCGTCGGCGTCCCCGCCCTGCTGGGCGTCCGCCCGGTCGAGGGCCGGGTCCCGCTCCTCCTGGGCCTGCGCTCGGAGTCGGAGCGGACGGCGGTCGCGGACCGGGTCGCGGCGGCGCTGCGGGCCGGCGTCGAGCGGGCCGGTCTGGAGGGCGCCGGGGCGCACCCTCCGGTCGTCGTGGTCGGCATGGCCGGCGGCTGGGCCGCGGCCTCGGCCGGGCTGCGGCACGCGTCGGAGACGGCCACGGCGGCGCAGGGCCTGACGGACCGGCCCTGGTACGACGCCCGGCGCCTCGACATCGACCTGCTGCTGTGGCGGCTGCGCGACCACCCGGACCTGGCGGCCTTCGTCGACCGCGCGATCGGCCCGCTCCGCGACCACGACCGCACCTCGCGGCCGCCCCTCCTCCCCACCCTGGAGACGTACCTGGCGCACGCGGGCCGCAAGGCGGAGACGGCCCGCGAGCTCCATCTCAACCGCCAGACCCTCTACAACCGCCTGGCCCGCATCTCCGAACTCCTCGGCACGGACCTGGACGACCCCCAGACGGTCCTGGCCCTGTCCCTCGCGCTGCGTGCGCGGCGGCACATCCTGTAGCCGCCGGTTCGCGGGCGGCGGCCACGGCCCGCAGCCGGGGCGCTAGCGGGTCGCGGCCAGCTCGTCGTAGACGCTCAGGACGTGCGCGATGGTGTCGTCCTCCGACGGCCAGGTCCCCGCCTGCACCCGCCCCGCCGCCGCGAGGTCCATCCGCCGCTCCGCGTCCTCCAGGAGCCCTCGCACGGCCGTCGCGAGCGCCGCCGCGTCCCCGTACGGCACCAGTTCCGCCGCGTCGCCGACGAGTTCCGGTACGCCCCCGACCGCCGTGGCGACCAGCGGCACGCCGAGCCGCAGCGCCTCCTGCGCGAGCGGGGACCGGGCCTCCCAGCGCGACGGCAGCACCGCGATGTCCGCCGCGGCGAGGAGTTCGGCGACGTCGTCGCGGCGCCCGATGAGCCGCGCGGCGAGCCCCTCCGCCACGATCCGCCGCTGCAGCGCGGCCCGTTCGCGCCCTTCGCCGGCGATGACGAGCAGCGGCTGCGGCTCCAGCTCCCGCCACTCCCGCGCCGCGTCGAGCAGCGTCCCGTACCCCCGCCCGGGTTCGAGCGCGCCGACGGCCATGAGCAGCGGCCGGTCGACGGCGCCGAGTTCGGCGCGGGCCTTGCCGTCGTGGAGGCAGACGGGTCCGCGCGCGGCGGGCACGGTGACGGGGGCGAGCCGCGCGTCGCGGGCACCGCGCCGCCGGGCCCGGTCGACGAGTTCGGAGGAGGTCCCGAGGACGACGGCCGCCGCGCGCACGGTCCGCCGTTCCAGGAGGCGTACGAGCCCGGCCTTGGGCCCGTCGGCGTACGGCCGCCCGTGCCAGGTGGTGACGAGCGGGGTGCGGGCGGGCCCGACGGCTCCGGAGACGGCGAGCGCGGCCCGTACGGAGGCGTGGAGTCCGTGCGCGTGGACGACGTCGGCGCCGATGCAGGCGTTGCGGAGCACGCCGACGGTCGCCGGGTCGTTGCGGCGCGGCAGCGGCACGACGTGCGCCCCGACCCCGGAGTAGTCGTAGAGGCGGTCGAGTTCGGCCGGCGCGCAGACGGTCACCCGGACGCCCCTGGCCACCAGCCCCGAGGCAAGTGATCTGACGTGAGCGCTGCTGCCCGCGCTGCCGCCGCCCAGCACTTGGACCGTACGGAGCTGTGTCACGCGCCCAAGGATGCCAGCCCCGGCGGCCACCCGTACGCACGTTCCGGCACCGACACCGCAACGTTCCCCGCGCCGCCGGGCGCCGGTCGCACGGCCCCGCCCACAGATTCACCCGTCCGAGCGAGCGCGCGGGGAAAACCCCGCGCGCCCCAGGGGCGCCCCGGCCCTCCGGGACGCCTCCGGTGCGCGCCTCCGACGGAGCCCCGCGTGGCCGTCCCGCCGAGGCCACCGGCCCGGCAGAGCCGCGACGGCCGGGCCGGAACGGCCGGGAGCCCCGCGCGGAGGCTCCCCGTCAGGCGTCCGCCCTGGCCGTGGCCAGCAGCTCCTCCGCGTGGGCCCGGGCGGTCTCGGAGTCCTCCTGGCCCGCGAGCATGCGGGAGAGTTCGCGGACCCGCTCCTCGCCCTCCAGGACGGTGACGCCGGACCGGGTCACCGAGCCGTCGTTGGTCTTCTCCACCAGCAGCTGCCGGTCGGCGAAGGCGGCCACCTGCGGCAGGTGGGTGACGACGACGACCTGCGCGGTGCGGGCCAGCTTGGCGAGCCGGCGGCCGATCTCCACCGCCGCCTTGCCGCCGACGCCCGCGTCGACCTCGTCGAAGAGGTAGGTCGGCACCGGGTCGACCCCGGCGAAGACCACCTCGACGGCGAGCATCACCCGGGACAGCTCACCACCGGACGCGCCCTTGGCGATGGGCCGGGGCGGCGCACCGGGGTGCGGGGCGAGCAGCAGTTCGACCTCGTCGACGCCGGACGGCCCGTACGCGACCCACCGCCCGTCGACCCGGACGCCGTTCGCCTCGTCGGCCGCCTCGGTCTGCCGGATGTCGAAGGACACGCGCGCGTGCGGCATGGCGAGCGAGGCCAGCTCGGCGGTGACCGCACCGGCGAACCGGTCCGCGGCCTCCACCCGGGCGTCGGTGAGCCGCTGCGCGAGGACGGACAGCTCGTCTCGGAGCCGGTCCCGCTCGTCGGTCAGCTCCCCGATCCGCTCGTCGTCGCCGTCGAGCTCCCCGAGCCGCTCCGCGCTCTCCTCCGCCCAGGCCAGGACGGCCGTGACGGACTCGCCGTACTTCCGGGTCAGCTGGGTGAGCGCGGCCCGCCGCTCCTCGACCGCGGCGAGCCGCAGCGGATCGGCGTCCAGGTCGTCCGCGTACCCGGCCAGCTCCTGCGCCACGTCGGCGAGGAGGATGGAGATCTCCCCCGCCCGGTCGGCGAGCGCGGCGAGCGCCGGGTCGTGCGCGCGCACCGCCTCCAGGGCCCGGCCCGCCCCGCCGACCAGCGTGGTCGCGTCGACGGACTCGGGGTCCTCCGGGTTCCCGGCGAGCGCGGCGTGCGCGAGGGCGGCGGCGGAGGCCAGCGCCTCGGCGTGCCCGAGCCGCTCGGCCTCGGCGGCCAGCTCCTCGTCCTCGCCGGCCCGCGGCGCCACGGCCTCGATCTCGGCGAGCCCGAAGCGCAGCAGATCGGCCTCCTGGGCTCGCTCACGTGCCCGGGTGGTGATCTCGTCCAGCTCCGTGGTGACGGCCCGCAGCCGGCGGTACGCCTCGCCGTAGGCGGCGAGCGGACCGGAGACGGCCTCGCCGGCGTACCGGTCGAGCGCGCCGCGCTGCCGGGCGGGCTTCAGCAGGCCCTGCTGGTCGGTCTGGCCGTGGACGGCGACGAGTTCGTCGGCGAGCTCGGCGAGCAGCCCGACGGGCACCGAACGCCCGCCGAGGTGGGCCCGCGAGCGCCCCTCGGCGGAGACGGTGCGGGTCACGAGCAGGGCGCCCTCGTCGAGCTCCGCCCCGGCCTCCTGGGCCCGCACCGCGGCGGGCGCGCCGGGCGGCAGGGTGATCCGCCCCTCGACGACCGCCGAGCCCGCCCCGATCCGTACGAGGGCCGGGTCGGCCCGGCCGCCGAGCAGCAGCCCCAGACTCGTGACGACCATGGTCTTGCCCGCACCGGTCTCACCGGTCACCGCGGTGAAGCCGGGCGACAGCTCGACCACCGCGTCGTCGATGACCCCGAGCGACCGTATCCGCATCTCCTCCAGCACGCCCCAGACCATACGAGGTTTCCGTGCCGGGACGCGACATCACCCCCACCCCGGGAGGTCGCCGGGGTGGTCGGTGGGCGGTCACCGGGTGGTCAGTGGGGCGCGCCCCGCCAGCCCGAGACCGGCAGCGCGAACTTGGCGACGAGCCGGTCGGTGAAGGAGGCGTGGTGGAGCCGGGCGAGCCGGACGGGGACGGCGCCGCGCCGGACCTCGACCCGGGCACCGGCCGGCAGCTCGACGGTCCGCCGCCCGTCGCACCACAGCACCCCGTGCGGGGTATGCGGCTCGACCTCGACGGCGAGGACCGATTCGGGGGTGGTGACGAGCGGCTTGGCGAAGAGCGCGTGCGCCCCGATCGGCACCATGAGCAGCGCCTCCACCTCGGGCCAGACGACCGGGCCGCCGGCCGAGAAGGCGTACGCGGTCGAGCCGGTCGGCGTCGCGCAGATCACCCCGTCGCAGCCGAAGCCGGTCACCGGGCGTCCGTCGATGGCGAGGACGACCTCCAGCATCCGCTCCGGGGACACCTTCTGGACGGCCGCCTCGTTGAGCGCCCAGTCGCGGTGCAGGACGTCCCCGTTCTGGTAGACGGCGACGTCGAGGGTCATCCGCTCCTCGACCTCGTACGCCTTGGTGACGACCCGGTCGACGACCTTGTCGAGGTCGTCCCGCTCGGCCTCGGCGAGGAAGCCGACCCGGCCGAGGTTGACGCCGAGCATGGGCACGCCGGAGGCGCGGGAGAACTCGGCGCCGCGCAGCAGCGTCCCGTCACCGCCGAGGACGATGATCAGTTCGCAGCCGTCGAGCGCCTCGGGGCACTCGTCCGGGATCCGCTCCACGGAGGGCGGCAGCGGCAGGTCGGCCGCCTCCCCCTCCAGGACGCGGACGCCGATACCGCTGCGCAGCAGCCCCAGGACGACGAGTTCGGCGCTGCGCACGGCGGCCGGCCGGCCGGTGTGCGCGAGCAGCAGGACGGTACGTGATGCCTGTGGTGCCGCTGTGTCTGTCAACGAGGTCCCTCCGCCACGGCGCGGTCGACGTCCGCCGGATCGAGTGCGGGCGCGCCGGCCCGCAGCCACAGAAAGTACTCGACGTTCCCGGACGGCCCGGGCAGCGGGCTCGCGGTGACGCCGAGCACGCCGAGTCCCAGCTCGGCCGCCTGCCGCGCGACGTTCTTCACGGCGTCGGCGCGCAGCTCGGCGCTGCGCACGACACCGCCCGAGCCGAGCCGCTCCTTACCCACCTCGAACTGGGGTTTCACCATCAGGACGAGGTCGGCGCCGGGTCCGGTGCAGGCGGCGAGCGCGGGCAGCACGAGGCCCAGCGGGATGAAGGAGAGGTCCCCGACGACGAGGTCGACGGGGATCCCGTCGATGGCGTCCAATGTCAACTCGCGCACGTTGGTGCGGTCCTTGACGGTGACCCGCTCGTCGCTCTGGAGCGACCAGGCGAGCTGCCCGTAGCCGACGTCGACGGCGACGACGTGCGCGGCGCCCGCGCGCAGCAGCACGTCGGTGAAGCCGCCGGTGGAGGCGCCGGCGTCGAGCGCCCGGCGGCCCTCGACGACGAGCCCGAGCGGGACGAAGGCGGCGAGGGCGCCGGCGAGCTTGTGGCCGCCGCGCGAGACGTAGTCGGGGTCGGAGTCGTCCTGGGAGACGACGATCGCCGCGGCGGTCTCGACCTGGGTGGCGGACTTGGTGGCGACGGTCTTGCCGACGGTCACCCGGCCGGCGGCGATCAGCTGGCCGGCGTGCTCGCGCGAGCGGGCGAGTTTGCGCCGGACCAGCTCGGCGTCGAGTCGGCGGCGTGCCACTCCTGCCACGTTGGGTTCAGCTCCTGGGGTCGTGCGGACGGGGTGCGGAGGCCGGGTGCGCGTCGAGCGAGGTCAGCTCGGCGCGCAGGCCCCGGTGTACATCCTCGTACACCGCGAGGTGTCCGTCCGCCGTGAGGTGGTCGGTCTCGGCGAGCCGGTCCAGGAGCGCGTCGACGGCCGGCAGCCCGGTGGGCTCCCGGTCGACCCCCAGCGGCGCCGCCGCGGCGGGCCCGTCCGCCGCCGGATCCGTACCGGCGTCCGCACCGGCGTCCGTCATCGCTTCGCTCATGCCACGACGCTACCGCGAAGCCCTGGGGTACGGTCGACGGCGATGGCGACGATCACGGAGTGCCGCGAGGCACTCGACAAGCTGGCGGAGAACCTCGCGGGAGCGGACGGCTCGGTGCGGGGCGCGGCCGCGCTCGACCGCACCCTGAGCTGCCACCTCACGGACCTGGACACGACCTTCACCGGCCGGCTCGCGGACGGCCGGATGGTCGTGGAGTCGACGGTGGCGGGGCCGCCGCCGGAGAAGGCGCAGATCCGCCTCAGGATGACCGGCGACGACCTGGTCGCGATGGTGGACGGCCGGCTGCACTTCGCGAAGGCCTGGGCCTCCGGCCGGGTCGGCCTGGAGGCCGGCTTCCGCGACCTGCTGCGGCTGCGCTCACTTCTGTAGCGCGGCCCCCCGGCCCTCGGCCGCCTCCTGGCCTTCCCCTGCCTGCCGGCCCGAGGGGGCCTCCTGGGCCTCCACGGCCTCCTGGCCGTCCGCGGGCTCCCGCTCCGCGCCCTGCGCCGGGACGGACCGCCTGGCCCGCGCCTGACGCCCGGCGGGGACGACGAGCGGGGTGCCCGTCTCCGGGTCTTCGATGACCTGGCAGCGCAGTCCGAAGACCCGCTCGACCAGCTCCGCGGTCACCACCTCCGACGGCGGGCCCTCGGCGACGACCTCGCCGCCGCGCACCGCGATGAGGTGGGTGGCGTACCGGGCCGCGTGGTTGAGGTCGTGCAGGACGGCGACGAGCGTCCGCCCCTGCGTCTCGTGCAGCTCGGCGCAGAGGTCGAGGACGTCGATCTGGTGCTGGATGTCGAGGTACGTCGTCGGCTCGTCGAGCAGCAGCAGCGGGGTCTGCTGGGCGAGGGCCATGGCGATCCACACCCGCTGGCGCTGGCCGCCGGAGAGCTCGTCGACGAAGCGGTCGGCGAGCTCGGCGACGCCGGTGGACTCCATCGACTCCTGGACGATCCGCTCGTCCTCCGGCGACCACTGGCGCAGCAGCCCCTGGTGGGGGTAGCGGCCGCGGGCGACGAGGTCGGCGACGGTGATGCCGTCGGGCGCGATCGAGGACTGCGGCAGCAGGCCGAGGGTCCGGGCCACCTTCTTCGCCGGCAGGGAGTGGATGGACTGCCCGTCGAGCAGCACCCGGCCCTGGGTGGGCTTGAGCATCCGGGACAGCGCCCGCAGCAGGGTCGACTTGCCGCAGGCGTTGGGCCCGACGATGACGGTGAAGGAGTGGTCGGGGATCTCCACGGACAGGTCGCGGGCGATGACCCGCTGCTCGTACGCGAGGGTGACCGACTCGGCCCCGAGCCGCTGCCGCTGCCGATCGCTCATGGGGGTACTCCTGGTGTCCTGGTTCGGGTGGTCCTGGGGCGCGCTCATATCCGGCCCGCCTTGCGTTCGCTGACGAGCAGCCAGAGCAGGTAGCAGCCGCCGAGGATGCCGGTGATGACACCGACGGGCAGCTGGCGGTCGCCGAAGGCGTTGCCGGCGATCCAGTCGGCGCTCAGCAGCAGCGCGGAGCCCATGACGGCGGAGACCGCCAGGTTCGGGCCGGGCGCGCGGGTCAGCCGGCGGGCCAGCTGCGGGGCGCTGAGGGAGACGAAGACGATCGGTCCGGCGGCCGAGGTGGCGACGGCGACGAGCAGCACGGCGGAGGCCATGAGCACGATCCGGGTCCGCTCCACCTTCACGCCGAGCGCGTACGCCGCGTCGTCGCCCATCTCCAGCATCCGCAGCGCCCGGCCGTGGCCGAGGACCAGCGGCACGAGCACACAGCAGACGGCGAGCAGCGGCCAGAACTGGGTCCAGTCCCGGCCGTCGAGGGAGCCGGTCATCCAGACGGTGGCGCGGGTGGCGTCCACCAGGTTGGCCTTGGTGATGAGGTAGTGGATGACGGAGGTGAGCATGGCGGCGGCGCCGATGCCGACGAGCACGAGGCGGTAGCCGTGCACGCCCCGCTTCCAGGCGAGCAGGTAGATCACGGCGCCGGTGAGGACGCCGCCGACGACGGCGCCCAGGGCGGTGGCGACGGCGCTGCCCTGGAAGAGGACGATCACGGTGAGCGCGCCGACGGTGGCGCCCTGCCCGAAGCCGATGACGTCGGGGCTGCCGAGCGGGTTGCGCGAGATCGACTGGAAGACCGCACCGCCGAGGGCGAGCGCGGCGCCGACGAAGATCGCGACGAGGACCCGCGGGAGCCGCAGCTCCATCACCGCGAACTCCTGGACGACGGTCCCCCGGCCGAGCAGGGTGTCGAGGACCTCGCCCGGCGTCATCGGGAAGTCGCCGGTGCCGACGAGGACGGTGCCGAGGGCGAGGGTGAGCAGGATCAGCCCGGCGCCGGAGAGCGCGGCCCGCGGCGCGTACCGTACGGAGACTCCGCCGCCGGTCCGCAGGGTCTTGGTGGTCACAGCTGGGCCATCCTCTTGCGGCGTACGAGTCGGATGAAGACGGGCCCGCCGACGAGGGCCGTCACGATGCCGACCTGGAGTTCGGCGGGCCGCACGACGACCCGGCCGAGGACGTCGGAGCCGAGCAGCAGCACGGGCGCGAGCACGGCGGCGTACGGCAGGATCCACCGCATGTCGGGCCCGGTGATCGCGCGGACCATGTACGGCACCATCAGGCCGAGGAAGACGATCGGCCCGCAGGCGGCGGTCGCCGCGCCGCACATCAGGGTGACGGCGAGCATGGCGACGATCCGGGTCCGGTTGATGCTGACGCCGAGTGCCCGGGCGGAGTCGTCGCCCATCTCCATGGCGTTGAGCGGCCGCGCGATCCCGAGCGCCAGCACGGCGCCGACGAGGATGAAGGGCGCGACCCGGCCGACGGTGTCCATGTCGGCGGAGGCGAGCGAGCCGACGGTCCAGAAGCGGAGCCGGTCGAGGGCGGCCGAGTCCAGCAGCTGGACGGCGTTCACGAAGCCGTACAGGGCGGCGGTGGCGGCCGTGCCGGCGAGCGCGAGCCGCACCGGCGTCGCGCTGCGGCTGCCGCCGAGCAGGTACACGACGACCGAGACGACGGCGGCGCCGACGAAGGCGAACCACACGTAGTCCCGGACGTCGGTGACGCCCAGGAAGGCGATGGCCGAGACGACGGCGGCGGCCGCGCCCGCGTTGACCCCGAGCAGCCCGGGCTCCGCCAGCGGGTTGCGGGTCAGCCCCTGCATCACGGCGCCGGCCAGGCCGAGCGCCAGGCCGACGAGCAGCCCGAGCAGGGTGCGCGGCACGCGCACGTCGTGGATGACGACGTCGTTGCCGACACCGCTGTTGTGGAACAGTCCGTGCCACACCTCGTCGAGCGGCACCGGTTTGGCACCGATCATGATGCTGAGGACACAGACAAGCAGCAGGACACCGACGGCTGCGAGCAGCCCGAGGGCGCGCACGGAATTCCGGCGCTTCGGGATCTGCCCGGACTTCACCGGCTCCGCGCTCGTACGGGAGGGACTCTCGACCAACACGGGGTTAGGTTAGCCTACCCAATATTGATCTAGCAGGGTCCGGTGGCCCCCCTCCGGAAAGACCCCGCTCCCTACAGTCCGAGCCGGGCCAGCGCCTTCCCCGCGTCGAGCCCGCACGCCCCGGACCCGGCCCACGTCCACGCCGCCCCGCACAGCGCCCGCAGCCCGTCGAGCACGTCGAGCACATCGGAGTCCGCCGCGCCCTCCAGGACGAGCTCCTCCCCGCGCACCGAGGCCCGCCACCCGCCGCACCGGAATCCGCCGTCCGCCTCGGCCACGACCTCCGGCTGCCCCGTGAGCAGCCCCCGCAGATCCGCCGCCACATACGTCGGCCGGTGCTCCGGCACGGCCGCGAGCAGCGTCGCCCCGTCGGTCACCCCGGTCAGCACGAGCAGCGAGTCGACCCCGCCGTGGAAGGCGCCCTCGATGTCCGTGTCCAGCCGGTCACCGACGACCAGCGGCCGCCGCGCCCCCGTCCGCAGCACGGTCTCCCGGTGCATCGGCGGCCGCGGCTTGCCCGCGACCTTCGGCTCGGCCCGCCCGCCGGTGGCGATCCGCACGACCTCGACGGCGGCGCCGTTCCCCGGCGCGATCCCGCGCGCGCCCGGGATCGTCAGGTCGGTGTTGGAGGCGTACCAGGGCACACCCCGCCCGACCGCGTACGCCGCCTCCGCGAACCGGCCCCAGGCCATGTCCGGCCCGCCGTACCCCTGCACGACGGCCACCGGCTCCTCGTCGGCCGACTCCACCGGCACGAGCCCCCGCTCGCGCAGCGCCACCCGCAGCCCCTCGCCGCCGACGACGAGCACCCGGGACCCGGCCGGCACGTCCTCCGCGACGAGCCGCGCCACGGCCTGCGCCGAGGTCACGACGTCGCCCGGCTCGGCCGGCACCCCGAGCTCGGTGAGGTGCGCGGCCACCGTGTCCGGCGTCCGCAGCGCGTTGTTCGTCACGTACGCCAGCCGCATCCCCCGGTCGCGCGCCGCCCCGAGCGCCTCGACGGCGTACGGGATCGCCGCCCCGCCCGCGAAGTACACGACCCCGTCGAGGTCGAGCAGCGCCGTGTCGTACGCCTCGCTCAGCGCGACCGCGCTGCCGTCGGGCCGACCCCTGTCCGTCCGCCGCTCCTGGCCGTCTCGCGCCATGACCACCCGCTCCTCACTCACCACCGGTCCGTCCCCCGCTCCCCCGATCATCGCTCATGCCCGCCGCGCGCCTACCATGACGAGATGAACACCTCAGGTCACGCGGCCGACGCCGTCCGCGACGACACGGCGGGACTGCGCCTGCATCCGTTCCGCGGCATCCGGTACGTCCCCGACCGGGTCGGCAGCCTCGCGGCCGTCACCTCCCCGCCCTATGACGTCGTCGTACGACCTGACGGACTGCTCCACCTGGAATCCGCCGACCCGCACAACATCGTCCGGCTGATCCTCCCCCAGGCGGTCACGGCGGGCACCCGCCACCGCAAGGCCGCGGTGACGATGGACCGCTGGCTCGCCGACGGCGTCCTCGCCCCCGACCCGGCCCCCGCCCTGTACGTGTACGAGCAGCGGGGCGACGGCGTCCTGCAGCGCGGCATCATCGGCGCCCTCGAACTCTCCACCCCCGACGAGGGGATCGTCCTCCCCCACGAGGACGTCATGCCGCACGTCGTCGAGGACCGCGCCGCCCTCATGCGCACGACGGCCGCCAACCTGGAGCCGCTGCTCCTCACCTACCCCGGGAACGGCGACGGCGCCGACGCGGTGATCGAGCGCGCCGTCCTGCGCGAGCCGCTGCTCGCGACGACCACGGAGGACGGCTTCCACCACCGCCTGTGGGCGGTCACGGACCCGGCCGAGCAGGCGGCGGTCACGGCCGAACTCACCCGCCACCAGGCGCTCATCGCGGACGGACACCACCGCTGGGCGACCTATCTGCGGCTGCGCGACGAGCATCCCTCCCCCGGCCCCTGGAACCAGGGCCTGGTCCTCCTCATCGACACGGTCCGCTACCCCCTGCGGGTCCGCGCGATCCACCGCCTCCTGAGCCGCCTGCCGGTCGCGGACGCCCTCGACGCCCTCGGCGACGCCTTCCGCGTCCGCCGCGTCGAGCGCCCCCTGCCCCAGGCCCTGGAGGCCCTCGCCGAGGCCACGGCCGAGGGCAACGCCTTCCTCCTCGCCGGCGACGGCGCCTTCCACCTCCTGGACCGCCCGGACCCGGCCCTGCTGGCCCGCACGGTCCGCGCCGACCGCCCGGAGGCCTGGCGGACCCTGGACGCGACGGTCCTGCACGCGACGCTCCTGGAGCACGTCTGGCAGGTCCCGGACGCCCCCGAGGACATCGCCTACATCCACGACACGGCGGCGGCCGTCGCCCAGGCCGAGCGACGCGGCGGCACGGCGGTCCTGATGCACCCGGTACGGGAGGAGGTCGTCCGCGACCTGGCCCGCCAGGGCGTCACGATGCCCCGCAAGTCGACCTCCTTCGGCCCCAAGCCGGCCACGGGCCTGGTCCTCCGCAGCCTCGCCCTGGACTGACCCCGTCGCGAAACGAGGAAGGGGCGGCACCCGGTGGGTGCCGCCCCTTCCTCACATCACCGGGGCTCAGCTCCGGTCGTCGTCCTCGTCGTCGTCCTCGTCGGCGACGCCCTCGTCGGTGAGGTCCTCGTCGGCGACGTCGGTGACGTCCCGCTCGTCCGCACGGTCGTCGGCAGCGTCGTCCGCCCGGTCCTCGTCCTCGTCGTCCTCGTCGAAGGCGTCGACGAACTCGACCCCGTCGAGCTCGGCGAGGCGGTCGGAGGCATCCGTGGCGCCGTCCTTGTCGGCCTCGAGCGCCTTGGCGAACCACTCGCGGGCCTCCTGCTCCCGCTCGGCGGCGAGCAGGGCGTCGGCGTAGGCGTACCGCAGCCGCGCGGTCCACGGGTGGTTGGCGTTGGACGCCAGCTCGGGGCTCTGCAGGGTCACGATGGCGGCCTCCAGCTGCCCCATGTCCCGGCGGGCGCCGGCGGCGACGAGACGCATCTCCACCTGCCCGGCCTTGTCGAGCTTCTGCACCTCGGGCTCACCGGCCATGGCGAGCGCCCGCTCGGGACGGCCGAGGCCGCGCTCGCAGTCGGCCATGACGGGCCACAGGTCCACGCCGCCGCTCATCCGGCGCGCGGCACGGAACTCGGCCAGCGCCTCGGAGTACTTCTGGTTGGCGTACGCGGCGAAGCCGGCGGCCTCACGGACGGCGGCGACGCGCGAGGCGAGCCGCAGCGCGACCCGGGAGTAGCCGTAGGCCTTCTCCGGGTCCTCGTCGATCAGCTGCGCGACCATGACCAGGTTGCGCGCGACGTCGTCGGCCAGCCCCTTGGGCAGGCTCATCAGCTCCTGGCGCACATCGGGGTCGATCTCCTCGCCGGTGACCTCCGGCGGGATCGGCAGCCGCTTGAGGGGCGCGCGGTCGCTCCGCTCCCGGTCCCCGCGGTAGCCACCCCGGTCGCCGCCACGGTCGTCACGGCCCCGGTACCCACCGCGGTCGCCGCCACGGTCGTCCCGCCCGCGGAACCCGCCGCGGTCGTCACGACGGAAACCGCCGCCACCGCCACGGTTGTCGTCCCGACGGAAGCCGCCACCGCGCTGGTCGCCACCCCGGTCGTCACGACGGAAGCCGCCACCGCGGTTGTCGTCGCGACGCTCGTCACGGCGGTCGTCACGGGGGTACGAGGGACGGTCGTCGCGACGGAACGACGAAGGCCGCTCGTCCCGACGGTCGTCACGACGGAAACCGCCACCGCGCTGGTCGCCACCACGGCTGTCGCCGCCGCGGTCGTCGCGGCGGTAGCCGCCGCCACGGTTGTCGTCCCGACGGAAGCCGCCACCGCGCTGGTCGCCACCCCGGTCGTCACGACGGAAGCCGCCACCGCGGTTGTCGTCGCGACGCTCGTCACGGCGGTCGTCACGGGGGTACGAGGGACGGTCGTCGCGACGGAACGACGAAGGCCGCTCGTCACGACGGTCGTCACGACGGAAACCGCCACCACCGCGGTTGTCACCGCCCCGGTCGTCACGACGGAAACCGCCGCCACCGCCACGGTTGTCGTCCCGACGGAAGCCACCGCCACCGCGGTTGTCACCGCCGCGGTCGTCACGACGGAAACCGCCGCCACGCTGGTCGCCGCCACGGTCGTCGCGCGGGAAGGAGGGACGGTCGTCGCGGCGGAACGACGAAGGCCGCTCGTCCCGACGGTCGTCGCGGCGGAAGCCGCCACCACCGCGGTTGTCACCGCCGCGGTCGTCGCGGCGGAAGCCACCGCCACCGCGCTGGTCACCGCCACGGCTGTCGCCGCCACGGTAGCCGCCGCCACCGCCACGGTTGTCGTCACGGCGGAAGCCGCCGCCACCGCGGTTGTCACCGCCGCGGTCGTCGCGACGGTAGCCGCCGCCACCGCGCTGGTCGCCACCACGGCTGTCGCCGCCGCGGTCGTCACGACGGAAACCACCGCCACCGCCACGGTTGTCATCGCGACGGAAGCCACCACCACCGCGGTTGTCACCACGGCTGTCGTCACGGCGGGGCCCACGGTAGCCGCCCCGGTCGCCACCGGCACCGTCCCTGCGACGCGGCTCGCGCTCCGGACGGTCGTCGGGAGAGTTGGTGGACATCGGTGTGACTCCTGTCTTCGGGTACTGCAGTCATTCTCGCGCAGCCGGCACCCGGCCGCGCCTCGGAAAAGTCAAGCAAAAAACAAAAGGACCCCTGGTCCCAGCGTGAACGCTGGGACCAGGGGTCCTGAAGATTTGTTCGGCGGCGTCCTACTCTCCCACAGGGTCCCCCCTGCAGTACCATCGGCGCTGAAAGGCTTAGCTTCCGGGTTCGGAATGTAACCGGGCGT
>NZ_JBEZNU010000042.1:0-39944 GCF_040653375.1 Streptomyces sp. NPDC047974
CACCGTGAACGCCTCCTCCGAGGTCGCCAACGGCACGTGGAAGCTCCGCGTGACGGACAACGCCAACGCCGACACCGGCAAGATCGACTCCTGGGCCCTCCAGTTCTGATCGGGCGGTCCTGATCCGAACGTGAGGCCCTGAGCACGTCAGGGGCGGCCACCGGCGGGTGGCCGCCCCTTCGCCGTGCCACGTACGATGCGCGCGCCCGATCGTCTGTTCGTCCCGCGCCAACAGGAGCACGCACCCGTGGAGCCGACCCCTCCGACCCCACCGCCCCCGACGCCCCCGCCGGGGACGCCCGCCGCGTACCCGGCCCCCGGCCCCTACACCTCGCCCGGGATGCCCTACGCGGGCGCGCCGGGCCCCTACGGGCCGTACCCGCCGCCGCCGACGGCGACCACCAACGGGCTCGCCGTCGGCTCGCTCGTCAGCGGCATCGTCTGCTGCCTGCCGCCGCTCGGCCTCGTCCTCGGGATCTTCTCGCTGCGCCAGATCAAGAAGCGCGGCCAGGGCGGCAAGGGCATGGCGATCGCCGGCATCGTGCTCTCCTCGATCAGCACCCTCCTCGTCCTCGTCGGACTGGTCACCGGCCAGATCCAGGAAGCGGCACGGGAGTTCAACGAGGGCATGAAGGAGGCCGCCTCCGCCCGCATGCCGATGGAGCTGCGCACCGGCGAGTGCTTCGTCGACGAGGCAGGGCAGGGCGAGTACACCCTCGGCGTCCGGGTCGTCGACTGCGCCCAGCCCCACGACGGCGAGATCACCGGCCGGTTCGAGGCGACCGGCTTCGACGGCTGGCCCGGCGAGAGCGAGCTCACCGCACTCGGCGAGGAGCGGTGCGAGACGATGGCCGCCTCCTACACCCGGGACACCTGGGCGCTGACCGGCGACACCCTCAGCCTGTACTACACCCCGGACCGGCGGGCCTGGCGCACCGGCGAGCACCGCATCGCCTGCGCCATCGGCGGCTCGGAGCGGCTCACCGGCTCGCTGCGCGCCGACGAGACCACGCTCGACGCGGGCCAGCTGGCCTTCCTCGGGCACGTCAACCCCATCGACGACGCCCTCTACGCGGAGCCCGAGGACGACCCGGAGGACGACCTCCAGGCCAACCTCGCCTGGGCCGCCGAGGTGCGCGCCGCCGTCGACTCGGCCCGCTCGGGGCTGCGCGGCCGCACCTGGGAGCCGTCCCAGCGCACGGCCATGGACGGCTATCTGAAGAGCCTGGACGCCGCCTCGAAGCAGTGGGCGAAGCTGGCGCGCGCCAAGGACGCGCCGGCGTTCTGGGACGCGTACGACCGCGCCTGGGAGCTGGTGCCGGACGACGCGAGCGCCGAGGCCCGCAAGGCCCTCGGCCTGACCCACACGCCCCCGGAGGGTCCGGGCGAGCACGGCTCCGTCTGAGCCCGGGGAAGCCCCGGGAAGCCCGGGGAAGCCCGGGAAGCCCCGGGCGGCGAACGACCGCACGGCACGCGGACGGGGCCGGGTCTCCGAGAGGGAGACCCGGCCCCGTCGTATGCGGACCGGCGCCGGGTCGGGCGGCCGGCGGGACGGGGACGGCGGCCCGTGACCAGCCGCCGTCCCGCACCCCGGGCGCGCCGTCCCCGGCGGCCCGGCCCGCGCCCCGCGGCGGCCGCCGCGGCGGCTCCGGGGGAGTGGATGGGCCTCAGCGGCGGGTGAGGCCGCGGTCGATCGCGCCGATCAGTTCGCCGTCGGCGGTGTCGCCGTCGAGCGACCAGACCATGGCGCCGCCGAGGCCGTGGGTGCGGACCCAGTTCGCCTTGGTGCGCAGCACGGCCGGGTCGTCGTAGGTCCACAGGGTGGTGCCGTCGAAGAGCCAGGCGTGGCCGTTCCGGTGGCCGCGGTGGAGCGTGTACGCGCCCGACTCCGCGAGCTTCCTGAGGTTCTTGTAGTCCTCGGAGCCGGGCGCCCAGGTCGCCGGGGCGGGGCCGGCCGCCGGCTGCCCGAGGCCGTCGCCGCCGCCGGTGACGCCGGTCCAGCCCTGGCCGTAGAACGGCATGCCGACGACGAGCTTGTGGGCCGGGGCGCCGCGCCGCAGCCAGGACTTCACGGTCCCCTCGACGCTCCAGTCGTTCTTGGCGAAGAGCGCGGACTGCTGGGCGGTGGTCGTCTCGCCGGAGACGTGGAAGTCGTAGCCCTGGAGGTTCACGAAGTCGAAGTCCCGCATGATCGCGGCGACCTCGAAGCCCGCGTCGATCTTGGCGGGGGCGGTGGGCACGTAGGCGCTGAGCTCGTAGTGCTTCCGCTGCGGGAGCGAACGCCCGTAGGCGTCCAGCTGGGTGCGGAACTCCCGGACGAGCGCGGTGAAGTTGACCTTGTCCTCGGGGCGGATGACGTTGCCCGGGTTGCCCTCGGAGCCGGGCCACTCCCAGTCGAGGTCGATGCCGTCGAAGAGGCCGGCGGCCGCTCCGGCGCCGCCGCGGGCGCCGTCCTGCGGCAGATTCCCCTTGACGTAGAGATCGATGCAGGAGGAGACCAGGGCCTTGCGGGACTCGGGGGTGCGCACGGCGTCGGAGAAGTACGCCGAACCGCTCCAGCCGCCCAGCGAGATCATGACCTTGAGGTTCGGGTGCTTGGCCTTCAGCTCGCGCAGCTGGTTGAAGTTGCCGGCCAGCGGCTGCCCGTCGGTGTCGGCCGTGCCGTCCACGGAGGCGGCGGCGTCGACCGGGCGGACGTAGTCGGCCCAGGGGTCGGAGCCCGGGACGGGGCCGATGACGCACTTGCCGGCCTTGTCGACGATGCCGAAGGCGTAGTTGATGTGGCTCAGCTTCGCCGCGGAGCCGCTCGTGTCCAGGTCCTTGACCTGGAAGTTCCGCCCGTAGATGCCCCATTGGGTGAAGTAGCCGACCCGCTTGAGGGAGTGCTCGGCGGCGGGCGGGCGGTGGTCGGGGCGCGGGTGGGCGTCGGCCGCGGGGGCCAGGGTGGCGAGAAGGCCGAGGGCGGCGGCCGCGGCGGTGCCGAGGGTCAGCTTGGTCAGGGCTCTGGGACGCATGGGCTCGTTCCTGTGCGAGGCGGGTTGGAGCGTGGACGCGCAGGCAGGAAGCTATTGGTCCAGACCAATGAGGTCAAGGGGTCGCGCGACGGCGATTCACCTTCATCACTTCGAGTGAAACTCTGGCCCATGCTTGCGGTTGGCCACAATCGGTTGCCAGGCTGTAGCTGTCCGTCAACCTGAGGGGAGTGTCCAGTGACGTTCGGTGAGCAGCCCGCCTATCTGCGCGTGGCGAGCGATCTGCGGGAGAAGATCGCGAACGGCTCGCTCCCCCCGCATACCCGCCTTCCCTCGCAGGCACGCATCCGCGAGGAGTACGGGGTGTCGGACACGGTCGCGCTGGAGGCCCGCAAGGTGCTCATGGCCGAGGGGCTCGTCGAGGGCCGCTCGGGTTCGGGGACGTACGTGCGGGAGCGTCCGGTGCCCCGCCGCGTCGCCCGCTCCGGCTATCGGCCCGCGACCGGCGCCACCCCCTTCCGCCAGGAGCAGGCGGTGGAGGGCGCGCGCGGCACCTGGGAGGCGAGCAGCGAGCAGGAGGAGGCGGGCGCCCCGGTCGCCGAGCGCCTCGGCATCGCGCCCGGCGACCGCGTGATGCGCACGCGGTACGTCTACCGGGACGGCGGCGAGGCCATGATGGTCGCCACCTCCTGGGAGCCGCTCGCCGTCACCGGCCGGACCCCCGTGATGCTCCCCGAGGAGGGGCCGCTCGGCGGCTGCGGCGTGGTCGAGCGGATGGCGGCGATCGACGTCGTCGTGGACAACGTGGTGGAGGAGGTCGGCGCCCGTCCCGGCCTCGCCGAGGAGCTCCTCGTCCTCGGCGGCGTCCCCGGCCACGTCGTCATGGTCGTCGAGCGCACCTTCTACGCCTCGGGCCTCGCCGTGGAGACCGCCGACGTCGTCGTCCCCGCCGACCGCTACCGCCTCTCGTACCACCTCCCGGTCCGCTGACCGCCGCACCGTGTCCGGCCCCCGTGACCCGGAGTTAACGACACGTCAGGGGGTGTTACCGCCCGGCAACACCGGGTGGTGAGGGCCCGTCACGACCGGCTCCTACCTTCCTGCCTCGTACCCGCGACCCGGCCGGACGACAGGAGCCCTCATGGCGGAGACCGTCACCACGCCCACCTCCGATCCGGAGCCGCCCGCCCCGGAGCGTGCGCCCACCGCCCCGCCGGACCCGGCCGGGCCCCGCCGCAGCTACGCGAAGCTCGCCGCGGACGAGAGCCGCGAGGACTACTCGCTGCGCTACGCCCCGCACTCCTTCCGGCGCTGGTCGCCCGGGACCGTGGCCGGCACCGCGCTCGGCGGCATCGCCTACCTCGCCGACTTCGCCATCGGCGCCTCGATCGTCTTCGCGTACGGCTTCACCAGCGGATTCGCCTCGATCCTCACCGCCGCCACGATCATCTTCCTCACCGGCATCCCCATCGCCCGCGCCTGCGCGACGTACGGCCTGGACATGGACCTCATCACCCGGGGCGCCGGCTTCGGCTACTTCGGCTCCACCCTCACCTCGCTCATCTACGCCTCCTTCACCTTCATCTTCTTCGCCCTCGAAGGCTCGATCATGGCCCAGGCCATGCACCAGGCCGTCGGCCTCCCGGTCGAGATCGGCTACCTCGTCACCACGCTCATCGTCATCCCGATCGTCTTCCGCGGGATGGGCGCGCTCGCCAAGGTGCAGGCGTGGACCCAGCCCGTCTGGATCGTCGGCATGGTCCTGCCGTTCCTGGTCCTCGCCTTCGAGGCGCCGGACGCCTGGGGCGCCTTCGCCTCCTTCGGCGGCACCGAGGGCGCCGGCTCCGGCTTCGACTGGATCGGCTTCGGGCTCGGCACCGGCGTGGCGCTCTCCCTCATCGCCCAGATCGGCGAGCAGGCCGACTACCTGCGCTTCATGCCGGCGAAGACCGAGGCGAACCGGCGCCGCTGGAACCTCGCGGTGCTCGCCGCGGGACCCGGCTGGGTGATCATCGGCGCGGCCAAGCAGCTCGGCGGCGCCTTCCTCGCCTTCGTCGCCCTGGAGGCGGTCGGCAAGACCCACGCCCTGGAGCCGATCGCCCCGCAGATCGAGGCGCTCAAGCCCTGGCTCGGCGGTCTCGCGCTGCCCGCCGCCGCGCTCTTCGTGATCGTCTCCCAGATCAAGATCAACGTCACCAACGCCTACAGCGGCTCGCTGTCCTGGTCGAACTTCTTCTCCCGCATGACCCACCGGCACCCCGGCCGGGTCTGGTACATCTTCCTCAACCTCGCCATCGCGCTGACGCTGATGGAGATGAACATGTTCGCCGCGCTGGGCAAGCTGCTCGGCTTCTACTCCAACGTCGGCATCGCCTGGATCACCGCCGTCGCCGCCGACCTCGTCATCAACAAGCGGGCCGGCTGGTCCCCGCCGTACATCGAGTTCAAGCGGGCCTATCTGTACGCGGTGAACCCGGCCGGCTTCGGTGCCATGGTCGTCGCCTCCGTCGTCTCGATCCTCGCCTTCTTCGGCCTCTTCGGCGCCTACGCCGAGGCGTTCTCCACCTTCATCGCCGCCGGTCTCGCCCTGGTGCTCTGCCCGCTGATCGCCTGGGCGACGAAGGGCCGCTACTACCTGGCCCGCCCCAACCCGGTGAACGGCCCCGGCGCCGCCCCCGCCGACGAACGGGCCACCCACACCTGCGCCGAGTGCGCGACCGCGTACGAACTGCCCGACATCGCCGACTGCCCGGTCCGCTCCGGCCCGGTCTGCTCGCTGTGCTGCTCGCTCGACGCCGACTGCGGCGACGCCTGCCGCAAGGAGCCGGCCCTCGGGGCGGGACCCGTCCTCATGCCGGTGCCGACGGTCCCCGGAAAGACGCCCGGCATGTGACCTTCGGCCGCCTTGCGTCGGTTCCCGGCCGATCCGTATCTCTTGGTGAAAACCCGTATCCGCTGTGTGAAGGTCAGGCGTAGGCTCAGGCATATGCGGATTGCGGTTTCCCGGAGATCCTTGGTGACGCCTCGCCCGGCGGAGGGAGAAGCCTGATGACCGACAGCGGCCCCGTCCATCCGTGGCTCGTGATACGGCAGGACGACAACGGCAACCGCTACCGGGTGGGCCGGTACGCGACCCAGGACGAAGCGCAGAGGATCGCGGACACGCTCGACTCCCGCGGCCACAAGCAGCTCTACTGGGTGGAGCGCGTCGCCCCCGCCTCCTGACGCCCCCGATACCCTCGCGGGCATGACCCCACGCTCCCCGCACCACGGCACCGGAACCGACCACGGGACCGGTGCCGTGGTCGTCGTCGCGGCCGCCCTCCTCGACGGCGGCCGCCTGCTCGCCGCCCGCCGCAGCGCCCCCGCCGAACTCGCCGGCCGCTGGGAACTCCCCGGCGGCAAGGTCGAGCCCGGCGAGCGCCCCGAGGACGCCCTCGTCCGCGAACTGCGCGAGGAACTCGGCGTCGAGGCCGAGACCGGCGAGCGGATCCCCGGCGAATGGCCCCTCAAGCCCGGTTACGTCCTCCGGGTCTGGACCGCCCGCCTGCTCTCCGGCGCACCCCGCCCGCTGGAGGACCACGACGCGCTCCGCTGGCTCGCCCGCGACGAACTCGACACCGTGGACTGGCTCGACCAGGACCGCCCGGCGGTCGCGGAGGCGGCGCGCAGACTCCCCGTCGCGCGCCCCTGACCCGGGCGTGCGCCCGGGTCTCTACGCCGTTCGTGCCACCGTGCGCCCATGACCGCCCCCAGTGGGATATTTCGCGCGTAATTCCGGGTATGTCCCCATTGGTCCCTCGGGAGAGGCTGCTCCTCTTCCTGCTGCACCGTGCTTGGGGAAGTGATCGCGTGTGATCGACACCGACGGCGCCCGCGCCGAGTGGAACTTCCCGGCGGAGGCCGACGCGGTGCGCACCGCCCGCCACGCCGTACGCGAGACCCTTCGTTCCTGGGAGGTCGACGCGACCGTGGGGGACGTCGCCGTCCTGCTGGTCAGCGAGCTGGTCACCAACTCCCTCCGGTACGCCTCCGGCCCCATCGGGGTGCGGATCCTGCGGGCCGAGGGCGCCGCCACCGACCCGCCCCGGCACTCCGCGCTCCTCGTGGAGGTCTCCGATCCGCTTCCGGATCCGCCCACCGAGCGGCCCGCGGGACCCGACGACGAGGGGGGCCGCGGGCTCGGTCTCGTCGCCTGCTCCGCGCGCCGCTGGGGGACCCGGCAGGGCGACGCGGGGAAAACCGTATGGTTCGAGCTGGCTCTCCCTGGTGAGTAAAGAGAGAGGGACGACGATCACCGGAGCGGGTCGCGAGCCGACCGAGACCACCCTGTGATCGTGGACGTCGTGCCGCCGGGGCCCGCCGTATTGAATACTGCGGGCATGGCCGGTCCGGTGCGGTGAGCTGGAGGGGACGGTCGCGTGAGCGAGATATCCGAGACGACGGGCGGCGTCGTGTGGCAGAGCAGCCCGCCCGGTTCGATCTACGACTACATCCGGGTCGCCTCCTTCTCCCTCGGGCCCGACGGACGCGTCGACCAGTGGAGCCGCCGGGCGGCGGACCTCTTCGGCGTGGACGCCCGCGAGGCCCGCGGCAAGGACCCGGTCGAGGTCTTCATGCCCGCCGAGCTGCGCGAAAGCGGTCACCGGCAGGTCAAGGAGGTCCTCGACGGACGCGAGTGGACCGGCCTCGTCCCGTTCCGCATCCCCGGCCAGGCCGGGCCCCCGGGACAGGACCGGCCGCACGGCGTCGCCGAGCTGTACGTGATGCCCACCGAGACCGAGACCGGCGAGCGGGCCGCGCTCTGCATCGTCGTCGACGTCCGCGCCCTGCGGAGGATCGAGACCGACCTCGCCGCCTCCCAGGCCATTTTCGGCCAATCACCCTTCGGCTTCCTCCTCTTCGGCACCGACCTCACCGTCAGGCGCGCCAACCAGCGCTTCGCGGCCGTCTTCGGCGGCGACGCCGACGACCACCGCGGCCGGAGCGTCCACGACTACCTCGCCAAGCCCGAGGCCGACCGGATGACCGCCGCCCTCCGCCGCGTCCTGGAGACCGGCGAGTCCGTCACCGACCTCCGCATCACCGGCGCCGCCCCCGGCGCGCGGATCCGCCGCCACTGGTCCATCAACCTCTACCGGGTGCACGGCGGCTCCGGCCGCCCGATCGGCGTCGCCGGCCTCGGCATCGACGTCACCCGCCGGCAGAGCGCCGCCCGCGAGGCGGCCAGTGCCCGCCGCAACCTCGCCCTCCTCAACGAGGCCGGAGCCCGCATAGGGAACTCCCTCGACCTGGAGGCCACCGCCCGCGAACTCCTCGACGTCGCCGTCCCCGGCTTCTGCGACCTCGCCTCCGTCGACCTCTACCAGGGCCTCCTCACCGGCGACGAGGCCCCGCCCGGCCGCTGGGGCAGCTCCCACGACGTCGGTTACGGCGCGGGCAGCGCCGAACTGCGCCGGGTCGCCTTCGCCTCCGCCGTCTCCGACACCCCCCTCAGAACCGACGAGGGCCACGGACCGGCCGGCGACGGCGGCGCGCCCGTCCCCATCGAGGTCGGCGCCGTCCACCGCTACCCCTTCAACTCGCCCACCGCCGGAGCCCTGCGCACCGGCCGGGTCCGCACCGTGCCCGGCGGCGAGGGCGACCTCGTCCACTCCACCCTCGCCGTCCCGATGGTCGCCCACGACACCGTCGTCGGCCTCGTGCAGTTCTCCCGCACCAAGGGCAGCGAACCCTTCGGCGACCGCGACCGGGCCCTCGCCGTCGAACTCGCCGCCCGCGCCGCCGTCTGCATCGACAACGCCCGCCTCTACCGCCGCGAGCACGAGCGCGCCCTCATCCTGCAGCGCAGCCTGCTCCCGCCCGGCGACCCCGAGGCCGCCGGACTCGACATCGCCTGCCGCTACCTCCCCGGCACCGACGCCACCGAGGTCGGCGGCGACTGGTTCGACGTCATCGAACTCCCCGGCCACCGCACCGCCCTCGTCATCGGCGACGTCATGGGCCGCGGCCTGCGCGCCGCCGTCGCCATGGGCGAACTGCGCACCGCCGTCCGCACCCTCGCCCAGCTCGACCTCGAACCCGCCGAGGTCCTCTCCCACCTCGACGAGATCGCCCGCGGCCTCGGCGCCCCCATCGGCGCCCAGCAGTCCCGCGCGCACAAGAACCGCGGCCCCGAGCTCTCCGAGGTCTACCTCGCGACCTGCGTCTACGCCGTCTACGACCCGGTGACCAGACGCTGCACCTTCGCCAACGCCGGCCACCTCCCGCCCGTCCTCGTCGAACCCGGCGAGGAGGCCCTGCTCCTCGACGTGCCGCCGGGGATGCCGCTGGGCGTCGGCGGCGAACCCTTCGAAGAGGTCGAGGTCGAACTCCCCGAGGGCTCCCTCCTCGCGCTGTACACCGACGGCCTCGTCGAGTCCCGCGACCACCCCCTCGACGAGGGCCTCAGCGCCTTCCGGCGGGCCCTCGCCGACCGGGCCCGCCCCCTGGAGGACGTCTGCGACCGGGTCCTGACCACCCTCGACACCGGCCACGGCGAGGACGACATCGCCCTCCTGATGGCCCGTATCCAGGGACTGCCCGCCGAGGCGGTCGGCGACTGGCGACTGCCCCGCGAGCCCCGCTCCGTCGGCCGCGCCCGCGAACTCGCCCGCGGCCAGCTCACCGCCTGGGGCCTCGACGCCCTCGTGGACACCGTCGAGCTCCTCGTCAGCGAACTCGTCACCAACGCGCTCCGGTACGGCGAGGGCGAGATACGGCTCCGGCTGCTGCGCGACCGCACCCTGGTCTGCGAGGTCTGGGACGCCGGCCTCGTCCAGCCGCGCCGCCGCCGCGCCAAGGACACCGACGAGGGCGGCCGCGGCCTCCAGCTCGTCGGCCTGCTCTCCGCCTCCTGGGGCTCGCGCCGCACCCCGCGCGGCAAGACCGTCTGGTTCGAGCTGGCGCTGCCCGACGGCGGGCCCACGGCGGAACCCACCGTGGACCAGCTGCTCAGCATGTTCTAGGGGACGACGCCCGCGGGAGCCCTGGCGGGCGACGACGCCCGCGGGAGCCCTGGCGGGCCGTCTCAGGCCGTCTCAGGCCGTCTCAGGCCGCCTTGAGCGCGGCCAGCCGGGCCGCGATCTCCGCCTCGTCGCCCATCGCGTCCAGCTGCTCGAACTGGGCGTCGAGCGAGGACGCGGCCAGCTCCTGCTTGCCCAGGGCCCGCGCCTCCTCCCGGCGCACCTTGTCCTCGAAGCGGCTCAGCTCGCTCGTCGGGTCCAGCACGTCGATGTTCTTCACCGCGTCCATCATCGTGTTCTGCGCCTGCGCCGACTTCGCCCGGGCGACCAGCTCGTCCCGCTTGGACCGCAGTTCGACCAGCTTCGCCTTCATCTGGTCGAGGCCCGCGGTCAGTTTCGTGACGACCTCGGTCTGCGCGGCGATCGTCGGCTCGGCCGTCCGCGCCTCCTTCTCCGACTGGAGCTGGCGGCCCAGCGCCACCTTGGCGAGGTTGTCGAAGCGGTCCGCCTCCGCCGTCTGCCCGCCGGTCCGCAGCCCGTCCGCCTTCCGGCTGGCCGCCAGCGCCTTCCCGCCCCACTCGGCCGCCGCCGCCACGTCCTCCGCGTGGTCCTGCTCCAGCAGCCGCAGATTGCCGATGGTCGCCGCCACCGCCTCCTCGGCCTCGGAGATGTTCGACGAGTAGTCGCGGATCAGCTGGTCCAGCATCTTCTGCGGATCCTCCGCCTGGTCCAGGAGGGCGTGGATGTTCGCCTTCGCCAGCTGGGTGACCCGGCCGAGGACGGTCTGCTTGCTGCTCATGTGCTGCTCCTTGCGGGGTGTCGTGGACGTGGACCGTCGTGTGGTCGTGGGAATCAGAAGCGGCCGCCACCGCCCCGCCGGCCGCGCGTGCCGCCGCCGCCGAAGCTGCCCGGCCCGCCGCCGAAACCTCCGCCCCCGAGGCCGCCGCCCCCGAATCCGCCGCCCCCTCGGCCGGAGCCCCCGCCGAACAGCCCGCCGAGGATGATGCCGCCGAGCACGGCCCCGCCGAGCCCGCCGCCCCCGCTCCCGCCCGCCCCCGTCACCCCGCCCAGACCGTTCGGGTTCCCGTACCGGCGCACGTCCTGCTCCGCCAGCTGCTGCGCCCGCCGGGCCAGCGCGTCCGCCTGCTGCGCCTCCGCCAGCGCCGCCTGCGGCTCGTCCGCGGCCAGCGCCCGCGCCTTCTCCAGGCGCCGCTGGGCCTCCGCCAGCCGGGTCCTGGCCTCGCTGCCCACCGCGCCCCGATGCGTCTGCACGTAGTCCGAGGCCGCCCCCAGCTCCGCACCGGCCGTCAGGAGCGCCTGCTCCAGGAGCGCCCGGGCCCGCGCGTCACCGGACTCGCGCTCCCGCGCCCCGGCGAGGGCGCCGTCCAGGGCCGCGTCCGCCTCCTCGACCCGGCGCAGCGCGTCCAGGGGGTCGTACCGTCCCGCCTCCACCGCCCGCCGCACCTCCGCCGCCACCGACTCCGCGCGGGCGATCCGGCCCCGCAGATCGCCCGTCGAGGCGCCCTCGGCGGTCCCTTCGAGGAGGCCCCTGGCCTCGGCCAGGTCGGCGTCCGTCTCGGTGAGCGCGCCCGGCAGCCGGCCGGCCGCCTCGGTCAGCTCCCGGGCCCGCCGGTCCACGGCCTCGATCAGCCGGGCCGCCTGGTCGACCGCGCCCTCGGCCGCCCGCACGTGCACCGCCGCCGAGCCGTTGTCGCCGCCGTCGACGGCCTGCCGGGCCTGGTTGACGCGGGCGGTGGCGAAGACCAGCCGGTCCTTGGCCTGTTCGACGTCGCCGGCGACCGGTGCGGCGGCCGACTCCGTGTACCGCTCCCGCATCGCCGCGAGCGCCGCCTCGGCGCCGGCGACCCGGCCGGTCTGCTCGCGGAAGGCCGCCTCGACCTTGGCCAGAGCCTCGGGGGCGGTCCGCTCCAGGGCCCGCAGCCGGTCGAAGTCCTCGGTCTCCGCGTCGAGCCGGGCGTTCGCCCCGGCGCAGCGGCGCAGGATCTCGTCGAGCAGGGAGCGCCGGGTCGCGTCGTCCTCGGGGAAGGAGTCGTCGAGTTGCTGCCGCAGCCGGAAGGAGGCGGTCAGCTGCTCCTTCGCGAAGGCCACGGCCTCCTCGAAGGGCCGGGTGGCCTCCTCGCCGAACTGGGCGGTGGCGAAGCCGAGTTCCTCCTGGCTGGTGCGGACGGCGTCGTCGGTGGCGACGAGTGCGCGCCGGGCCTCGCCGTCCAGCTCCTCCAGGGAGGGCGGCGCGGGCCGCCCCCAGCCCGGTCCGCGGCCGCCGCCGGGGGTGGTGCGGGTGGTGCTCCGCCGGCGCCTGCGGGTGTACGCGTACGCCGCCACCGCGCCGGCGCCGCCGACCAGCGCGATCGGGAGGACCAGATCGCTCCCGGAGGGCGCGTCGGCCCCGGAGCCGCCGGGGTCGGCGGGGCCGGGGGTGATCTCGGGGGAGGGGACGGGCCGGCCGGCGAGGACGGCGGAGTAGCCGTCCGCGGCGCCGATCGCGGCGCCCGCCCAGTCGTTCTGCCGCAGCGCCGGTTCGATCGCGGTCCTCGCCACGTCGTCGAGCTGGTCCTGGGTGAGCCGGGAGTCGGGGTCGGCGGAGTAGCCGTACTGCCGGTCGTGGGTGGCGACGGCGAGCAGCACGTCGTCGAGGCCGAGGCCGTTGCGCGCGGCGGTGGCGTCGGCCCAGTCCTGGCCGGAGCGGCCGGAGAAGTCCCGTACGTAGACCACGAAGAGCTGCAGCCGGCGGTCGTCGTAGAGCCGGTCGAGGGCCTCGGCGACCTCCGGGCGCCGGTCGCCCAGCGCGCCCACCCGGTCGAGGATCTGGCCGCCGGAGGGGAGGTCGACGGGCTCGTCGGCGCGGGCGCCGGCCGCGGCGGGCGCGACCAGCCACCACGCCGCCACCAGCATCGCGAGCAGGGCTCGGGTGGCTGTTCGGGTCACAGAAGGGAGGTTATGTACCGTATTGCGCCCCCGCGACCGGACGGCTCCGCGGAAACCGACCGGCGGGGGCGGGGCGTCCCCGTCAGAGTTGATCACCGCCGTGACGCTCTGGGGGTTGGGATGGACGGACCACTGAAACGGATGTGGCGCAAGGGGCGCTGGTGGGTCCTGGGGCTCGTCCTCGTCCTCGTCGTGCCGCCGCTCTTCGGCGCGCTCGCGCTGCGGGTCAGTTACGCGGGCGACCTCCGCGACGACGCGCGCACGCGGGGGAGGGACGCGTACTGGATCGGGCACGCGTGGGTGGACGGCCGGAAGCGGGACGCCGACCTGGTGGCGCTGGCCGAGCGGCTGAAGGGCACCGGGATCAAGGACCTGTACGTGCACGCGGGGCCGCTCGAACACGACGGCACGCTGCCGGCCGCCCGGCACCCGCGGGCGCGGTGGCTGACCGACGGGATCCACCGGGTGGCGCCCGGGATCCGCGTCCAGGCCTGGCTCGGGGACATCCTCGCCAACGACGGGCCGGTCGGCCTGCGGCTCGCCGACCCCGCGTCCCGGGCGGCCGTCACGGCCTCCGCCCGGCAGGTCCTGGACGCGGGCTTCGACGGCGTCCACTTCGACCTGGAACCCCTCCAGTCCGGCGACCCCGACTACCTGACGCTCCTCGACGACCTGGGGCGGCTGACCCGGGCCCGGAAGGCGCCGCTCTCGGTCGCCGCCCACCAGATCGACCCGCTGCCCGGCGCCCACTCCGTGCTCGGCACCTTCTCCGACCAGGGCAAGTGGTGGTCGCAGGAGTACTTCGGGGAGGTGGCGCGCCGGGTCGACCAGATCGCGGTGATGTCGTACGACACGTGGATGCCGCTGGAGAGCCTGTACGGCGGCTACGTCGCCCAGCAGACCGCGCTGGCCCTGGAGGTGACGCCGGAGGGCACCGACCTGCTGATGGGGCTGCCCTTCTTCCACGAGGACGACCTCGGGCACCACGAGAACGCGGAGACGGTGGCGGCGGCGGTGCGCGGCGTCCGCCTCGGCCTGGGCCGCACCGACCCGGACCGCGAACGCTTCGGCGTCGCCCTCTACGTCGACTTCGCCGAGCGGCCCGGGGACTGGTCCGCCTACCGCGCCGGCTGGATCCGCCCCGACTGACCGGGTTGGGCCGCACGAGTGGGTTTGTCCGGGGTGCCGTCGTGTCGGAGGGGGCGGGTCCGGGCGGTGTCGTTCAGTGGGATGAGTAAGAGAGTCTGATCATCTCCAAATGGCACGAAAACGGACGAAGGGGTATAAGTCATGTCCCAGGTCGGCGCCCCCCCGAGGAGGAGCCCCCGCTCCCGGACCCTCCGCTCCGTCGCCACCCTCACCACCGCGGCCCTCGCCGTCACCGTCCTCGCCGGATGCAGCTCCGACGAGGACGCCGGCAGCGCCCCCGCCGCCCAGGACAACGCGCCCACCGCGCGCGCCCTGGTCGACGACGGCGGCACCCTCCGGTGGGCGGTGGACGCGCTGCCCGCCACCTTCAACGCCTTCCAGGCCGACGCCGACGCGGCCACCGGCCGGGTCGCCGGCGCCGTCCTGCCCGCCCTGCACACCCTGGACGAGAGCGGCCGGCCCCGGCTCAACCCCGACTTCCTGGAGACCGCCGAGGTCGTCGAGACCGAGCCCCGCCAGGTCGTCCTCTACAAGCTCAACCAGCAGGCCGTGTGGAGCGACGGCCGCGAGATCGGCGCCGCCGACTTCGTCGCCCAGTGGCGGGCCCTCAGCGGCCGCGACACGGCCTACTGGACCGCCCGCAACGCCGGCTACGAGCGCATCGAGAAGATCGAGAAGGGCAAGAACGACCTGGAGGTGCGGGTCACCTTCGCCAAGCCCTACGCCGACTGGCGCGCCCTCTTCACCCCGCTCTACCCGAAGCAGGTGATGGGCTCCCCGAACTCCTTCAACGACAGCGCCCGCACCACCCTCAAGGCCACCGCGGGACCGTTCCTGCTGAGCAAGGTCGACCGGAAGACCGGCGACCTCACCCTCACCCGCAACCCCCGCTGGTGGGGCAAGCCGGCCAAGCTCGACAGCCTGGTCCTGCGCGCCGTCCCGCGCGCCGACCGGGAGGCCGCCCTCGCCGGCGGAAAGCTCGACCTCGCCGACATCGACCGCTCCACCGCCGAGCGGATCGCCCTGGCCCTCAAGGACGCCGGCGCGGGCCGCAGCGGCGCCGAGGCCGCCCGGCTGCACGGCCCCGGCTCCGCCATCACCCCCGGCAAGGCCCTCGGATCCTGGGCCCTCGCCCACGGCGGGGACGAGGAGCTGGCCGCGGAGGTCACGGCCGCCCGCGCCCAGAACGAGGCGGCCGTCGCCCGCTACGCCGCCGCCCAGGACACCCTCGCCGGCTACGTCGTCCGCAAGTCCCTGGAGCCCGCCTACACCCAGCTCTCCCTCAACGGCGAGTCCGGGCCGCTCGCCGACGAGCGGGTCCGCCGCGCGGTCGCCCGTGCCATCGACCGCCGGGAGCTCGCCGAGTCCGTCCTCAAGCCGCTCGGCCTCCCCTCCGACCCGCCCGGCAGCCACCTCGCCCTGGCCGGCCAGGCCGCCTACGCCGACAGCAGCGACGCCCTCGGCGACCAGGACACCAAGGAGGCCCGTGCCCTCCTCGCCGACGCGGGCTGGGTCCCCGGCGGCGCCGGGAAGAAGCCGGCCGGCACCGAGGCCGGCGCCGAGGCGGAGAAGAAGACCGCGCGGACGGACACGAAGAAGACCGAGGAGGCCGACTCCAAGAAGAAGGCCGAGCAGAGCGACACCGCCTCCGAGGACGGCCTCTACATCGTCGGCGACGACAAGCCCGGCGAGCTCCGCGCCGCACCCCGCATCGGCCCCGGCGGCCCCGAGGCCGGCACCCGGGTCCTCGCCCCGGCCCCCGCCGCCGCCCGCGAGAGCGCCGCCCTCCTCGCCCGCGCCGAGGCCCTCGACACCGGCACCCGCGCCGCGGCGGCCGCCCCCGCGAACGCCAAGCCGGACAAGGGCGTCGCCGGCGCCTACGCCCCCATGGGCAGCGCCGCCCCGGCCGCCGTCCCCGCCGCCTCCCAGGCCCTCGGCAAGGACGGCAAGGCCCTCAGCCTCCGCTTCGTCCTGCCCTCCGGCCCCGGCTCGGAGACGCTGCGGGCGGTCGGCGACCGGATCGTGCGGATGCTGGACGCGGTGGGGATCCGCACCGAGGTGACCAAGGTCTCCGACGAGAGCTTCTTCAAGGACCACATCGCCTCCGGCGACTACGACCTGGCCCTCTACTCCTGGCCGGCCTCCGCCTACCCGGCGACCGACGCCCGGCCGATCTTCGCCAAGCCCGAGCCCGCCTCGGACGGCTCCCTGCTGGTCGAGCAGAACTACTCGCGGGTCGGCACCGACCGCATCGACCAGCTCTTCGACCAGGCGGCCGGCACCCTCGACGAGGAGGAGGCGGGCGATCTGATCCGCCAGGCGGACGCCAGGATCTGGGCCGCGGCCGGATCCATCCCCCTCTACCAGCGCCCCCAGCTGGTCGCCGCCCGGCAGGACGTGGTGAACGCCGGCGCCTGGGGCTTCGCGGCCCCCCGGTACCAGGACATCGGTTTCAAGAAGAGCGAAACGACCAAGGGTAGCCCGTCGAAACACTGAAACCGCAGGCCACAACCTCAGAAGCAGCTCAAGTTCCTTGCCCGCCGGTGATCCCGGCGGGCAGGATCGCGTCGGCCCCTTGACCCGGACCGCATGATCTTCCCCACACCCTGAGACCCACCCTGAAACATCCCAGTAGACCCTCTCGGATCGATCCGGGGAAGCCCCTTGCACGCCAGCCCCGTACCATAGGACATAGCCGTGGCGCGTCCGCCCGGCGGGCGTAAGAGGAACTGACGCCGATTCCCACGATCCGAGAGAAGCGCAAGCCACCCATGCCCACGCGCCACGACATCCGTAACGTCGCCATCGTCGCCCACGTCGACCACGGCAAGACGACCATCGTCGACGCCATGCTCAAGCAGGCCGGTGCCTTCGCCGCCCACCAGCAGCTCGACGACCGCATGATGGACTCGAACGACCTGGAGCGTGAGAAGGGCATCACGATCCTCGCCAAGAACACGGCGGTGAAGTACCACCCCAAGGACGGCGGGGCCCCGATCACGATCAACATCATCGACACCCCCGGCCACGCCGACTTCGGTGGCGAGGTCGAGCGTGGTCTGTCGATGGTCGACGCCGTCGTCCTCCTGGTGGACGCCTCCGAGGGTCCGCTCCCGCAGACCCGCTTCGTGCTGCGCAAGGCCCTCCAGCAGCGCAAGCCCGTCATCCTCTGCATCAACAAGACGGACCGCCCGGACTCCCGGATCGACGAGGTCGTCAACGAGACCTACGACCTCTTCCTGGACCTGGACGCCGACGAGGACCAGATCGAGTTCCCGATCGTCTACGCCTGCGGCCGCGACGGCATCGCCTCGCTGACCAAGCCGGAGGACGGCACGGTCCCGCAGGACTCGGAGAACCTGGAGCCCTTCTTCTCCACCATCCTGGAGCACGTCCCGGCCCCGTCGTACGACGAGGAGGCCCCGCTCCAGGCCCACGTCACCAACCTGGACGCCGACAACTTCCTCGGCCGCATCGCGCTGCTCCGCGTCGAGCAGGGCGAGCTGCGCAAGGGCCAGACGGTCGCGTGGATCAAGCGGGACGGCACGATCTCCAACGTCCGCATCACCGAGCTGATGATGACCGAGGCGCTCACCCGCAAGCCCGCCGAGGTCGCCGGCCCCGGTGACATCTGCGCCGTCGCCGGTATCCCCGACATCATGATCGGCGAGACCCTGGCCGACCCGGAGAACCCGATCGCGCTGCCGCTGATCACGGTCGACCAGCCGGCCATCTCCATGACCATCGGCACCAACACCTCGCCGCTCGTCGGCCGCGGCGGCACCGGCAAGGGCGCGGAGGCCAAGTCCGCGGTCAAGGACCGCAAGGTCACCGCCCGCCAGGTGAAGGACCGCCTGGACCGCGAGCTCATCGGCAACGTCTCGCTCCGCGTCCTCGACACCGAGCGTCCGGACGCCTGGGAGGTCCAGGGCCGTGGTGAGCTCGCGCTCGCCATCCTGGTCGAGCAGATGCGCCGCGAGGGCTTCGAGCTCACCATCGGCAAGCCCCAGGTCGTCACCAAGGAGGTCGACGGCAAGATCCACGAGCCCGTCGAGCGCCTCACGGTCGACGTGCCCGAGGAGCACATGGGCGCCGTCACCCAGCTCATGGGCGTCCGCAAGGGCCGCATGGACAACATGTCGAACCACGGCTCCGGCTGGGTCCGCATGGAGTTCGTCGTCCCGTCCCGCGGCCTGATCGGCTTCCGCACGGAGTTCCTCACCAACACCCGCGGCACCGGCATCGCCCACTCGATCCACGAGGGCCACGAGCCGTGGTTCGGCCAGCTCCAGACCCGTAACAACGGCTCCCTGGTCGCCGACCGCGCCGGCGCGGTCACCGCCTTCGCGATGACCAACCTCCAGGAGCGCGGCGTCCTGTTCACCGACCCCGGCACCGAGGTGTACGAGGGCATGATCGTCGGCGAGAACTCGCGCTCCGACGACATGGACGTGAACATCACCAAGGAGAAGAAGCTCACGAACATGCGGTCCTCGTCGGCCGACTCGTTCGAGGCGATCGTCCCGCCGCGCAAGCTCTCCCTGGAGCAGTCCCTGGAGTTCTGCCGCGACGACGAGTGCGTCGAGGTGACCCCGGAGGCCGTCCGCATCCGCAAGGTCGTCCTGGACCAGAAGGAGCGCAGCCGCTCCGCCTCGCGCGCCAAGAACGCCTGAGCCGCGCCCGGCGTCACGGCCGGGAGCAGCCGCCCGGAGAACGGCTGAGCCGCATCTCACACGAAAGGCCTGGCCACTCGCACACTGTGCGAGTGGCCAGGCCTTTTTCGTCAAACGCATTGCCCGGGCAGGGCGTCCGGAATCCGGTCATCGCTCTCCGGTACGTGTGTTAACGGTCCGTTTCGCGGGTGTCTGTCTGTGCTCAGTTTGTCCGGATTTCGGTATCTGGGGCCTTGGTGATGTTGTCAAAACGAGACCACTTAAGTGTGGTTTACAGCCCGGGCGTACTTAATAGTTGGCTCCATTGAGCTCGGGTCAATGGGTCACGCACTGTGGGGAGTGCCGACTCACGAGCACACTCGGGGTACCGGGGGATCAACGCCGTCAGGGGTGTCGGCAGGTCTCGAAGTGCCCTTCTTGTAGTGACAAGTGGACTCATGAGGAGGAAACCCATGCGCGGTGCCAAGAGCGCCAAGTGGGTAGCGGGCGCGATCATCGTCGCCCTGGCTGCGACCGCCTGTGGCGGGGGCAAGGACGACAAGGGCACGGACGCCGGGGGCAAGGTCGACCCGAACGGCATCTTCTCCATCGAGGTCGGTGAGCCGGAGAAGCCGCTGCTCACCGGTGACACGATGGAGTCCAACGGCTCGATCGTCATGGCCGGTCTGTTCTCGACGCTCGTCGACTACAAGGCCGACGGCTCGCTCGAGATGATCAACGCCGAGTCGGTCACCACCACCGACTCGAAGCTGTGGACCGTCAAGCTCAAGAAGGGCTGGAAGTTCCACGACGGCACCCCGGTCACCGCCAAGTCCTTCGTGGACGCGTGGAACTGGAACGCCAACGTCGAGAACGCCCAGGGCCTCGCCTCCTGGTACGCGGACATCGCGGGCTTCGAGAAGGTCCACCCCGAGGCGGAGGGCGCCAAGCCCACCTCGAAGACCCTCGACGGTCTGAAGGTCGTCGACGAGAGCACCTTCACCATCGAGCTCGCGAAGCCGGTTCCGTACTTCGCCCACAAGCTCGCCTACATCTCCTTCGCGCCGCTCCCGGAGTCCTTCTTCAAGGACCCGAAGGCCGGCGGCGAGAAGCCGGTCGGCAACGGTCCCTACAAGTTCAAGAGCTGGGACCACAAGAAGCAGATCGAGATCGTCCGTTACGACGACTACCAGGGCCCGAACAAGGCGAAGAACGGCGGTGTGGTCTTCAAGAACTACACCACCCTCGAGGCCGCCTACGAGGACCTGAAGTCGGGCAACGTCGACGTCCTGCGTCAGATCGCCCCGAAGGACCTGCCGGTCTACCGCCAGGACCTCGGCGACCGCGCCGTGGACCAGCCGTACTCCTCGATCCAGACGCTGGCCATCGCCTTCTACGCCGACCAGTGGAAGAAGCCGAAGGCTGTCGACCCGAAGGTCATCCAGGGTCTGTCGATGGCGATCGACCGCGCCACGATCACCAAGACGGTGCTCAACGGCACCCGCGAGCCCGCCACCGGCTGGGTCGCCAAGGGCGTGCTCGGCTACCAGCCGAACGCGGTCGAGGTCACCAAGTTCGACCCGGCGAAGGCCAAGGAGCTCATCGCGGCCGGCGGTGGCGTCCCGAACAACAAGATCTCCATCCAGTTCAACGCCGATGGCGGCCACAAGGAGTGGGTGGACGCGGTCTGCAACTCCATCACCCAGGCCACCAACGTCGAGTGTGTCGGCGACAGCAAGCCGGACTTCCAGGCCGACCTGACGGCTCGTAAGAACCAGCAGGTCAAGTCCCTGTACCGCTCCGGCTGGGTGCTGGACTACCCGGTGAACGCCAACTTCATCTCGGACCTGTTCCGCACGGGTGCGGGCGGCAACCAGGGCGGCTTCTCCAACAAGGAGCTGGACGCCAAGATCGCCAAGGCCGACTCCGCCAAGACCCTTGAGGAGTCCGTCAAGGAGTACCAGGCGATCGAGAAGGACCTGGTGAACTACATGCCGTCCATCCCGCTCTGGTACTACAAGGTCAACGCGGGCTTCTCGGAGAAGGTTTCCGGCGTCGCCTACGGCCAGGACGGCGACCCGATCCTGACCGGCGTCGAGGTCAAGCAGAAGTAATCACCCGAGCGTAGTCCGCATGCCGTCACGGGACTGACGGATCGTCAGTCCCGTGTGCGGTGCCTTACGCAGTGGCTGGGGGGCCCTTCCGCGGCATCACGCTGTCCGAATCCGGGCAGCCATGTCGTGGGAGGGCCCGTCGGCTGCGGCCGTCACATCTCAACGGAGGCATGATGGGGCGCTATGTCGCACGACGACTGCTCCAGATGATCCCGGTCTTCTTCGGGACAACCCTGCTGATCTTCCTCATGGTCTACAGCCTGCCCGGCGACCCCGTGGCCGGCCTGTTCGGCGACAAGGGCGCCAGCCCTTCGACCATCGAGGCGATCAGACACAAGCTCGGTCTGGACCAGCCACTGTGGAAGCAGTACTGGGATTACATGAGCGGCATCATCCTGCACTTCGACTTCGGGACGCAGATCCGCAACGATCGCCCCGTGACCGAAGTCCTGGGCGACGCGTTCCCGGTGACGCTCCAGCTGGCCGCCATGGCCTTCGTGTTCGAGCTCATCTTCGGCATCGGCCTCGGCATCATCGCCGGCCTCCGTGCCGGCCGCCTCGCGGACAACGCCGTTCTCCTCTTCACCCTGCTGATCATCTCGATCCCGGTCTTCGTCCTGGGCTTCTTCATCAAGATGATCTTCGCGGACAACCTGGGGTGGATCGCGCCGAACGTCAGCAACGAGAACCTGTGGTCCGAGATGATCGCGCCGGCCGTGGTGCTCGGTGGTCTCTCACTCGCCTACGTGGCCCGGCTGACCCGCACCTCCATGGCGGAGAACCTGCGCGCCGACTACATGCGTACGGCGATCGCGAAGGGCCTCCCGAAGCGCCGCGTCATCGGTGTCCACCTCATGCGCAACTCGATGATCCCGGTCGTCACCTTCCTCGGTACCGACATCGGCGCCCTCATGGGCGGCGCGATCGTCACCGAGCGCATCTTCAACGTGAAGGGCGTCGGTGGCCTGATCGCCGAGTCGATCACCCGGCGCGAGGGCACGACCCTGGTCGGCCTCGTCACCGTCCTGGTGCTCGTCTACCTGATCACCAGCCTGCTCATCGACCTGCTGTACGCGGTCCTGGACCCGAGGATCCGGTATGCCTGACGTGACCAAGACCGCCGCCGCCGTCGACGACACCGTCGCACCCCCCTCGGTGACGGAGCCGAAGGAAGCGCCGAAGCAGGACAAGGCCCGCTCCCTCTGGGGCGACGCCTGGGCGGACCTCCGCCGCAACCCGTACTTCCTCGTCTCGTCGGTGCTGATCGCCTTCCTGCTGCTGATCGCCGCCTGGCCCACCCTCTTCACGAGCGCCTCGCCCACCGCGGGTGACCTGGTGAAGCACTTCCTGGGCAAGCCGGAGCTGGGGAACATCGGTTCCGAGGGCTGGTTCGGCTACGACCAGCAGGGCCGTTCCGTCTACGCCCGCCTGATCCACGGCACGCGCGCCTCGATCATCGTCGGCATCTGCGTCACCGCCATCGTCACCGTCCTCGGCGGCCTGATGGGCATGATCGCCGGTTACTTCGGCGGCGTCTGGGACGCGGTCCTCTCCCGGATCACCGACATCTTCTTCGGCATCCCGTTCCTGCTCGGCGCCATGGTCGTCCTGCAGTCCTTCACCGAGCGCACGGTCTGGGTCGTCGTCGGCGCCCTCGCCTTCCTCGGCTGGACCCAGATGGCCCGCGTCATGCGCGGTGCCGTGATCACGGTCAAGCAGGCCGACTACGTGCACGCGGCCAAGGCCCTCGGCGCCGGCACCACGCGGATCCTCTTCCGCCACATCCTGCCGAACGCCATGGCGCCGCTGATCGTCGTCGCCACCATCGCCCTCGGCGGCTACATCTCGGCCGAGGCGACCCTGTCCTACCTGGGTCTCGGCCTCGCCGCCCCGACCGTCTCCTGGGGTGTCGACGTCTCCACCGCGGTCGACCAGATCCGCGTCGCTCCGCACGTGCTGCTCTGGCCGTCGATCATGCTGAGCATCACCGTCCTGGCGTTCATCATGCTCGGCGAAGCCGTTCGCAACGCCCTCGACCCCAAGCTGCGCTGAGGAGGGCGTAAAACGTGAGCACCATGAACAAGACCGCGTCCGTCCCGACGCCGCGCGAGAGCGCCGAGCACAACGGGCCGCTGCTCGAAGTCAAGGACCTGCACGTCGAGTTCCACACCCGTGACGGTGTGGCGAAGGCGGTCAACGGCGTCAACTACTCGGTGAGCGCCGGCGAGACCCTCGCCGTCCTCGGCGAGTCCGGCTCCGGCAAGTCCGTCACCGCCCAGGCCATCATGGGCATCCTCGACATGCCGCCCGGCCGGATCCCCAAGGGCGAGATCCTCTTCCGCGGCGAGGACATGCTCAAGATGGGGGAGGAGGAGCGCCGGAAGATCCGCGGCCGCAAGATCGCGATGATCTTCCAGGACGCGCTCTCCTCGCTGAACCCGGTCCTCACCGTCGGGTACCAGCTCGGCGAGATGTTCCGCGTCCACCAGGGCATGTCCAAGAAGGAAGCCAAGCTCAAGGCCATCGAGCTGATGGACAAGGTCAAGATCCCCGCCGCCAAGGCGCGGGTCGGCGACTACCCCCACCAGTTCTCCGGCGGTATGCGCCAGCGCATCATGATCGCCATGGCGCTCGCCCTGGAGCCGGACCTCATCATCGCCGACGAGCCGACCACGGCCCTCGACGTGACGGTCCAGGCCCAGGTCATGGACCTCCTCGCGGAGCTCCAGCGCGAGTACAACATGGGCCTGATCCTGATCACCCACGACCTCGGCGTCGTCGCCGACGTCGCGGACAAGATCGCCGTGATGTACGCCGGGCGGATCGTCGAGCAGGCGCCCGTCCACGAGCTGTACGCGCGCCCCGCGCACCCGTACACCCGGGGTCTGCTCGACTCGATCCCGCGCCTGGACCAGAAGGGCCAGGAGCTGTACGCGATCAAGGGCCTGCCGCCCAACCTGCTCAAGGTCCCCACGGGCTGCGCCTTCAACCCGCGCTGCCCCAAGGCCACCGACCTCTGCCGTACGGAGATCCCGGCCCTGGTGCCGGTCACCGAGCAGGACGGCGCCGATCTGCCGGGCCGCAAGAGCGCCTGCCACTTCTGGAAGGAGACGATCCATGGCTGACCTCAGCAAGAACGACGAGGCCGTGGCCGCCGCCCTGGACGTCCCCGTCCAGCGTGGGGAGCCGATCCTCCAGGTGCGCAACCTGCAGAAGCACTTCCCGCTGACGCAGGGCATCCTCTTCAAGAAGCAGGTCGGTGCGGTCAAGGCCGTGGACGGGGTCTCCTTCGACCTCTACCAGGGCGAGACCCTCGGCATCGTGGGCGAGTCCGGCTGCGGCAAGTCCACGGTCGCCAAGCTCCTGATGAACCTGGAGCGGGCCACCGCGGGCGAGGTCTTCTACAAGGGCCAGGACATCACCAAGCTGTCCGGCCGCGCCCTGAAGGCCGTCCGCCGGAACATCCAGATGGTGTTCCAGGACCCGTACACCTCGCTGAACCCGCGCATGACGGTCGGCGACATCATCGGCGAGACCTTCGACATCCACCCCGAGGTGGCCCCGAAGGGCGAGCGGCGCCGCAAGGTGCAGGAGCTCCTCGACGTCGTCGGTCTGAACCCGGAGTACATCAACCGGTACCCGCACCAGTTCTCCGGCGGTCAGCGCCAGCGCATCGGCATCGCCCGCGGCCTCGCGCTCAACCCGGAGATCATCATCTGCGACGAGCCGGTCTCGGCCCTGGACGTCTCCGTCCAGGCGCAGGTCATCAACCTGATGGAGAAGCTCCAGGACGAGTTCAACCTGTCCTACATCTTCATCGCGCACGACCTGTCGATCGTCCGGCACATCTCGGACCGCGTGGGCGTCATGTACCTCGGCAAGCTCGCCGAGATCGGTACGGACTCGGAGATCTACGACCACCCGACGCACCCGTACACCCAGGCGCTGCTCTCCGCGGTGCCGGTGCCGGACCCGCAGGCCCGTGCCAACCGCGACCGGATCATCCTCACGGGCGACGTGCCCTCGCCGGCGAACCCGCCGTCGGGCTGCCGCTTCCGCACCCGGTGCTGGAAGGCCCAGGAGAAGTGCTCCACCGAGGTGCCGGTCCTGGCGATCCCGGAGCGCTTCCGCGGCCAGGACACCCTCGCGGCCCACGAGTCGGCGTGCCACTTCGCCGAGGAGCGGGACGTCGTCCACGCGGGCTGACCGACCGTGACAGCCTGAAGGACGGACCCGAAGGACCAGGGCCCCTCGCACCCCCGCCGGGTGCGGGGGGCCCTTCCGCGTCCTCGCGCCCGGTCGCGTACTCCCTTGGGCGCCATGAAAGTGCACAACCGTCAATATCGGGTGATATTGAGCCCTAAGTCATGCTTAGGACAATCGGGAGGCACTCCATGCGCGGAGCCACGCACGCCAAGTGGGCCGCACTGGCCACCGCCGTCGCCCTCGCGGCGACCGCCTGCGGCGGCGGTGACGACAGTGGCGGCGGCGGAGGGGCCGACGGCGTCGTGAGCTCCTCCTGGGGCGACCCGCAGAACCCGCTGGAACCGGCGAACACCAACGAGGTCCAGGGCGGCAAGGTCCTGTCGATGATCTTCCGCGGGCTCAAGCAGTACGACCCGAAGACCGGTGAGGCCAAGGACTGGCTCGCCGAGAAGATCGAGACGACCGACTCGACCAACTTCACCATCACCGTCAAGGACGGCTGGACCTTCTCCAACGGCGAGAAGGTCACCGCCCAGTCCTTCGTCGACGCCTGGAACTACGGCGCCCACCTCAAGAACAACCAGAAGAACGCCTTCTTCTTCGGCCAGATCGAGGGCTACGACCAGGTCCACCCCGAGAAGGGCGAGGCCACCGCCGAGACCATGTCCGGCCTCAAGGTCACCGGCCCGCAGACCTTCACGGTGAAGCTCTCCCAGAAGTTCTCGACCTGGCCGGACACCCTCGGCTACGCGGCCTTCGCGCCGCTCCCCAAGGCCTTCTTCGACGACCACGACGCCTGGCTGTCGAAGCCCGTGGGCAACGGCCCGTACACCATCGACTCGTACTCCAAGGGCTCCCAGATGGAGCTCAAGCGCTGGGACGACTACCCCGGTGCGGACAAGGCCCAGAACGGCGGCATCACCCTCAAGGTCTACACGGACAACAACACCGCGTACACCGACCTGATCGCCGGCAACCTCGACCTCGTCGACGACGTCCCCGCCGCCCAGCTCAAGAACGTCTCCGCCGACCTCGGCGACCGGTACATCAACGTCCCGGCCGGCATCATCCAGACCCTCTCCTTCCCGTTCTACGACGACGCGTGGAACAAGCCGGGCCAGGAGAAGCTCCGTCAGGGCCTGTCGATGGCCATCGACCGCGAGCAGATCACCGAGACGATCTTCCAGAAGACCCGTACCCCCGCCGTCGACTGGACCTCCCCGGTCCTCGGCGAGGAGGGCGGCTTCAAGGACGTCTGCGGCGACTTCTGCAAGTACGACGCCGCCGAGGCGAAGAAGCTGGTCGCCGAGGGCGGCGGCATCCCCGGCGGCACCATGAAGATCTCGTACAACGCCGACACCGGCTCCCACAAGGAGTGGGTGGACGCCGTCTGCAACTCCATCAACCGGGCGCTGGGCAACAACACGGCCTGCGTCGGCAACCCGATCGGCACCTTCGCCGACTACCGCACCCAGGTCACCACCCAGAAGATGACCGGGCCCTTCCGGGCCGGCTGGCAGATGGACTACCCGCTGATCCAGAACTTCCTGCAGCCGCTGTACTACACCAACGCCTCGTCCAACGACGGCCAGTACACCAGCGAGGAGTTCGACAAGCTCGTGGACCAGGCCAACGCCGAGTCCGACATCCCGAAGGCCGTCGGGCTCTTCCAGCAGGCGGAGGAGGTCCTCCGCGACGACATGGGAGCCATCCCGCTCTGGTACCAGAACGGCAGCGCCGGCTACTCCGACCGGGTCGAGAACGTCACCCTCAACCCGTTCAGCGTCCCGGTGTACGACCAGATCAAGGTCAAGTGACGTCGTCGTAGGCCGGTGGCGCACGGCCCGGCACGCGGACCCCCGCGCCGGGCCGTACGTCTTCCCCCTCCCTGGAGGTTCCCGTGGGTCGATACGTGATCCGGCGGCTGCTGCAGATGATCCCGGTCTTCTTCGGCGCCACGCTGTTGATCTTCCTGATGGTGAACGTGATGGGCGATCCCATCGCCGGACTCTGCGGCGACCGCGCCTGCGACCCGGCGACGGCCGCCCGACTGAGGCAGGAGTTCGGCCTCGACAAGCCCGTCTGGCAGCAATACCTGACCTACATGGGCAACGTCTTCACCGGCGACTTCGGCACCGCCTTCAACGGGCAGCCGGTCACCGAACTGATGGCCTCCGCCTTCCCGGTCACCATCCGGCTCACCATCGTCGCCATCCTCTTCGAGATCGTCATCGGCATCAGCCTCGGCGTCCTCACCGGCCTCAAGCGCGGCCGCCCCATCGACACCACCGTCCTGCTGCTGACCCTGGTCGTCCTCTCCGTCCCCACCTTCGTCACCGGCCTGCTCGTCCAGCTGCTGCTCGGCGTGAAGTGGGGCTGGATCGACCCCGCCGTCTCGCCCGCCGCCACCTTCGACGAGCTGATCGTCCCCGGCCTGGTTCTCGCCTCGGTCTCGCTCGCGTACGTCACCCGGCTCACCCGCACCTCGATCGCCGAGAACAAGCGCGCCGACTACGTCCGCACCGCCGTCGCCAAGGGCCTCCCGCGCCGCCGGGTCATCAGCCGCCACCTGCTGCGCAACAGCCTCATCCCGGTGGTCACCTTCATCGGCGCCGACGTCGGCGCGCTCATGGGCGGCGCCATCGTCACCGAACGGATCTTCAACATCCACGGCGTCGGCTACCAGCTCTACCAGGGCATCATCCGGCAGAACACCCAGACCGTGGTCGGCTTCGTGACGATCCTGGTCCTGATCTTCCTGCTCGCCAACCTCCTGGTGGACCTCCTGTACGCCGTCCTTGACCCGAGGATTCGCTATGCCTGAGCCGCTCGAACCGCTGGAAGAGGGTCGCGCGATCGCCGCGACCGGCGCCGGGGGAGCCACCGACCTCGCCATGGACGAGGCCGAGAGCCTGGAGAAGAACCCGGCAGGCCCCCAGGGCACCGGACCGGACAACAAGCCCCGCTCCCTCTGGTCCGACGCCTGGCACGACCTGCGCCGCAACCCGATCTTCATCATCTCCGGCCTGATCATCCTCTTCCTGGTGATCATCGCGATCTGGCCGTCCCTGATCGCCTCCGGCGACCCCCTCGACTGCGACCTCTCCAAGGCGCAGGAGGGCTCCCAGCCCGGCCACCCCTTCGGCTTCAACGGGCAGGGCTGCGACGTCTACACCCGCACCGTCTACGGAGCCAGGGCCTCCATCCAGGTCGGCGTCTTCGCCACCCTCGGCGTGACCCTCCTCGGTGCCACGCTCGGCGGCCTCGCCGGCTTCTTCGGCGGCGCCTGGGACGGCGTCCTCTCCCGGATCACCGACATCTTCTTCGCCATCCCCGTCGTCCTCGGCGGCCTGGTCCTGCTCTCCGTCGTCAGCAACAACACCGTCTGGCCCGTCATCGGCTTCATGGTGCTGCTCGGCTGGCCGCAGCTCTCCCGGATCGCCCGCGGCTCGGTGATCACCGCCAAGCAGAACGACTACGTGCAGGCCGCCCGCGCGCTCGGCGCCTCCAACTCCCGGATGCTGCTCCGGCACATCACGCCCAACGCCCTCGCGCCCGTCATCGTCGTCGCGACCATCGCCCTCGGCACCTACATCGCCCTGGAGGCGACCCTGTCCTTCCTCGGCGTCGGCCTGAAACCGCCGACGGTCTCCTGGGGCATCGACATCTCCTCGGCCTCGCCGTACGTCCGCAACGCGCCGCACATGCTGCTCTGGCCCTCCGGCGCGCTCGCGATCACGGTGCTCGCCTTCATCATGCTCGGCGACGCCGTCCGCGACGCCCTCGACCCGAAGCTGAGGTAGGCACCCATGCTGCTCGAAGTGCGCGACCTGCACGTGGAGTTCCACACCCGCGACGGGATCGCCAAGGCGGTCAACGGCGTGAACTACTCCGTCGACTCGGGGGAGACCCTCGCCGTCCTCGGCGAGTCGGGCTCCGGCAAGTCCGTCACCGCCCAGGCCGTCATGGGCATCCTCGACGTGCCCCCCGGGAAGATCACCGGCGGCGAGATCCTCTTCCAGGGCCAGGACCTGCTGAAGCTCAAGGAGGAGGAGCGCAGGAAGGTCCGCGGCGCCAAGATGGCGATGATCTTCCAGGACGCGCTCTCCTCGCTCAACCCCGTCCTCAGCGTCGGCGAACAGCTCGGCGAGATGTTCGTCGTCCACAAGGGGATGAGCAAGAAGGACGCCCGCGCCCAGGCCGTCGAGCTGATGGACCGGGTCCGCATCCCCGCCGCCAAGGAACGCGTCGGCCAGTACCCGCACCAGTTCTCCGGCGGCATGCGCCAGCGCATCATGATCGCCATGGCGCTCGCCCTCGAACCCGAGCTGATCATCGCCGACGAGCCCACCACCGCCCTCGACGTCACCGTCCAGGCCCAGGTCATGGACCTGCTCGCCGAGCTCCAGCGCGAGTACAACATGGGGCTCATCCTCATCACCCACGACCTCGGCGTCGTCGCCGACGTCGCCGACAACATCGCCGTCATGTACGCCGGCCGGATCGTCGAGAAGGCCCCCGTCCACGAGATCTACAAGGCGCCCGCCCACCCCTACACCCGAGGCCTCCTCGACTCCATCCCGCGCCTGGACCAGAAGGGCCAGGAGCTGTACGCGATCAAGGGCCTGCCGCCCAACCTGCTCGCCATCCCGCCCGGCTGCGCCTTCAACCCGCGCTGCCCGATGGCCCAGGACGTCTGCCGCACCGACGTGCCCCCGCTGTACGAGGTCACCGAGTCGCCCGCCCCGCGGTCCAGCGCCTGCCACTTCTGGAAGGAGTGCCTCCATGGCTGAGGCGATTCTCGAGGTCCGGGACCTGCACAAGCACTACCCGCTGACCCAGGGCATCCTCTTCAAGAAGCAGGTCGGCGCGGTCAGGGCCGTCGACGGCGTCGACTTCGACCTCGCCGCCGGCGAGACCCTCGGCATCGTCGGCGAGTCCGGCTGCGGCAAGTCGACGGTCGCGAAGATGCTGGTCAACCTGGAGAAGCCGACCTCCGGCTCGATCAAGTACAAGGGCGAGGACCTCACCAAGCTCTCCCCGCGCGCCCTCAAGGCCGTCCGCCGCAACATCCAGATGGTCTTCCAGGACCCCTACACCTCGCTCAACCCGCGGATGACGGTCGGCGACATCATCGGCGAGCCGTACGAGATCCACCCCGAGGTCGCGCCGAAGGGGGACCGGCGCCGCAAGGTCCAGGACCTGCTCGACGTCGTCGGCCTCAACCCCGAGTACATCAACCGCTATCCGCACCAGTTCTCCGGCGGCCAGCGGCAGCGCATCGGCATCGCCCGCGGCCTCGCCCTCCAGCCCGAGATCATCGTCGCCGACGAGCCGGTCTCCGCCCTCGACGTCTCCGTCCAGGCGCAGGTCGTCAACCTGCTCGACCGGCTCCAGTCCGAGTTCTCCCTGTCGTACGTCTTCATCGCCCACGACCTGTCGATCGTGCGGCACATCTCGGACCGGGTCGGCGTCATGTACCTCGGCCGGATCGTGGAGATCGGCACCGACTCCCAGATCTACGACCACCCCACCCACCCCTACACCCAGGCGCTGCTCTCCGCGGTGCCCGTCCCCGACCCCGAGGCGCGCGTCCACCGCGAGCGGATCATCCTCACCGGCGACGTGCCCTCCCCGGCCAACATCCCCTCCGGCTGCCGCTTCCGCACCCGCTGCTGGAAGGCGCGGGAGCGGTGCGAGCTGGAGGTCCCGCTCCTCGCCGTCCCGGCCGTCTTCCGCCTCACCGACAGCCCCGCCAAGCACGACTCCGCCTGCCACTTCGCCGAGGAGAAGCAGGTCGTCCCGCCGGAGGAGTCCCTCCCCCACCCGGACCCCCTGGAGGAGGGCCCGGCCCCGGCGGAGGCGGCCCGGGAGGCCGCGGAGCACCCCGGAAGCCCTGAGGGTCCGGGACCCGAGGGTCCGGGACCGGGTCCGGAGGAGCCTCCGGAGGAGCCGGGCAGCCCGAAGACGCTCTAGCGACGGGCCCCTTAACACCTCGGCAATCACCGAGTATCGAATCCGATATGCGAATACTGGATCCTGTCGGACATGCGGCCCGTGCGGGTGCCGTCGACCGGCGGGGGCTCCCCGGAGCCCCCGCCGGAACACCGTTCCGCCGAACCGCTTGTACCGGCCGCCCCTGACCGTGAGTATCGGCCCCGTGACAGTGACACGACCGGCACGTCTCACCGGCGCGGCGCTCGCCGCCGTGCTCGCGCTCGTCCCCTTCGTCTGGATCCTGCGCGACCTCGCCGCCCTCGGCTCGCCCGAGGACCTGTTCCGGTACTGGACCGGAGACCGCTTCGTGCTCGGCCGCGCCCGGTCGGCCACCACCCTGCTCGACCCGCTGCTCTGCCTCGCCGCCGCCGGCACCGCCCTCGCGGCCCTCCGCTCCCGGCACGCCGCCGCCGCGCTCGCCGCCACCGGCACCGTCACCCTCGCCGTACGCCTCCCCGGCCTCTGGACGCACGGCACCGGCCCCCTCGTCACCGCCCTCGCCGAACTCGCCCTCGGCGCCGGGCTCCTCGCCACCGCCCTCGCCGGCCGCCGCCCGGCCACCGGCCCCGACGAGCCGGTCCCCACCCGGCCCCGCCCCGGACCGGCCGCCGCCGCCGGCGTCCTGCTCGCCGTCGCCGCCCTCGTCCTGCTCGCCCGGGAGATCGACCGGACCGCCGGGCTCGGCCCCCGCCTCGCCGTCGACCGCTTCACCGGCGGCCGCTCCGTCCTCGGCGCCGCCCTCGGCGTCCCGCCCGGCTGGCTCGCCGCCGTCCTCGTCGCCCTCCATCTGACGGCCGCCGTCTCCGCCTTCGCCGCGGCCCGGCACACCCGCCCCCTCGGCCTCCTCGCCGGCGGCCTCCTCCTCGGCACCGGCCTCGCCGAACTCGCCCGCCTCGTCCGGCTCCACCTCCACCCCGACGTCGTGTACGTCCGGGCACCCGCACTCGACGTCCCCGCCCTCGCCACCGCCCTCTACGGCGCGCTCGCCGGGGCCGCCGTCCTCGCCCTCCTGGCCGGGCGCGGCGCCCCCGACGCCGCACCCGCCCTCCGGATCCCGGCGGCGACCCCGCCGCCGCCCTACCCGCGCCCGCCCGGCTGGTGACCGGCGAAACCGCCCAGGGACCGCTTCAGGAAGTCGCACTGGAGCAGCAGCAGGTTCTCCGCCACCTGCTCCTGCGGGGTCATGTGCGTCACCCCCGACAGCGGCAGCACCTCGTGCGGGCGGCCCGCCGCGAGCAGCGCCGACGACAGCCGCAGCGCGTGCGCCACCACCACGTTGTCGTCCGCGAGGCCGTGCACGATCATCATCGGCCGGACCGGCTCCCGGGGGGCCGACAGCCCGTCGTCGGTGAGCAGCGACTGCGCCGCGTACACCTCGGGCTCCGCCTCCGGGGTGCCCAGGTACCGCTCGGTGTAGTGGGTGTCGTACAGCCGCCAGTCCGTCACCGGCGCCCCCACCACCGCCGCGTGGAAGACGTCGGGCCGCCGCAGCACCGCGAGCCCCGCCAGATAGCCGCCGAACGACCAGCCCCGCACCGCCACCCGGTCCAGGTCCAGCGGGAACCGCTCCGCGAGCGCCCGCACCGCCGCCACCTGGTCCTCCAGCGTCACCGTGAAGTCCCGCAGCACCGCCTTCTCCCACGCGGGGGAGCGCCACGGCGTCCCCCGGCCGTCCGCCACCACCACCGCGAAGCCCTGCTCGGCGAACCACCGGGACGTCAGGTGCGCGTTGTGCGCGGCCACCACGCGGGGCCCGTGCGGGCCGCCGTACGGATCCATTAGCACCGGCAGCGGCCCGTGCCCCTCCTCGTACCAGGACGGCAGCAGCACCGCGCAGGGGATCCGCCGCTCGCCCGCCTCCGTGAGCACCGGCCTGGCCCGCAGCGGCGGTTCGGCCGCGTACGAACCCACCACCGCCACCGGCCGCCCCGCGCGCAGCACCCGCGCCACCGAGCCCGGCGCGTCCGGCCGGGAGGAGACCAGCACGGTCACCGCGCCGCCGCGCACCGCCCCGTGCCAGCCGACCCCCTCCGAGACCCGCTCCACGCCCGCCGACGACACCCGGTACACATGTGCCTCGCCCGTCTCCGGGGCCTCGGCCGCCTCGCCCGCCGACGCCGACACCAGCACGTCGTCCTCGCCCACGTCGAGCACCGCCCGCACGTGCAGCGAGGCGTCCGTGAGCAGCTCCCCGCCCACCGACAGCGCCCGCGCCCCGCTCTCGTCGCCGATCCGCACCAGCCTCCCGTCCGGCGACCAGCACGGCACCCCGGGGAGCAGCTCCAGCCAGGCCGGGTCCTCGTCCTCCCGCACGGTCGTCGTCGCGCCGGAGGCGGTGTCCACCGCGAGCACCCGCTGGCGCCGCTGGTCGCGTGCCTGCACGAGCAGCAGGGGCGCGCCGGCCGACGACCAGTGCACGCGCGCGAGGTACGGGAACCGCTCCCGGTCCCACACCACCTCGGTACGGGAGCCGTCGAGGCCGTGGCGGAAGAGCCGCACCTCCGCGTCGGGCGTCCCCGCCGCCGGGTACGCCACCCGCTGCGGCTCCCGGTCCGGGTGCGCCGGGTCCGCGATGTACCACCGGCGCACCTCGCGGTCGTCCGCGCGGGCCACCAGGAGCGCGTCCGACTCCGGAGACCACCAGAATCCGCGGTCCCGTCCCATTTCCTCCGAGGCGATGAATTCGGCCAATCCGTAGGTGGTGGTCCCGTCCTCCGGAACCGCGAGTTCCCGATCGCCGGAACCATCCGCTCCGACCACCCGCAACGCCCCGCCCGACACATAGGCCACCAGGCGCCCGTCCGGCGACGGCCGCGGGTCGATCACCGGGCCCGGCACCGGCAGCTCCCGCGCCGTCCCGGCCCGCAGCTCGGCCGCGAACAGCCGCCCGGACAGCGCGAACGCCGCCAGCTCCACCGCCGCGTCCACCGCGTAGCCGACGATCCCCGCCGAGCCCTCGCGGCTGCGCTCGCGCCGCGCACGCTCCTCGGCCGACAGTTCCTCCTCGGCCCCCGCGAGCAGCGCGGACGGCTCCGCGACGACTCGTTCCACCGGCTTCCCGCCGTCCGCCGGCAGGTCGAGCACCATCAGGGCGTGCGTCCGGTCCGTGCCCGAGCCGGAGCGGACGAAGACGACCCGCTCCCCGTCCGGGGAGACCGAGAAACCGCGCGGCACCCCGAGCGTGAACCGCTGGGTCCGGGCGTGCAGGCGCGGGAAGGAGAGCCCCACGGGTGGGGCGGCAGAGTGCTGCTGAGACAAGGTCATACGGCCGAAAGTAGCGCTGTACGCCCCCTCGCGCGCCTGTACGCCGATCAATGCGCGGGTACGGATAGTTATGATCCGTAGCGCTTGGTGGGTACCCCTTCGTGGGTATGCACTCGCGCGGGGTCGCCGGGCACATGCCCGAGGACCGTGGCAACCGCGCGAAGCACGGGAACCACCCGTACGCACCACTCGCACCACCCGTACGCAACCGCACGCACGAACCGCTCGAACAACCGACCGAAGGTGGAGGTGAACCGCCGTGGCACTCTCGCTCTCGATCTCCGTGGTGGTGCTGCTGGCGATCGTCGTCTTCCTGCTGATCCGGAAATCCGGACTCAAAGCCGGTCACGCGGTGGTCTGTGCGCTCCTGGGCTTCTACCTCGCCAGCTCCTCCCTCTCCGACTCCATCACCACCCTCACCACCAACGTGGCGAGCATGATCGCGGGGCTCAAGTTCTGACCCGTGCGGTCCGCGGCGGCCCCGCCTCGTAGGCTGGGGCCATGACCGATCTCCCCGCCCGTCGTCTGCTCCTCGTGCACGCGCACCCGGACGACGAGTCGATCAACAACGGCGCCACCATGGCCAGGTACGCGGCCGAAGGCGCCCTGGTCACCCTGGTCACCTGCACCCTGGGCGAGGAGGGCGAGGTCATCCCGCCCGGGCTCGCCCACCTGGCCCCCGACCGCGAGGACCGCCTCGGCCCCCACCGCGTCGGCGAACTCGCCGCCGCCATGGCCGCCCTCGGCGTCACCGACCACCGCTTCCTCGGCGGCGAGGGCCGCTTCCGCGACTCCGGCATGATGGGCGTCCCCCAGAACGAGCGCGCGAACGCCTTCTGGAACACGGACGTGGACACCGCCGCCGCCCACCTCGTCGAGGTGGTCCGCGAGACCCGCCCCCAGGTCCTCGTCACCTACGACCCCGACGGCGGCTACGGCCACCCGGACCACATCCAGGCCCACCGCGTCGCCATGCGCGCCGCCGACCTCGCCGCGGACCCCGCGTACCGCCCCGACCTCGGCCCGGCCCACACCATCGCCAAGATCTACTGGAACCGGGTGCCCCGCCCCGTCGCCGAGGCCGGCTTCGCCCGCCTGGCCGCCGAGGGCTCCGCCTTCCCGAAGGACGCCGTCGTCGACGACGTCCCCGGAGTCGTCGACGAGGACCGGATCACCGCCGAGATCACCGGCGGCGACCTCGCCGCGGGACACTCGTACGCGGCCCGCAAGAGCGCCGCCATGGCCGCCCACGCCACCCAGGTCGCCGTCGACGGCCCCTGGTTCGCCCTCTCCAACGACCTCGGCCAGCCCCTCCTCACCACCGAGTACTACGAACTCGTCCGCGGCACCCGCGGCGCCCCGGCCGGCGAGCGCGAGACCGACCTCTTCGCGGGCCTCCCCGCCGAGGGCCCTTCCGCCGAGGGCCCTTCCGGCGCCGGGGAGGTGGCGGGCCGATGAACACCCCCGCCGTCCGGTACGCCGCGTACGCCGGCCTCCTCGTCCTCGGGGCCCTCGTCGGCACCGCCGGCGCCCTCGTCCAGGCCGCCTGGCTGCCCCTCGGGCTGTTCCTCGCCCTCCTCGCCACCGCCGCCCTCTTCTACGGCGGCATGCGCGCCACCGGCAACCAGCTCGGGCTCGCCGCGACGGGCGGCGGCTGGCTCCTCGCCGTCATCGTGCTCAGCCTCGGCCGCCCCGAGGGCGACGGGCTCTTCGGCGGCGGCCTCGGCGAGCTGGTCTTCCTCTTCGGCGGCATGGGCGCCGCTGTGATCTGCGCCACCGTCAGCAGGCTGCCGCAGAGCACCCCGTAGACCCTTCGGGGAACCCCCTGTGAGCAGCGGGACTTCGCACCGGGCGGATAACCTGCGGCACCGGACAGTATGGTGGTGCGCGCCGCCGAACCGCCCGGGACAGTACGAGCATCAGCAAGAGCGGGCGGCGGAGCCAACCGGGAGATCCTGCTTTGAGTCGTGAAACTGGTCGAGAGACCGACAGTTCGTCCACCGGCGCCCAGGGGCGCGGCGGGGCAGCCTACCCGTCGGGAACCCAGCCCTATGGATCCCGCGAGTACCCGTCGCTCCACCCGACGCAGGACGCGCAGGGGGACACCTCCGCCGCGTCCGCGCCGCCGGAGGAGCCGAAGACCGAGACCACCCTGACGACCCGGATCCGCATCAACATTCCGGGTTCGCGGCCGATCCCGCCCGTCGTGGTCCGCAAGCCCGTCGCGGACGCCGAAGCCGCCGCCCCGGCCGAGCCGGAGCGGCCCGCCCCGGTCCCCGAGCCCGAGCCCGCCCCGGCCCCCGCGCCGGCCGCGCCCGAGCCGCCGCAGGCCGCCGCCGAGGCGCCCAAGGGCAAGGAGACCAGCGACTGGTTCGCCCCCCGCAAGAACGCGGGCCCGGCACCCGCCGCCCCCACGGGCGCCCCGGCGACGAACGCCCCGAAGGCCCCCGGCGGCCCGCAGACGTCCGGCACCGGCTTCGCGGGCTCCGCGACCGCCGGAGTGCCCACGGTCGGCAGCACGCCCTCCAGCCGCCCCGTCAGCAACCCGCTGTACGACACCGGCACCCTCCCCGGCTACGAGGGCACCCCCGCCGCGGGCGTCCCCCTCTACGACGGCCCCCTTCCCGACGGCACCCCGGCCGACGGCACGCCCCGCTACGACGGCCAGCCCACCGGCCCCACCACGGGCCCCGCCTCCGGCGTCGCCGACCTCGGCGCCGGCCAGGCCCCGCGCCCGCCGATGCCGCAGCGCCCCGGCGCCCCGCGCCCCGGTGCCCCCCGGCCGGGCGGCCCCCTCGCGGGCGCCCCGAAGGCCGGCGGCCCGCTCGCCGGCGGCCCCGGTGCCGGCGTGCCGCGGCTGTCGGACGACACCGCGATCCTGACGCCGCAGCAGCTCGGCAACGTGCGCGGCCAGGGCGGTCCCGGCGGCCAGGGCGGCCCCGACGGCGGCGGCCGGATCTCCGGCGACACCCTCACCAGCGGCATCCCGGTCGTCCCCCCGGGCGGCGGCCGCCCCGACGCGAACCCGCGCGACGAAGGGCACCGGGCACCCGCCCCGGCGCCCCGGCGGCAGCAGCCCGCGCCGGGCACCACCCCCGTACCGAAGCCCGCCCCGGCCCCGGCCAAGAAGGGCCGCTCCAAGCTGGTCCTCGCCGCCGTCGGCGTCGTCGGCATCGCGGGCGTCGCCTACGGCGCCGGGCTCCTCCTCAACCACTCCGACGTCCCCAAGGGCACCACCGTCCTCGGCGTCGACATCGGCGGCGGCACGAAGGAGGAGGCCGTCGCCAAGCTGGAGGCCAGCCTCGGCAAGCGCGCCGCGACCCCGCTCCAGCTCACCGTCGGCGGCAAGAAGATCCAGCTCGCCCCCGACAAGGCCGGCCTCGCCCTGGACAGCCAGGAGACCGTCCGGGGCGCCGCGGGCAGCGACTACAACCCCGTCTCGGTGATCGGCTCCCTCTTCGGCGGCGAGCGGGTCGCCAAACCGGTCTTCCCGGTCGACGACGAGAAGCTCGCCGTCGCCCTGCGGGACCTCGGGGGCTCCTCGTCGTCGGCGACCGAGGCGACGATCCTCTTCGCCCCGAACAAGGTCACCGCCGTCGAGGGCAAGCCCGGCCAGGGCCTCGACGTCCAGCGTTCGATGATCTCGGTCAAGGACGCTTTCCGCGCCCAGGTCGAGACCGGCGTGAACAAGGTCGTCGCACTCCCGGTCAGCGTCCGCAAGCCCACCGTGACCAAGGCCGAACTGGACCGGGCGATGAAGGAGTTCGCCGAGCCCGCCATGTCCGGCCGGATCACCATCCGGGCCGGCGGCAAGTCCATCGACTTCGGCCCGGCCATCTCGCTGCCGCAGATCCTCTCCATGAAGGCCGTCGACGGCCACCTGGTCGAGGTCTACGACAAGAAGGCGATCACCCGCCTCCTCGAAGGCACCTTCAAGGGCGTCATGGTCACCAAGGGCGACGGCTCGAAGCACGAGGTCTCCGCCGACGACGTCGCCTTCGTCATGCGCGACGCGCTCCGGGGCAAGAGCAAGGCGGAGCGCACCGCCACGATCGACCTCTCGGGCAACGGCTGACCCCCGGCGCGAGGCCCGCGCGCACGGCCCCCGTCCTCGGGTGAGGACGGGGGCCGTCTCACGCGCGGCACGCGCCCCTCACCCGGCGACCAGCACGGCGGACAGCGCGAGCGCCCCGGGCAGCGCCTGCGCGAACAGGATCCGCCGGTTGGCGGTGGCGGCCCCGTAGACCCCCGCGACGACGACGCACGACAGGAAGTACACCTGCACCCGGAACCCGGTGGGATCGTCCGCGATCAGCCCCCACACGAGTCCGGCGGCGAGGAACCCGTTGTAGAGCCCCTGATTGGCGGCCATGGCGGCGGTCTCCCGGGCGAGCCGCGCGTCGAACCCGGAGAACCGCCGCCCGGTCTCCTTCTCCCACAGGAACATCTCCATGACGAGGATATAGAGGTGGAGCAGCGCGATCAGGGCGACGAGGATGTCGGCGGTCAAGGGCATGCCCCCATGGTGAACGCGGGAGCGGCACCGGGGTGAGCACGACGCGCGCCGCGGGCGAGGTCTCACCCGGGCCCCGTGGAAACCGGATTGTCCCGCCCCGCGTGCCTCTCCTAGACTCGGGCACCTGGGAGCGGGGTCGTAGCACAGAGGTAATGCACCGCGATGCCATCTCGGAGGACGCCGGTTCGAATCCGGTCGCCCCGCTCCCTCTCCGCGGCGCCGGCCCGTACCCTCGCCGCATGATCGAGACAGACCTCTCCGACGTCGAAGTCGCCGCCCTCGCCGCCCGGGTGGGCGCCGGAGTCGTACGGGACGCGTACGGCCGGGAGCTCGAACGGGTCGACAAGGGGGCGGGGGACTTCGCCACCGCCGCCGACCTCGCGGCCGAGCGGGCCATCCTCGACGTGCTGCGCGCCGTCCGGCCCGAGGACGGGGTCGTCGGCGAGGAGCACGGCGAGCAGGGGCCGCGGAACGCCCGGCGCCAGTGGTTCGTGGATCCGCTCTGCGGGACGCTCAACTACGCCGTCGGGAACAAGCTCGTCGCCGTCAACGTGGCCCTGCGCGGCGGGGCCGCGGCCGTGGCCGACCCCTTCGCGGGCGAGGACGGCGAGGTGTTCCGTACCGACGGGAAGACCGCCTGGGGCGAGGACGGCGCCGTCCTGGCACCCACCGCCGCCACCGGGCTCGTCGACGTGAACCTCGACCCGCCGTTCCCCTCCGCGCCCGGCTTCCGGGCCGTCGAGCTGCTCGCGCACCCGGACTTCGTCGCCGGATTCCGGCCCCGGGTCGTGTCGACCTCGCTCGCGCTCGCCTGGGTGGCGGCCGGGAAGCGGGCCGCGTACGTCACCGACGGCGGCGACCTCGCCGACAGCGTCCACTTCGCCGCCGGCATCGCCCTCTGCCGCGCGGCCGGCTGCGTCGTCACCGGCCTCGACGGCACCCCGGTGGGGGAGGGCCCCGCCCGTGGCCTCGTGGCCGCCGCCGACGCCGGGACCCACGCCCGCCTCATGGCGATGATCCGGGGGACGGCCTAGTAGTGCTTCGTTAGGTCTGCTGTCCGTGAGGTTGCGAATGGTGCCTAGGATGCGGGCCATGGTGATCATCGACGTAGCTTCAGTCGCAAG
>NZ_JBEZNU010000043.1:0-39218 GCF_040653375.1 Streptomyces sp. NPDC047974
AGCCGCGAACTCACCGGAGAATCCGTACCAACCTGGCGAATCGAATCGGACATGCCACCCATACCGGCATGAACATTGATCAGATGCCCTCTTAAAGAGTGTTTTGTTCAGATATAGGCGTTTCATTGGGCTTCGGGTGGCAGACCGTTCCGGGCTGGCTGAGGTAGGGGACATCTGTTGTGGCAGGTGGGACGGTTGACGGCTTTCGAGGATCCGTTTCGATCCCTTCGCTCCTGTCTGATCCCAACACGCCCCCAGTCGCGCCTCTTTGCGCCCTGTGGCGGGACGGCGGACATCGGTACTACAGAAACATGCCTCGCAAGCAGCGGCCGTATCCGAGTGACCTGTCCGATGCCCGTTGGGAGCTGCTGAAACCGACTCTGGCAGCCTGGCGGGCCGAGCGGAGAGGGAAGGGCCTGGACATCGGCCGACCGCCCGAACACGATCTGCGCCGGATCATGGACGCCATCCTCTACGTCGACCGCACCGGAATCCCGTGGAGGTACCTGCCGCACGACTTCGCCCCGTGGGAGACCGTCTACGGATACTTCGCCGCCTGGCAGAAGGACGGAGTCTTCGAGCAGCTCAACAGCCTCCTCCGCCGGCTCGTGAGGGAAGCCGAGGGCCGGGACGCCGAGCCGAGCGCCTGCGTCCTCGACGCCCAGACCATCAAGACCTCTGCGAACGTCCCCGCAGCCGGCCAGGGCATCGACGCGGGCAAGAAGATCGCAGGCCGCAAACGCCACATCGGCGTCGACACACTCGGCCTCCTCCTGGCCGTGCTGGTTACCGCCGCCAGCGTCTCCGACAACGTCGGCGGCATCCACGTGCTCTCGAACATCGCCGCCGATCACCCCCGCATCACCAAGGCATGGGCCGACACCGGCTACCGCACCAAGGTCATCGAACACGGCGCCCACCTCGGCATCGACGTCGAAGTTACCCGCCGCGACCCTGCCCAGAAGGGCTTCAAGGTGATTCCGCGGCGGTGGGTCGTCGAGCGGACCTTCGGCTGGCTCATGCAGCACCGCCGCCTCGCCCGCGACTACGAGACCCACCCCCACCGCTCCGAAGCCATGATCAAGCTGGCGATGATCGACTTGATAAGCCGCCGACTCAGCCGCGAGTCGACCCCGAACTGGCGCGACACCTGACCGCCCACCGGCAGTCAGACTTCGTAGGGCCAGGCCGTGACGTTGTCCGGTGCCACGCGGACCTCGACCCACGACCCGCCAACACCGTCCGGCAGAGGCGGGTCGGCGAGATCGAACAGGATCACCGAGCCGCCCACGTCCAGGACCGCCCCTCCGTCCTCGTCGAGACTCAGCCTTCCACGAAAGACGATGCGGTCACCGTCTTCCCGCAGCTCAGGCGCTCCATCAGTGTTTGGCCGGGCGTTCTCCATCCAGACGATGTCCTCATCCACGCTCCACTCAACGTGGTGCTCTCGCCCCACGTCCCAGGGCGCCCCCCGCCAGAGCACCACAGCAGTGCCCACTGCCGAGTGCACTCGGACGAACATGGGCTCCGACCGGGCCGCCTGCACTGCCTCTACCTTGACCAACACCCAGCCATCATCCTTGATGGGCTTACCAAACGCCTTCGCCAGGACAAAACGCTCTTTAAGAGCATCGAGGTCACTTTTAAGACCTACAGGCATCTAATGCCTGGGTCGATTGGAAGCGCAGCCAAGATCTTGGACATGGGGCTGGCGACGTAGTTCGGCGCCGAGCAGCGCTTGTCAGGGCGTGAGGACCTGCACCCGTTGGGGCAGCAGCAGGGAACGGTCGGCGGGGGACTTGGACGGCACACAGCTGGCGCGTACTCCGCCAGTCTGCGGGACGCCGGCCGTTCGGCTCGGCCCCGGCGTTCCACGGCCGACCCCTTGCCCGCATCCTCCCCTCGACGTCCTCGGGGCCATGGGGTCCTGGCGTCGGACGAGCACAGTTGCATACGAGCATGGTCCCCTGCCGGTAGGCACGTAGAGACCGTCAGGCGCTGATAGGCGAACCCGGCTGACTTTCGCCCTGTGTGTCGCCGCGATAGTCGGAAGTGAGAACGATGCTGACCCTTTGCTGACCTCGGCCGCGTCGATGTGGCTTTCACCTGCGGAGACGACGTAATGAGGTGTGTTGTGGTGGAACTTCGTCGGCCGCACCGACGACGAGATCCGCGAGGCCCGCGAGCAGTGGATGACGAGCGACCGCTTCGGCGAGGTGAAGGGGTACGACGGCGATCGCCTGCCCGCCCCCGAGGTCCCGGCGACCCAGCTCAAGGCCCGGGGACGGGTGCGCTGACCCGGAGTTCTCCCGGGCGGGCGACGCGGGGCCGGGGGACGTCCCGCCCTGGCCCGCGGCCCTCGACGGCGGCTGTCGTCAGGGCGGCGGGGAGGGGCGGATCTCCGCCGTCCGCGGCCGCGCGCTCGTCGCCCCCGAGGGGGAGCGGCGGGGCGGCGAACCGGCCGGCGGGGGAGCGGCCGCGGCCGCCCTCGTCCGGTTCGGCGGGGTCGCCGGCGTCGCGGCCGAGCGCGGTGCGCCCCGGTGACGCGCGCGGCTCCCGTGCTCGACCGGTTGTGCGCTGTCGTGCCAACCCCTGGGCGCAGGAGGTCAACTCGGGCGGTCGGGTCGCTCGTAGCTTGAGGACGTGCCGAGCCGCGGAGGCGGAGGGCACCCATCCGACGGCTTCGAAAGGACCCCTCATGTTCGACATCGACAAGGTGCAGGCCGCTCCGAGCAAGGACCTGCTCACGCCCGACAACTCGGTCATGCTCTTCGTGGACCACCAGCCGCAGATGTTCTTCGGCACCGGCAGCGGCGACCGTGCCGCGATCATCAACAGCACCGTGGGTCTCGCCAAGGCGGCCAGGGCGTTCGACGTGCCGGCCGTCCTGACCACGGTCGCCGCCGAGTCCTTCTCCGGCCCCCTGCTGCCGCAGCTCGCCGAGGTGTTTCCCAAGAACGAGATCATCGACCGCACCACCATGAACGCCTGGGAGGACGAGGCGCTCGTCGCGGCGGTCAAGGCGACCGGTCGCAAGAAGATCGTCCTGTCGGGCCTGTGGACCGAGGTCTGCCTGGTGCTGCCCGCGCTCTCCGCGCTGGAGCAGGGCTACGAGGTGTACGTCGTGACCGACGCGTCCGGCGGCGTCAGCCCGGCCGCCCACGAGCACGCCCTGCAGCGGATGATCGCCGCCGGCGCCGTCCCGGTGACCTGGGTGCAGGTGCTGCTGGAGCTGCAGCGCGACTGGGCGCGCCAGGAGACGTACGGCGACGTCATGGAGATCGTCAAGGCCCACGCGGGCGCGTACGGCCTGGGTGTCGTGTACGCGCAGTCGGTCATCGGCGCGCACGCGGCCGGCTGACCTCCGTGGACACCGGCATTCTGATCCTGCGTCTGCTGGTGGGACTGCTCGTCGCCGGGCACGGGGTGCAGAAGGTCAGCTCGCACCTGGGCGGCAAGGGACTTCAGGGCGGGACGGAGGAGTTCCGCGCCGACGGCTTCCGGGGCGGTGCCCTCACCGCCCTTGCGGCGGGAGGCGGCCAGATCGGCTCGGGTCTGCTGCTCGCCGCCGGCCTCCTGACCCCGCTCGCCGCGACCGGTGCCATCGGGGTCATGACGGTCGCGCTCACCGTGAAGTGGCGCCACGGGCTCTGGGTGCAGAACGACGGATACGAGTACCCGCTCGTCCTCATCGGCACGGCCGCCGCCCTCGCCGCCACCGGCCCCGGCGCCTGGTCCCTCGACGCGGCCCTCGGCCTCGCGCCGTACCCGCTGTGGTGGGCCGCCCTCGCGCTCGCGGCCGGTCTCGGCAGCGGACTCCTCACCCGGCTCGTGCTGCACCGGCTCCCCGCCCCGGGGAACGCCGAGCGCTGAGCGCGAGCCGCGCAGACCGGGTCCGGCCGTCCGCGTCCCCCGCTCGGCCGGCCGGGCCCTTCCCACCCCTCTCCCGAACAGGAGCACCCGATGGACACCCTCACGAACCCGCACGGCGGCGGCCAGCCGCTGCTGCATCAGAAGGGCGCCGAGACCCAGGCGTTCGGCACGCTCAAGCAGCTTCCGATCGGCCTCGGGCACGACACCCGCATGTACGCCTGCCAGCGGCTGAACCGCGTCCTCGCCGACACGCAGATCCTCTACTCCCTCTACAAGAAGCACCACTGGCTCATGCGCGGGGCGACCTTCTACTCGCTCCACCTGATGCTCGACAAGCACGCGGAGGCCCAGCTGGCCATCGTGGACGCGCTGGCCGAGCGGGTGCAGAGCCTCGGCGGCGTCGCCGTCGGAGACCCGCGCCATGTCGCGGAGCTGACGACGGTCCCCAGGCCGCCGGACGGCGTGGAGCCGGTGCCCGTGATGCTGTCGCGGCTCCTCGACGCGCACGAGCGGATCCTGATCGACGCGCGGGACGCCGCCGCCCGGCTCTCCCAGGAGGGCGACGAGGGCAGCACCGACCTGCTCGTCTCCGATGTGGTCCGGACCGGCGAGGCGCAGGTGTGGTTCCTGGCCGAGCACCTCGTGGACACCCCGCTGGTGCGCGGCTGATGGACACCTATGACGTCGTCGTGGTCGGTGGCGGACCGGCCGGCGAGGTCGTCGCCGACCGGGCCGTCCGATCGGGGCTGACCGCCGTCGTCGTCGAGGCCGAGGAGGTCGGCGGCGAGTGCTCGTACCGCGCCTGCGTGCCGAGCAAGGCCCTGCTCCGGCCGGGTGCGGCCCTGGACGCCGCGCGGTCGGTCGACGGGGCCCGCCAGGCGCTGGCGACGGTACTCGACCCGGCAGCCGTCCTGGCCCGCCGCGACCGCTTCACCGGGCGCGGCGACGACAGCGGCCAGGCCGACTGGCTCGACGGTGCGGGCGTCGCGCTCGTACGGGGGCACGGACGGCTCGCCGGTGAGCGCCGGGTGGCGGTGACGGGGGCCGACGGCACGGTCCGTACCCTGCGCGCCCGGCGCGCGGTCGTGGTCTGCACCGGCACGGAACCCGCCCTTCCGCCGGTCGAGGGGCTCGACCGGATCGGTGTGTGGACCAACCGGCAGGCCACCACGGCCGATGCGGTGCCCGAGCGGCTCGTCGTCATCGGCGGGGGAGTGGTGGCCTGCGAGATGGCCACCGCGTGGCGCTCGCTCGGCTCCTCCGTCACCCTGCTGGTCCGTGACCAGGCCCTGCTGACCGGCTGGGAGCCGTGCGCCGGTGAGGAGGTCACCCGGGGGCTGAGCGATCTGGGCGTCACGATCCGCTTCGGGGTGTCGGCCGTCCGGGTCGCCCGCGACGACGACACCCGTACGGTGACCGTGCACACCGACGACGGCGCCGCCCTCGTCTGCGACGAGGTCCTCGCCGCCGTCGGACGGCGCCCGCGCACCGCGGACCTCGGCCTGCACTCCGTGGGACTTCCGGCCGGCGACTGGCTCCCGGTGGACGACACCTGCCGGGTCACCGCGGTCGAGGGCGACTGGCTCTACGCCGTCGGCGACGTGAACCGCCGTGCGCCGCTGACCCACATGGCCAAGTACCAGGCCCGTGCCTGCGCGGCGGCGATCGCCGAGCGGGCCGCGGGGCGCCCCGCCGAGACCGGCGGCCTGCAGCCGTGGAGCGCGGAGGCCGACCGCGTCGCCGTCCCGCAGGCCGTCTTCACCCGCCCCGAGGTGGCGAGCGTCGGGCTCACGGAACGCGCGGCACGCGAGGCGGGCCTCGCGGTCCGCGTGGTGGAGTACCGCATCGACGACGTCGCAGGCGCCGCGCTCCACGCGGACGACTACCGCGGCCTCGCCAAGCTCGTCGTCGACGAGGCACGGGGCGTCGTCGTCGGCTGCACGCTCACCGGCCCGATGGCGACCGAACTCCTCCACACCGCCACCGTGGCCATCGTGGGCGAGGTCCCCGTGGAGCGCCTGTGGCACGCCGTACCCGCCTTCCCGACGGTGAGCGAGGTCTGGCTCCGGCTCCTGGAGGCGTACGGCCTCTGAGCCGGACACCGCCCGGCCCGGCCACCGCACCCGCGCGGCCCCGGCCGCCGCACCCGCCCGGTCCCCTCGCGGCACTCGCTAGGCCCGGCCGCCGCACCCGCGCGGCCCCGGCCGCCGCACCCGGCCGCCCGGCCCGGCTCCCGCGCCCGCCCGGCCCGGCTCCCGCGCCCGCCCGGCCCCTCGCCGCACCCGCCCGGCCCGGCCACCGCACCCGCTCGGCGCGCCTGTACGCCCGACCGCGCGCACCCGAACGTCCCACCACCCGACAAGGAACCCCCCATGCATCCCACGAGGCGCACCCTCGCCCTCGGCCTCGCCCTGCCCGCGACGCTGGCCGCGCTGGTCGGCGCGGCCCCGGCGAGCGGCCAGGCCGCCGCCGGCGCCGACCGGCACGAACCCAAGCCCACCATCGTCCTGGTCCACGGGGCGTTCGCGGACGCCTCCAGCTGGAGCGGCACGATCCGGCGGCTGCAGCAGGCCGGCCACCCCGTCCTGGCCCCCGCCAACCCGCTGCGCGGCCTCGCCGAGGACACCGCCTACCTGCGCAGCGTGCTGGCCGCCGTCGACGGACCCGTCGTCCTGGTCGGCCACTCCTACGGCGGCGCCGTCATCAGCGGCGCCGCGCTGGGCGACCGCCGGGTGAAGGCCCTCGCCTACATCGCCGCGTTCACCCCGGACAAGGGCGAGAGCGCGGCCGAGCTCGCCGCCCGGTTCCCCGGCTCGACCCTCGGCGACACCGTGAATCCGCGGTCGTACCCGCTGCCCGGCGGTGGCACCGGCACCGAACTCGTCATCGAACCGACCAAGTTCCACCGGCAGTTCGCCGCCGACGTCCCCACCGCCGACGCGGCCGTCATGGCCGCGACCCAGCGCCCGGTCGCCACCACCGCGCTGGAGGAGGAGGCCGGCGAGGCGGCCTGGAAGACGATCCCGTCCTGGTCGCTGATCGCCACCGCCGACAAGAACATCCCTCCGACCGCCCAGCGGTGGATGGCCCGGCGCGCCGGCTCGCACGTCACCGAAGTGGACGCGTCGCACGCCGTGGCCGTCTCCCGCCCGGCCGTGGTCACCCACGTGATCCTCGCCGCCGCGCGGGCGACCCGCTGAGCCCCGACCCGTCCCCCCCCGTCCCCCAGTCCCCCCGCGTCCCTCCCGTCCCTACCGAAGGAGAACCCCTCATGAACGACCGTCCGGTCCTCGAACCCGCCGCCCAGGCGTTCGCCGACGCCACCGCCCGGCCGCCGTACCTGTACCAGATCCCCGTCGCCGAAGGCCGCAAGGCCGTGGACGACGTCCAGAGCGGCGAGGACGTCCCGCTGCTCGCCGTCGACGAGGAGTGGATCACCGTCCACGGCGGCCCGACCGGCGACGTGCGCGCCCGGATCGTCCGCCCGCGCGGCGTCACCGGCCCGCTCCCCGTCGTCCTCTACATCCACGGCGCGGGCTGGGTCTTCGGCAACGCCCACACCCACGACCGGCTCGTCCGCGAACTCGCCGTCGGCACCGGGGCGGCCGTGGTCTTCCCCGAGTACGACCTCTCGCCCGAGGCCCGGTACCCCGTCGCCATCGAGCAGAACTACAGCGTGGCCCAGTGGGTCGCCCGCGAGGGCCACCACAAGGACCTCGACGGCACCCGGATCGCCGTCGCGGGCGACTCCGTCGGCGGCAACATGAGCGCCGCCCTCACCCTCATGGCCAAGCAGCGCGGCGACGTGACGCTCGTCCAGCAGGTCCTCTTCTACCCGGTCACCGACGCGGCCTTCGACACCGACTCGTACCACGCCTTCGCCGAGGGCTACTTCCTGCGCCGCGACGCCATGAAGTGGTTCTGGGACCAGTACACGACGGACGAGGCCGAGCGCGCCCGGATCACCGCCTCGCCGCTGCGCGCCTCCACCGAGCAGCTCACCGGCCTGCCGCCGGCCCTCGTCATCACGGCCGAGGCCGACGTCCTGCGCGACGAGGGCGAGGCGTACGCCGCCAAGCTCCGCGCTGCCGGCGTCCCCGTCACCGCGCTGCGCGTCCAGGGCGCCATCCACGACTTCGTGATGCTGAACGCGCTGCGTGACACGTGGGCCGCGGACCTCGCCATCGGTCTCGCCGCCGACACCCTCCGGAAGGCCCTCGCATGACCACGACCGGGCCTTCGACGAGCATGCCGGTGGCGGGCCTCGTCCCCGCCCCGCGGCGGGAGCACGAGCACGCCGATCTCCTCGTCCGCAACGCCAAGGTGTTCACGGGCGACCCCGAGCGTCCCGCGGCCCGCGCCGTCGCGATCCGCGACGGCCGGGTCGCGGCCCTCGGCGACGACCACGACCTCGCCCACCTCGTCGGGCCGGGCACCCGGGTCGTCGACGCCCTCGGCCGCCGGGTGGTCCCCGGCCTGAACGACTCGCACCTGCACGTCATCCGGGGCGGCCTGAACTACGTCCTGGAGCTGCGCTGGGACGGGGTGCGCAGTCTGCGCCGCGCCCTGGAGATGCTGCGCGAGCAGGCCGGCCGCACGCCCAAGGGGCAGTGGATCCGGGTCGTCGGCGGCTGGACCGCCGAACAGTTCGCCGAGCGCAGGATGCCGACCGTGGCCGAGCTGAACGCGGCCGCCCCCGACACCCCGGTGTTCGTCCTGCACCTGTACCAGTCGGCGCTGATGAACCGGGCCGCGGTGCGGGCCGCCGGCTTCACCCGGGAGACCCCCGACCCGCGCGGCGGGCAGATCGTCCGCGGCCGGGACGGCGAACCCAACGGCGTCCTGCTCGCCTCGCCGAGCGCTCTGGTGCTGTACTCGACCCTGGCCAAGGCGCCCGCCCTCGACGAGGCCGACAAGCGGACGTCGACGCGGCACTTCCTGCGCGAGCTGAACCGCTTCGGACTGACGTCCGCCGTCGACGCCGCCGGCGGCTTCCAGAACTTCCCGGACAACTACGCGACCGTCACCGACCTCGCCAGGTCGGGGGAGCTGACCCTCCGGATCGCGTACCACCTCTTCCCGCAGACGGCCGGGCAGGAGCTCGCCGACCTGAAGCGCTGGACCGAGATGGTCAAGCCGGGGGACGGGGACGAGTGGCTCCGGCTCAACGGCGCCGGCGAGAACCTGACCTGGGCCGCCGCCGACTTCGAGAACTTCTCCGAACCCCGGCCCGAACTCGGACCCTACGAGACCGAGTTCGAGCAGGCCGTCCGGCTCCTGCTGGAGAACGGATGGGGATTCAGGCTCCACGCGACCTACGACGAGACGATCCGGCGCGACCTGGCCGTCTTCGAGAAGCTCGCCGCGGAGGGGCTCTTCCCCGGCGGCAACCGCTGGCTCTTCGACCACGCGGAGACCGTCACGGCCGGCAGCCTCGACCGGATCGCCGCCCTGGGCGGCGCCGTCTCGGTCCAGAACCGGATGTCCTTCCAGGGCGCCGCCTTCCTCGACCGCTACGGCGCCGAGGCCGCCGCCCACACCCCGCCGGTCCGGGCCATGCTCGACCGCGGCCTGACCGTCGCCGCCGGCACCGACGCGACCCGCGTCTCCTCGTACAACCCGTGGGTCGCCCTCCACTGGCTGGTCACCGGGCGCACCGTCGGCGGTACCGCCCTCTACCCGGCCGGGAACCTGATCGACCGGGAGACCGCCCTCGGCCTCTACACCCGGGGCGGAGCGCGGCTCACCGGCGAGCAGGACGTCAAGGGAACGCTGCGGGAGGGCTGCTACGGCGACCTGGCGATCCTCTCCGACGACTTCCTCACCGTGCCCGAGGACGCCATCCCCGACATCGAGTCGGTCCTCACCGTCGTCGGAGGCCGGATCGTCTACGCGACCGCGGAGTACGAGGGACTCGACGAGGCCGTCCCGCCGGTCGGCCCCGCATGGAGCCCCGTGGCCCACTTCGGCGGCTACCAGAGCGGTGCCCGGCAGGCATCGCTGGTGGCCGAGGCCGTCGCCGAGTCCGAGCGGCACCGGCGGTGGCGTGTCGCGCGCGGCTCCCTTCCCGACACGCAGCCGTCGTTCGTCGACCCCTGCTTCGACCACTGAAAGAGAGCCCTCCGATGACCGACACCCCGCCGGACGCTCTCCCGGAACGCCGATTCGAGCCGGACCTCCGGTCGATGACGCGGATCAACCTGCGCCCGATCGCCTCGCCCATGCCGCTCGGCTTCTTCACGATCGCCATCGCGTCCGTGATGACGGGCTGCCTCCAGCTCGGGATACTCGGCGAGGAGGCCCGCACCGCCGTGGCCTTCACCGTGCTGCCGGCCTTCCTCCTCCAACTCATGGTCAGTTTCCTGGCCTTCGGCGCCCGTGACGTGATCGCGGCCACGCTGATGGCGGTGTTCGCCGGCAGCTGGCTGCCCTACGCGCTCATCATGCTCAGCGACGCGGCCGACGGCCTGAAGGTCCTCGGCGTCTTCAACCTGGCGCTGCTCTGCTTCGGCGCGTTGATGACCGCCGTGACCGGGCCCAAACGGGCGCTGTGGCTCGTCCTCGCGGTCTCCCTGCCCCGCTGGGCGGCCACCGGCCTCGCGGGCGTCACCGGCGCCGAGTGGCTGACGCGCACGTCCGGGGCGCTCGGCCTCGTGGTGGCGCTGGTCGCGATGTACACGGCGTTCGCCCTGATGCTCGAGGACATGCGCGGCGAGCAGGTCCTGCCCATCGGCCGCAGCGGCCCCGCCCACCTCGCCGTGGAGGGCGACCTCGCCGTCCAGCTCCGCAACCTGGAACGCCAGGCGGGCGTGCGCCGCACCCTCTGACCCCGTACCACCGGCCCGCCGTACCACCACGACCCGACAGGAGTGCCCATGGAACCCCAGGTCATCGACCAGCACGAGAAGTCCCGCTACGAGATCCTCGCCGTCGCCGAGGCCGGCACCGAGACTGGCACCGAGACCGGCACCGAGACCGCCGGCTTCGCCGAGTACCACCTCTCGGAGGGCGAGATCGCCTTCATCCACACCGAGATCGATCCCCGCTTCGGCGGCCGGGGGCTCGGTGGGCTGCTCGCCCGCGGCGCCCTCGACGACGCCCGGGCCCGTGGGCTGCGCGTCCTGCCGTACTGCCCCTTCATCCGCGGCTGGATCCGGAAGAACCCCGGGTACGCCGACCTGGTGCCCGAGGCGTACCGCGCCCGCTTCGGCCTGTGATCCGACCCCCGACCACATCTCCCCGCCGCCCACCGAGGCGTCCGTCCGTGCCGTCGAAGGCGCCGTGATCCTGGTGGGGCACTGACCCGGCGCTTGAACATCGAACGATTGGTCCATGTCGTTCGAACCCGGTAGCTTTCCGAAACGTCCGCCGAGAACGCGCGGCGGGCGATCGGAGGAAGCACACCCATGAGGTTCGGCGCGAGGCTCGCGCTCGCCGTCATCACCCTCGCCGCCACCGCCACCGCCTGCGGCACCGCCCAGGACGGCGGGCCGCGGTCGCGCGCCACCGCGGACTGCGCACCGTACGCCCGCTACGGCGAGCACCCCGGCACCGAGGTCACCGTGTACGCGGAGAACCGGGACCGGGAAGCCGACCTGTTCGAAGAGACGTGGGCCGACTTCGCCGACTGCACGGGTATCGACGTCCAGTACGAGGGGGACGGGGAGTTCGAGGCCCGGATCCAGCTGCGGGTCGACGGCGGGAACGCCCCCGACGTGGCGTTCTTCCCCCAGCCCGGCCTCATGGAGCGCTTCGCGCGGGCGGGGCGGCTGAAGCCCGTGAGCGCCGGCGTCGCCGCCCTCGCGAAGCAGGGCTGGTCGGCGGACTGGAACGGCTACGCGACCGTGGACGGCACCCTCTACGGCACTCCGCTGGTCGCGAACGTGAAGTCGTTCGTCTGGTACTCCCCGACGTTCTTCCGGGACAGGGGACTGAGCGTCCCCCGCACCTGGACCGAGCTGATGGCCGTCACCGAGAAGGTGGCGGCGTCGGGCGTCACGCCGTGGTGCGCGGGCGTCGAGTCCGCCGAGGCGACCGGCTGGCCCGTGACGGACTGGATCGAGGACGTCCTCCTGCGCCAGCAGGGCACGGACGTCTACGACCGGTGGGTCGCCCACGAGATCCCGTTCGACGACCCCCGGGTGATCAAGGCCATGGACACCGTGGGGTCACTCCTCAAGAACGACCGGTACGCCAACGGCGGTTTCGGTCCGGCCCGGTCGATGGCGTCGATCTCCTTCCAGGAGGCCGGCACCCCGATCCTCTCCGGCGACTGCGCGATGCACCGCCAGGCGTCGTTCTACGCCGACATGTGGCCGAAGGGCACCGAGATCGGACCGGACAAGGACGTCTCCGTCTTCCTCCTGCCGGGTGCCGACCCGTCGAGCCGGCCCGTGCTGGGCGGCGGGGTGTTCACCGCGGCGTTCGCCGACCGCCCCGAGGTGCGGGCCTTCCAGGAGTACCTGGCCTCCGCCGACTTCGCGAACGCGCGCATGAAGAAGGGCCCGTTCGTCTCCGCGCACAAGGGCGTGGATCCGGCGAACTCCGCGACCCCGGTCGACAGGCTCTCCATCCAGCTGCTCCAGGACCCCAGGACACAGTTCAGGTTCGACGGTTCGGACCTGATGCCGGCGTCGGTCGGCGCCGGGACGTTCTGGAAGGGAGCGGTCGACTGGATCGGCGGCGCGAGCACCCGGCAGGTCGCCGAGTCCATCGAACGGTCCTGGCCGAGCAACTGATGTCGTTCGACGCCGTCGCCCAGCAGCCCAAGCTGCTCTACCTGCTCCAGGGCGTCGCCGCCTTCGCGGCGGTCGTCTCCCTGATCGTCCTGGCATTGCACCGGGGACCGGTACGGAGGAGGGCCGCGGCCCTGATCCTGCTGGCCCCCGCGCTGCTGCTGCTCACGACGGGTCTGCTCCTGCCCGCTCTGCGCACTCTGGCGCTGTCGTTCACCGACAGCGGCGGAGACACGTGGGTCGGCCTGGACAACTACGTGTGGATGGTCACCGACCACCAGGCTCGGGTGGCGCTCCGCAACACCCTGGTATGGGTGGTCGTCGTGCCGCTGACGTCCACCGCGGTCGGTCTCGTCTACGCGGCGGCCGTGGCGCGGTCGCCGTTCAGGACGTTCGCCCTGTCCCCGGTCCTGACGCCGATGGCGATCTCCTTCGTCGGCGCGGGCGTCGTCTGGAAGTTCGTCTACGCCTACCGTCCCGCGGAGGCCGGGCAGATCGGGCTGCTGAACCAGCTCGTCGTCGCGTTCGGCGGCGAACCACGGCAATGGCTCGTGGACTCCCCCTGGAACGTCCTGTTCCTCATGGTGGCGATGGTGTGGACCCAGGCGGGCTTCGCGGCTGTCCTGCTGGCCGGCGCGATCAGGGCCGTACCCGCCGAACTGGCCGAGGCCGCCCGGCTCGACGGCGCGTCCCCCGGGCAGATCCTCCGGCGGATCACCGTGCCGTCGATCAGGCCCACGCTGCTCGTCGTGCTCCTCGCCCAGGCGATCGGCACCCTGAAGGTCTTCGACATCGTCAGGACTATGACCGGCGGGCAGTTCGACACGGGCGTCCTCGCCCACGAGATGTACGACCAGACCTTCCGCTACGGCGAGACCGGCCGCGGCGCGGCGCTCGCCGTGCTCCTCTTCCTCCTCGTCACCCCCTTCGTCGCCCACCAGGTCCGGGCCCGGCGGAGGACGGGGTGAACGGCGTCCGGGAGCGGGTGTCCTCCCGCGCCTTCACGACGACCGCCGTGGTGATCGCGGTCCTCTGGACGACACCGACCCTCGGTCTCCTGCTCTCCTCGTTCCGCCCCGAGGAGGAGATCAAGTCGACGGGCTGGTGGACCGTGTTCGGCGCGCCGCACCTCACGCTCGACAACTACGGCGAGGTGCTGTCCAGCGGCGGGAACGAGTCGGGGCGGCTCGCGGAGTACGTCGTCAACTCCCTCGTCATCACCGTTCCCTCGGTGCTGTTCCCGCTCGTCCTGGCCTTCCTCGCGGCCTACGCCCTGGCCTGGATCGACTTCAGGGGGCGCGACGCGCTCGTCGTCGGCGTCCTCGCGCTCCAGGTCGTGCCGCTCCAGATGGCGCTCGTCCCGCTCCTGAAGCTCTTCTCCCAGGGCTGGCTGTTCCTGCCCGCGTGGCACGCCACCGGAGCCGCGCGGTTCGGCCAGGTCTGGTTCGCCCACACGGCCTTCGCGCTGCCGTTCGCGGTGTTCCTCCTGCACAACTTCCTGGCAGGGCTGCCCCGGGACATGATCGAGGCCGCCCGGGTCGACGGCGCGTCGCACGGCACGCTGCTGCTCCGGATCGTGCTGCCACAGTCCCGCCCGGCCCTCGCCGGTTTCGCCGTCATCCAGTTCGTCTGGGTGTGGAACGACCTCCTCGTGGCACTGACGCTGTCCGGCGGCACGGCCGAGACCGCGCCGATGACGGTCAGACTCGCGAGCCTGGCCGGGACCTACGGCACCGAGTGGCACCGGCTCACCGCCGGAGCCTTCGTCGCCGCGTCCGTCCCGCTGCTCGTCCTCGTCTCCCTCCGGAGGCACCTCGCACGGGGACTGCTCGCCGGATCGGTCAAGGGATGAGCGCCGACCGGCCCGAAGCGCAGGGCACCACGAGGGGACTGAGCCGGCCCGGCCTGCGCGGCCGCGAAGCCGAGTCGGAGCAGCTGCGCACCCTGGTCGAGGCGGTGCGCGACGGCGAGGGAGGCGCGGTCGCGCTGCTCCTCGGCGAGCCCGGGATCGGGAAGACCGCGCTGCTGCGCGAGACCGTCTCGCTGGCGCGGTCCCACGGCTTCGTCGTCAGCCACGGACGCGCCGAGGAACTGCACGAACTCGCACCGCTCGCCTCCCTGGCCTCGGGCCTCCTGCACGGTGACCCGCCGCTGCTGTCCGGCACCGACTTCGCAGACCTCGCCGGCCACCACGACCAGCGCATCTGGCTCGTCGAACGACTGGCCCAGCTGATCGAGGAGCGCTCGGCGGGCAGGCCCGTGCTGATCGCGGTCGACGACGTCCAATGGGCCGATCCGCTGAGCCGCTTCGCCCTGAGCGTCCTGCCGGCCCGGCTGCTCAGCACCCCGGTACTCTGGCTGCTCACCGGCAGGGAGAACCCGGAGCTGTACGGGCAGGGGCCGCTGACGACGACGCTCCCGCTGCGGCCGCTGTCCGGCACCGCCCTGGCCGAACTGGCCCGCGACGTCCTCGGCGCGGAGGTGCCGGCCCGGGTCGAGGAACTCCTCGACGGGGCGGGCGGCAACCCCTTCCTCGCCGCCGAGATGCTCGCGGGCATCGCGGCGACGGGCGCGGACCGGCCGGAACCGCCCGACCGGCTCGTCCTCGGCGTCCGCGGCCGACTGGCCGACCTCCGGCCGGACACCCTGCACTTCCTGCGGATCGGCTCGGTCCTCGGCCGCGCGTTCGCGCTCTCCGACGCCGCCGCCCTGTGCGGCCGGCCCGCCTCCGCGCTGAGCGCCGAGGTGGACGAGGCGATCGCCGCCGCCCTCCTCCACGACGACGGCGAACGCCTCCTGTTCCGCCACGACCTGCTCCGCCAGGCGGTCTACGCCGACCTCGCCCCCTCCGTGCGCCGGGCCCTGCACCGGGAGGCGGCCAGCCGGCTCGTCGCGGCGGGCCGGAGCTCCGGCGACGCCGTCCCCCATCTGCTGAAGAGCGCCGAACCCGGCGACACGGAGGCGATCGGACTGCTCCGCACGGCCGCCGACGACGTGATCGCCGTGATGCCCGACCTCGCCGCCGACCTCGCCGTGCGCGCCCTGGAACTCGTACCGCCCCGCGCGCCCATGGTGTACGACGTGGGGGAGCAGGCCGTCGTCGCGCTGACCCGCGCGGGCCGGTACGCGCGGGCCCGGGACATCGGCGACGCGCTGCTCGCCCGGCAGCCGCCCATGGACGTCTTCGCCCGTCTGCAGTGCGTGCTCGGCGACGCGCTCTGGCACCTCGACGACGTCCACGAGCTGTCCCGCCGCACCACGACGGCGCTGGCGGCCGTCACCGACCCGGCGATCCACGCCCGGCTGACCGCCCGGCTGGCCCTGGCCCGGTCCCGCGGGAGCGACCTCGGGGCCGCCCGCGAAACCGGGGAACGGGCGCTCGCCGAGGCGGAGCGGGCCGGTGACCGGGAGGCGCGCGTCCTCGCCCTGTGGGGTCTCGGCGAGACGGCCCTCAACACGGGCGACTGCGCCGCCGCCGTCCGCCACCACACGGCGCTGAGCGTGTTCGACGCGGCCTTCCTCCCGGAGGAGGCCGTCGCCCTGATCCACCTGGACGACTTCGACGCCGTACGGCGACTGCTCCGCTCCGCGGGCGACGCTCCCCTGCGCCCCGCCATGCTGATCTGGGCCCAGGGAACCCTGAACCTGGGGCTCGGGCGGCTCGACGACGCGGACGCCGACTTCGTCACCGCCGAGCGTCTCGAAGCGGACCTCCACGTGCCCGGCAACCTGGTCAACATCCGCGTCAACCGAGGGCTCCTCGCGATGCTGCGCGGCGACCGCGAGGCCGCGCGGGAACACCTCGACGTCGTCCGGGCGACCGTGGCCGACCGGCCGAACACGGGCAACCACGCCACGCACCGGTACTTCGAGGCCGTCGTCGCCGACGCCGACGGCGACCACGCGGCAGCGGCCGAACTCGTCCGGTCGGTGCAGCGCGACCACCCCTTCCTCCGGTGGCGGCTCCTGCGCCCCCATGTCGTCCAGGCCGTGCACATCGCCCTGCGCGGCGGGGACCGGAAGCTGGCCGAGGACCTCGCGGCCCAGACCGCCGCACACGCCGCCCGCAACCCCACCGTGCCGACCGCCCAGGGCACGGCCGCCCACGCGTCCGCCCTGGTCGACGCCGACCACGGGCTTCTGGAGCGGGCGGTGGAACTCCTCCTGGCCGGCCCCCGGCCGCTGCCGCTCGCCGCCGCGTCCGCCGACCTCGGACGGGCGCTGCTGAACTCCGGTGGCGCCGCGGCACCCGCCCTGACCAGGGCGCACGACCTCTACGCGCAGGCCGGGGCCGATGCCGAGGCCGACCAGGTCCGGGCCGACCTGGAACAGGCCGCACGCCGCCCGGGCCGGCGCACCGGACGCGTCCGGTCGCGCACCGATCAGGGCTGGGACGCGCTCACGGCCTCGGAACGCAAGGTGGCCCGGCTGATCGCCGCGGGCCACACCAACCGGTCGGCCGCGGAGGCCCTCGTCGTCTCCCCGCACACGGTCAACACCCATCTGGCGTCGATCTTCCGCAAGCTCGCGGTGCGCTCACGGGTCCACCTGGCCCGGATCGTCCTCGCGGAGGACGACGCCGGGACGGCCACCGGCGACTGAGCGACCTCTGCGCCCCCGTGCAAGGAGCGGTGCGCGGAACGGCAACAGGAGGCGGGGGACCGGTCCTAGCGTGACGGGCATGCCGCGCCGCTCCGACGCGCGGACCCGTCCACCCGAAACGAGGGACCCCCCCATGCCGTACATCACCGTGGGCCAGGAGAACACCAACCCCGTCGAGCTGTACTTCGAGGACCAGGGCGCCGGGCAGCCCGTCGTCCTCATCCACGGCTTCCCGCTCGACGGCCACTCCTGGGAGCGCCAGAGCGCCGCCCTGCTCGACGCCGGATACCGCGTGATCACGTACGACCGCCGCGGCTTCGGCCGCTCCTCCCAGCCGACCACCGGCTACGACTACGACACCTTCGCCGCCGACCTGAACACGGTGATGGAGACCCTCGACCTGAAGGACGCCGTCCTCGTCGGCTTCTCCATGGGCACCGGCGAGGTCGCCCGCTACGTCTCGACGTACGGCTCCGGCCGCGTCGCCAAGGTCGCCTTCCTGGCCTCCCTGGAGCCCTGCCTGCTCAAGAGCGACGACAACCCGGACGGCGTCGCCCCGAAGGAGTTCTTCGACGGCGTCGTCGCCGCCGTCAAGGCCGACCGGTACGCCTACTACACGGCCTTCTTCCAGGACTTCTACAACCTCGACGAGAACCTGGGCACCCGGATCAGCGAGGAGGCCGTCCGCAACAGCTGGAACACCGCGGCCCGCGGCGGCTCCTTCGCCGCCTCCGCCGCCCCGGCGACCTGGTACACCGACTTCCGCGCCGACATCCCCGCCGTCGACGTGCCGGCCCTGATCCTGCACGGCACCGCCGACCGCATCCTGCCCGCCGAGGGCACCGCGCGCCCCTTCCACAAGGCGCTCCCGTCGGCCGACTACGTCGAGATCGAGGGCGCCCCGCACGGTCTGCTGTGGACCCACGCCGAGGAGGTCAACACCGCCCTCCTCGCCTTCCTGGCGAAGTGACGCCCTTCCCGTCGACCTTTCGGGGTGACGCCGGAACCCCCGACGTCACCCCGGTCCCGCGGTTCCCCGGCGCGGGAACCGGACGAGCTCAGGAGAGCAGACAGCCATGCAGTTCGGCATCTTCACCGTCGGGGACGTGACACCCGACCCCACCACCGGCCGCACCCCGACCGAACACGAGCGCATCAAGGCGATGGTCGCCATCGCGCTCAAGGCGGAGGAGGTCGGGCTCGACGTCTTCGCGACCGGCGAGCACCACAACCCCCCGTTCGTGCCGTCGTCACCGACCACCCTGCTCGGCCACATCGCCGCCCGCACCGAGCGACTGATCCTGTCCACGGCCACGACGCTCATCACCACCAACGACCCGGTGAAGATCGCCGAGGACTACGCGACGCTCCAGCACCTCGCCGACGGCCGGGTCGACCTGATGACGGGCCGCGGCAACACCGGTCCGGTGTACCCGTGGTTCGGGCAGGACATCCGCCAGGGCATCAACCTCGCCAAGGAGAACTACGCGCTGCTGCGCCGGCTGTGGCGCGAGGACGTCGTGGACTGGGAAGGCACCTTCCGCACCCCGCTCCAGGCGTTCACCTCGACGCCCCGGCCCCTGGACGGCGTCCCGCCGTTCGTCTGGCACGGCTCCATCAGGTCCCCCGAGATCGCGGAGCAGGCCGCCTTCTACGGCGACGGCTTCTTCCACAACAACATCTTCTGGCCGGCCGACCACACCCGGCGCATGGTGCAGCTCTACCGGCGCCGGTTCGCGCACCACGGCCACGGCCGGCCCGAGGAGGCGATCGTCGGCCTCGGCGGCCAGGTCTTCATGCGGAAGAACTCCCAGGACGCCGTACGGGAGTTCCGTCCCTACTTCGACAACGCGCCGGTGTACGGCCACGGCCCGTCGCTGGAGGACTTCACCGAGCAGACCCCGCTGACCGTGGGCTCGCCCCAGCAGGTCATCGAGCGGACCCTGTCGTTCCGGGAGACCGTCGGCGACTACCAGCGCCAGCTGTTCCTGATGGACCACGCGGGCCTGCCCCTGAAGACCGTGCTCGAACAGCTCGACATCCTCGGCGAGGAGGTCGTGCCCGTCCTGCGGACGGAGTTCGCGAAGGGCCGTCCGGCCGGCGTGCCGGAGGCCCCCACGCACGCCTCGCTCCGCGCCGCCGGGAAGGCGGCCGCCGCATGAGGCTGATCGTGGTCTCCGCGGGGCTGAGCACCCCGTCCTCCACCCGTCTGCTCGCGGACCGGCTGACCGAATCCACCCGCGAGGAACTCGCCGCCCGGGGCCACGAGGTGTCGACGGAGGTCGTGGAACTGCGCGAACTGGCCGGGGACATCGCCCACCACCTGGTGACCGGATTCCCGCCCGCGCGCCTGAAGGCCGCGATCGACGCGGTGACGACGGCCGACGGCCTGATCGCCGTGACCCCCGTGTTCGCGGCCTCCTACAGCGGACTCTTCAAGTCCTTCTTCGACGTGATCGATCCGGACGCCCTCACCGGGACGCCGGTCCTGACCGCGGCGACGGGCGGTACGGCCCGCCACTCCCTGGTCCTGGAGCACGCCGTCCGCCCGCTCTTCGCCTACCTCCGCACGGTCGTCGTGCCCACCGCCGTGTTCGCGGCCTCCGAGGACTGGGGCTCGGGCGGTGACGCGTACACCGACGGCCTGCCCGGCCGGGTCCGCCGCGCGGGCGGCGAACTCGCCGCGCTCATGGCGGCGCGCCCGGTCGGGGCGGAGCCCGAGGACGACGTCACCGTCCTCGAACGGCAACTGGCCGACCTGCGCTTCGACTGAGGAGCCGTCACCGCCCCGGCCGAGGGCGGGGTGGGCGGATGGCCCATACTGTTCCGCCGTACCGCACGGGCACCGAGGCCGTCCCGCGCGGCCCAGGCCAGGCGGAACGAGCGTGAACCGAGTGACGACAGGGACTCCACCCGAGGAGCTCGGCGGCGTACCCACACCCCTCCGCGGCAGGGACGCCGAGCTGGCGTTCATCGAGGAGCGGCTCGACGCGCTCGACCGGGGCGCCGGCGGGATCGTCCGCGTCGAGGGCACCGCCGGCATCGGCAGGTCCCGGCTGCTCGCGGAGGCCGCGGCGGTGGCGCGGCGGCGCGGGACCAGGGTCTTCGAGGGGGCGGCCGACCCCGACGAGAAGTTCGGGCCGCTCGGCCCGTTCCTCGACGGCGTGCTCGCCGGCCAGGGGCCGCTGTCGGGCACCGTCCGGCTCCGGGACCTCGCCACCACACCCGGCCAGCAGTTCTGGCTGCTCCAGGAACTGGCGGACCGCCTGCGGGAGACCGTGCGCGACGGCCCCCTGCTGGTCGTCCTCGACGACCTCCAGTGGTGCGACGACCTGACCCTCCTCACCTTCCACACCCTCGCGGCCGGGCTCTCGTCGCACCCGATCCTGTGGCTGGTCGCCGTGCGCGGCGGCAGCGTGCCGTCGGGCGTGCGCACGACCCTGGACAGGATCCGGCAGGCGGGCGCCCATGAGCTGGCGCTGGGCGCGCTGGAGGACCGGGCGACCGCGCAGATCACCGAGGACGTCCTGGGGGCCTTCCCCGACCCCGGCGTCCTGCGCGTCGCCCGCCGCGCTCAGGGCGTGCCGCAGCTGCTCGTCGAACTGCTGGGCTCGCTCCGGGACGAGGCGGTGACCATCGAGAACGGCACGGCCCGGCTGTCCGCCGGCCCCCCGGCCCCCCGGGTCCTTCCCTCCGTCGTGCGCCGCCTCGACCAGCTGTCCGACGAGGCACGGGAGCTGGTGCGGACGGCGGCCGTCGCCGGCGGCCCGGTCACCGTCGCGCTGCTCGCCGAACTGCTCGGCAGGTCCCCGGTGGCGCTCATCGCGGCGGTGCAGGAATCCCTCGACGCCGATCTGCTCGCCGAGAGCGGCGATCGCCTCGCCTTCCGCCACGACCTGATCCGCGAGGCGGTGGACGCCGGCGTCCCCCTGCCCCTGCGGCAGGCACTCCGCCGTCGGGCCGGGCTGCCGCCGGGCGGCGCGGCCTCCTCCGCCGAACCGTCCGGGCCGTCGGCGGCGACGGCGCACGCGGGAGACACCGCCGAGGCCGACCGGCTGCGCACCGAAGCGGCGGACCTCGCCGCCACCGCACCCGGACCCGCCGCGGAGCGCAGCCTCCGGGCCCTGCAACTCGCCGGCGCGGACGCTCCGGAGCGGCCGCGGATCATCGCCGAGACGATCCCGCTGCTCTGGCAGACGGGCCGGGCCGCCCAGGCGCGCGAGCTGGGCGCCTCCGCCCTGGCGGCCGGCGGGCTCGGACCCGACGACGAGGCGCTCGTACGCCTCGCCCTGGCACGCCTCGCCGTACCGTTCGACTTCTCCGAGGCGGTCCGGCAGGCCCGCGCCGGGGCGGCCTTGCCCGGGATCCCCGAGGCCCTGCGGGGACGGCTGCTCGCGATGCTCGCCGTCGGCCTGTCGATGTCGGGCGAGCACGCGGCGGCCGAACGGGTCGCCGCGGAGGCGTGGGAGGCCGCGGCGGCCGCCGGTGACCGGACCGCCGAGGCCACCCTGACGACGGTCCGCTCGGCCGTGAGCTTCCACCGCATGGACCTGACCGAGGCGTTCCGGCAGGCCGAGCGGTCCGCCGCGCTCGCCGACGCCCTGGGCGTCAGCACCTCGCTGTGGGTCCCGGAGGCCCTGTGGCACGCGCTGCTCTCGAACACCACCGGACGCACCGCGGAGGCGCTCGCCGTCGCGGAGGAGGGCATCCGGATCACCGGCGAGCAGGGCCGCACGGCCGCCACCCGCATGTGGCTCATGACCCGCTCCCGGATCCTGCTGGAGGCCGGACGGCTGGCGGACGCCCGGGCCGACTGCGAAGCCGCGTCCGCGGCCGACGATCCCGGCCCGGGCAACCTCGCCGACGTCACCCTCCGGTACGTGATGCTGCGCGTCGCCCTCCACACCGGCGACCGGCGGACCGCACAGGCGTACGCGGCGCAGGCGAGGCGCATGCGGAGCGACGGCGCACCCGTCGTCCGGCACTTCGGCTCCTGGATGCTGGCGCTCACGGCCGACTTCGAAGGCCGACCCGCCGACGCCATGGCCGAACTCGACGAGGTGATGACGTCGCCCGCCGAGGACCGGCCCGCGTACGCCGGTCTGATCGACCCCGCCGACGCCCCCGTGCTCGTCCGTCTCGCCCTGCGCGCGGGCGCGCTCGAACGGGCCGCGCAGGCGGTCGCCCAGGCCGAGCGGCGAGCCGCGCTCAATCCCGACCTCACGTTCCTCGCCGCCACCGCCGCGCACGCCCGGGGCCTCCTCGACAACGACCTCGCCCCTCTCGTACGCGCCGTCCGGCTGTACGAGCACTGCCCCCGGGTGCTGGCCCGGGCGTCCGCGCTGGAGGACGCCGGACGCAGACTGGCGGCCACCCGGCGGTCCGACGCGGTGCCGTACTACGAGACGTCCCTCGCGCTCTACTCCCGCGCGGGCGCCGAACGGGACGTCGCACGGGTCCGCCGACGCCTGCGGGCCGCCGGCGTCCGCAAGCGCCCCTCGCCTGCCGGACTCGACGGCGCCTGGCCCGAACTGACGGCCGCGGAGGTCCGGGTGGTCCGGCTCGTGGCCCGCGGCCTGACCAACCAGCAGGCGGCCGAGGAGCTCTCCCTCTCCCGGCACACGGTGGCCTCGCACCTGCGCCGGGCCTTCACCAAGCTGGACGTCACCTCGCGCCCGGAGCTCACCCGGCTGGCCGGGCACCGCGACCACGGAGAGTAGTCGCTTCGTATCCCCCGCGCGTACCGGGGCAATGGACGATTCATGCGATGTGCCGTCGTCGTCGCTTCCTCAGAATGATCAAGAGCCGCGGAACCGAGTGATCCGCGGCGAACCCCTGATCGAGAGAGGAACCCCGCATGACCGTAAGGCTCCAGCGAGCCCGCCCTGGCAGCCCCGAGCTCCAGGCGCTCGTCGACGAGCTCGCGGAGCGGCTCGGCCGGTCCGTCGCCGTCGACGACCCGCTGGTCCGCATGGTCTGCACGAGCCGGCACTTCGGCGACGAGGACCCGGTGCGCATCGGCACCCTGCTGCAAGGCCGCGCCGACAACGCCGCCATCCGCTACGTCCTCGACCAGGGCGTGACCCAGTGGCCGAGGCCCGGCTTCATCGACGGCCGCCACGACCTCGGACTGCTGCCCCGGTACGTCGTGCCGCTGCGCGAGCGCGGGCACCTCCTCGGGCTGCTCGTGGTGGTCGTGCCCGAGAAGACGCTGGCCGACGAGGAGACCCGCGCCATCGCCGGGGCCGCGGAGGCCATGGCGGCCCTGATGTACGGAGAGTGGATCGCCGCCGACACCCGGAAGAGCGACGAGCGGGACCTGGCCCTCGCACTCGTCGGCGCCGACGTCGCCGCACGCACCACCGCGCGACGGCGCGGCGAGGAACGGGGGCTGCTCGGCGCGGCGGAGCACGTCCTGGTCACCGTCGTCCAGCTGAGCTGCGGCACGGAGCTCGTGCACCGGTCCGAGGCCGCCCTGTGGGCGGCACTGGAGGGGTACCGGCAGACCCGCTCCGCCCAGGGCCTGATCGCGATCGGCAAGGAGCGGGCGGTCCTGCTCCAGCTCCGCGACCGGCCGCCGCATCCGGACGAGGTCGCCGCCCAGACCGCCCGCATCCTCGACGAACTCCGCACCTTCCTGGACCCGTCGGCGGACCCCGTGATCGGCGTCGGCGGCCGGCACACCACCCTGGACGACGCGTGGACGTCCTACGAGCAGGCGCTCGTGGCGGCCCGCGCGGCACGCCGACTGCCCTCCCTGAAGGGCGCCGGTGACTGGGAGCTCCTCGGGGAGCTCGGCGTGCTGCTCCAGCTCCCCGAGCACGCCCTGAACGCGTCGCTGCTCCCGAAGCCGCTGCGCACCCTGACCGAGAGCCACGGCGGCGACCGCCTGCGGGACACCCTGCGCTGCTTCCTCGACCACGCGGGGTCGATCCCCAGGACCGCGGAGACGCTGGGCATCCACCGCACCTCGCTGTACTACCGCCTGCGCCAGATCCAGGAGATCACCGGGCTCGACCTCGACGACGGCGCCCACCGGCTCACCCTGCACCTCGGCCTCAGGGTCGGGGAACTCCTCGCCCCGAGCACCGCCGGGGCCGTCTGACCACGGACCCGCTTCGACAGAGCGAGGAGGATCCACGGCCCGATTCCTACAGCTCGCGGTCGTGCGGGCGGCGGGCCCCATTCGATGATGTTCGGGACGGGCGGTGCCTTCGCACCGCCTCTGACCAGGGGAGAGGTCATGAAGGAACTGATCACGACGGACGGCGTACGGCTCGCGTACCGGGACACCGGCGGCGAGGGCGTCCCGCTGGTGATGCTGCACGGCTGGGGGCAGACGCAGGCGATGTTCCGCCACCAGGTCGAGGGGCTGGCGCCCGGTCGCCGCGTCGTCACCGTCGACCTCCGCGGCCACGGGGAGTCCGGCACACCGCGGCACGGCTCCCGCATCGCCCGGCTCTCCCGCGATGTGCTCGAACTCGTCGACCATCTCGGCCTCGACCGTTTCGACGCACTGGGCTGGTCCATGGGCGTCTCGGTGTGGTGGAGCTTCGTCGACCAGTACGGGACCGGCCGGATCCGGCGCTTCGTCGCCGTCGACCAGCCCGCGGCGGTCGCCGCCGTGCCCTGGATGACCGAGCGGGAACAGCGGGAGTCCGGCGCCATCTTCGACGTGTCGGGGCTGCTGTACCTGGGCGCGGCCCTCGCGGGTCCGGAGGGCGAGGCGGTCCGCGCCGACTTCGTGCGCGGCATGTTCTCCGGCGACCCCGACCCCGAGGTACTGGCCTTCGTCGACCAGGAGATCGCGTCGACCCCCGCCCACGCGGGCGTGCCGCTGCTGTTCGACCACTGCGCGCAGGACTGGCGGGACGTGCTCCCCCGGATCGACGTGCCGACCCTCGTGATCGGCTGCGAGGGAAGCCATGTGCATCCCGAGTCGCAGCGCTTCGTCGCCGAACGGATTCCCGGTGCGCGCCTGCACGTCTTCGCCTCCGACGCGGCGAGCTCGCACTTCCCCTTCCTGGAGAACCCGCCGGCCTTCAACGCCGTGGTGGAGGAGTTCCTGGCCGAGGAGCCGGCGAGAGGGGCGTGAACCCCCTCCGCCCCCACGCACCCACGGCCAGGAACTCCCATGCCCCTCACACTGATGTCCCGTTCGCCCGAACAGACGCCCCGGCAGGCGCAGGCTCCGACCGGGCCCGCCTCCCGCTCGGAGTGGCTGGTCCAGCTGCTCTCCGAGATGCCGGACACGAACGACCGCAACCACGTCTACCTCGCCGTCCACGTCCGGGGGGCCGTCACCGTCGTCCACGAGCGCGCCGAGCTGCTCCTGGACCCGGGCGACCTGGTCTTCTGCGACCCGGCCCGACGGCGCCCGCTGCGGTTCGGAGAGGACTCCCGGACGATCTTCTTCCGGGTGCCCCGCTGCTATCTCGGCGTCCCGGAGCGGGATCTCGACCGGGTGCTCGGCGTGCCCGTGCGGGGCGGGGAGGGCATCGGGGCGCTGGCCTCCGACTTCCTGACCGCGCTCGCCGCCGGGGCGGAGTCCCGCCGGTCCACCATCGGCGACCGGCGTGCCCGCACGGCCGTACACCTCCTCTCCGTCCTGGTCATGGAGCTCCTCGAAGCGGACACGACGGACGCGGCCGACGCCCCGTCCGGAGCCGGCGGCGAGCTGCTGTCCCGCATCCACGCCCACATCGAGGAACACCTGATGGACCCGGACCTCTCGCCGGAGTCGATCGCCCGCGCCCACCACATCTCCGTCCGGTACCTGCAGAAGCTGTTCCAGAACGACGGCAGCACGGTGAGCCAGTGGATCCGGCGGCGCAGGCTCGAATTCTGCCGGTTCGAGCTGGGCCGCTCCACCCGGCGGACCACCATGGCCGCGATGGCACACCGCTGGGGCTTCAGCAGCGCCTCGCACTTCAGCCGCACGTTCCGCGGGGCCTACGGCATGAGCCCCAGCCAGTGGCAGGCCCTGGCCACCTCGGCGTTCGCCCCGATGACCGGCGACGCCGCCCAGGACGGGCGACAGCCCTGAGCCGCCCGCGCTCCGTCCCGCCCGACACCGAGAAGAGAACCGGCATGCCCCACCCCACCGTCGTCCTCGTGCACGGCGCCTTCGCCGACGCGACCGGCTGGATCGGCGTCATCGCGGACCTGCGGAGCAGCGGCATCCCCGTGATCGCCCCGCCGAACCCGCTGCGGGGCCTGGCGTCGGACGCCGCCCACCTCGCCTCCGTCCTGACGCAGATCGAGGGTCCGGCCGTCCTCGTCGGCCACGCCTACGCCGGTGCGCTGATCACCGTGGCCGGCGCCGCGGAGAACGTCGTGGGGCTCGTCTACGTGGCCGCCTACGTGCCCCACGAGGGCGAGAGCCTCGGCCGGCTCCGGGGGAGCTGCCCCGCTCCTCCGCTGGGGGACCACCTCAAGGAGTGGACCTACCCGCTCCACGACGGCGCCCACGCGGTCGAGGTGACCATCGAGGAGACGGCCTTTCCCGCCGTCTTCGCGGCGGACCTGCCCGAGGACGTCGCCGGCGCCCTGGCGGCGGCCCAACGCCCGCTCGCCGCCGCCGCGTTCACCGAGCCCGCGGCCGTTGCGGCCTGGCGGACGAAACCGTCCTGGGCCCTGGTGGCCGGTGCCGACCGCACGATCGGCCCCGAGGTGCAGCGCTTCGGCGCCGCACGGGCCGGCGCCGTCGTCGTCGAACTGCCGGACGCCTCCCACGCCGTCGCCCTCTCCGAGCCCACGAAGGTCGCCGACCTGATCAGGGCCGCGGTGCGGGCGACGAGCTGACCGGAAGAGGAAGTCGTGTACGGGAAACAGTCCTTCGGTGTCGTGCTGCGCGGCCTGCGGCAGCACGGCCGTCTGACGATGGAGGAGCTGGCCGAGGCGTCCGGGGTGAGCGTCCGGGCCATCGGCGACATGGAGCGGGGGCGCAGTCTGGTTCCGCAGCGGCGCACGGTGGTGGCGCTGGCGGAGGGGCTCGGACTCACGGACGACGAGCGGGAGGCGCTGCTCGCCACGGCGCGGGCGGCGCGTCCGACGCGCGCCGTCGCGGTGGCGGGCACGGTCGTGCCGCCACGATCGGTGGGGGACTTCACGGGGCGCGAACCGGAGCTGGCCCTCCTGCGGGCGGCGGCCGACCGCGTCCCGGCCGGCGGAGGAGCGCCGGTGTGGGTCCTCTCGGGTCCCCCGGGCTGCGGGAAGACGACGCTGGCGCTGAAGGCGGCGGCGGAACTGGCGGAGAGGTTCCCCGACGGCTGCTTCGTGGTGGACCTGCACGGCGTGGACGGCCCCGTGGACACGGGCGAGGCGCTGGTGAAGTTGCTGAAGGCCCTCGGCGTCCCGGACCGCCGGCTGGCGCAGGAGGACCAGCAGGGCCGCGCGGGGCTGCTGCGGGCGCTGCTGGACGACCGCCGGTGCCTGGTGGTGCTGGACAACGCCCGCGACGAGGGGCAGGTCCGCGCGCTGCTGCCGGCCGGCGGGTGGAGTCTGGTGCTGGTCACCAGCCGGCGGCCCCTGACCGGCCTCGAGGACGTCGACCGCCTCCCGCTGTCGCAGATGACGCAGGAGGAGGCGGTCGACCTGCTGCGCCGGATCCTGGGAGAGGAGCGGGCGGACGCGGAAGCCGCGGCCGTGGCGCGGGTCGCGGAGCTGTGCGGACGGCTGCCGCTGGCCCTGCGGGTGGCGGCGAACTGGCTGACGGTCCGTTCCGGATGGACCGTCGCCCACCTGGTCCGGCGCCTCGCCGACGAGGAACGCCGCCTGGGCGCGCTCGCCGCCGGCGACGTGCGCGTGGAGGCGGCGTTCGAACTGTCCTACCGTCAGCTGACCGCCCAGGCGGCACGCATGCTGCGGCTGCTCAGTCTGGTCCCGGGACCGGACATGACCGCCGCCTACGGCGCCGCGCTGACCGCCACCGACGTCTTCGCGGCCGAGGACGTGATGGAGGAGCTCGTCGAGGCCGGTCTGCTGCAGGCCACCTTCACCGGCCGCTACCAGGTGCACGACCTGCTGCGGCTGTTCGCCCGCGCCCGGCTGTCCCGCGAGGAGGAACCCGACGAGCGGGCGGCGGCCGAGGACCGGTTGCGCACCTGGCTCCTCGACACGGCGGTCGTCGCCGGCCGCTGGTACAAGCCCGACTACGGGGCGCCGCCGCCCTCCTGGCGGGGGCTCGTTCCGCTGGAGAGCGCCGAGGAGGCCCGCGCCTGGCTGCAGAGCGAAGCCCCGTCCTGGCTGGCCGCGCTGCGCGGCGCCGCTCGCCGGGGTGAGCACGCCCGGGTCGTGGAGACCGCCCACGCCATGGAATGGTTCTGCGACCTGTGGGTCCACTGGGGACACTGGCCCGAGGTCTTCCGCCTGGCCGCCGAGGGCGCCGCCGCACTCGACGACCCGTACATGCGGGCCTTCCACCTCAACTGCCACTCCTGGGCCCTGAACAACTGCGAGCAGCGCCACCGCGAGGCCGTCGAACGGGCCGACGAGGCGCTGGTGCACGCCCGCCGCGCACAGGACGTCCACCAGCAGCTCTCGGCACTGGTGCAGGCGGCGAGCGGGCACTGGCTCCTCGGCAACGCCCAGGCGGTCGCGGACCGGACCCTCGCCGCCATCGAACTGTCGGAGAGCGCCGGACACCACGAGGTCTGGCCCCAGGCGGTGCGCCTCTACGGAAGCGCCCTCCGCCTGCTCGGCCGCGCCGAGGAAGCCCTGGCCCAGCACCGGCGCGTCATCGCCTTCCTCGACGCACCCGACTGCCCGGTGCGCGGGCACGTCGCCGACATCTTCCGCGCCCACACGACGCAGGCACTCGGCGCCGACTGCGTCGCGCTGGGGCGGTGGCGGGAGGCCGCCGCCCACCTTCGCAGCGCCCAGGCCCAGTCGAGTCGCCTCGGCACCTCCCACCGGGAGGCCGAACAGCTGCTGCTCCTGGGAGAGGCCCTGATCGAGCTGGGCGAGCCCGAGGAGGCCCGCCGCGCCCTCCGCCGGGCCCTCGCCCTCGGCGAGGCGGCCGACGACAAGGAGCTGAAAGCCGCGCGGAGACTCCTGGACACGCTCCCCGCGGCATGAGCCCGGCGGGCTCATCCGCGGTGCCGGTGCAGTGCGACGTGCACGGTGTCGAGCGCCTGGACGAGGGCGGCCCGGGCGGCGTCCGTGTCGCGGAGCGGATCCAGCACCATGAAGTCGTGGATCGTCCCGTGGTAGCGCACGGACACCACCGGTACGCCGGCCTCCCGGAGCTTCGTCGCGTACGCCTCGCCCTCGTCGCGCACCACGTCGGCCTCGCCGGTGACCACCAGCGCCGGGGGAAGCCCGGCGAGCTGCTCCAGGGAGGCCCGCAGCGGTGACGCCGTGGCCTGGCTCCGCTGTCGTACGTCGGGCAGGTACTGGTCCCAGAACCAGCGCATGGTCGCACCGTCGAGGAAGTAGCCGGTGGCGAACTCCCGGTACGAGGGGGTGTCGAAGCCGGCGTCGGTGACCGGGCAGATCAGCACCTGCTGCCGCAGCCGCACCCCGCCGCGCTCCTTGGCGAGCAGTGTCAGCGCCGCCACCAGGTTGCCGCCCGTCGAATCGCCCACGGCGGCCATCCGGCTGCCGTTCAGGCCGATCTCGCCGCCGTGCTCGCAGACCCACCGGGCGACGGCGTAGCACTGCTCCACGGCGACCGGATACCGCGCCTCGGGGGCGCGCGCGTACTCGACGAAGACCACGGCCGCGTCCGTGCCGAGGGCGAACGCGCGCACCAGACGCTCATGGGTGCCCGCGTCGCCCAGTACCCAGCCGAGACCGTGCAGGAACAGCACGACAGGGATCGCGCCCGTGCTCCCGGCCGGCCTGACCACCAGCACCCGTACGCGACCGGTCGGCCCGACCGGCAGGGCGAACCACTCCGTGGAGACGGCCTCCTCGTCACGAGGGTCGGGGCCGTCCGCGCCCTGGAGCCGCGCGAGGTCCAGACGGGCCTGTTCCAGGTCCTGGTCCGGCGCCGACGGCGGGCAGACGCGCCGGGACACGAAGGCCCGGGTGCAGTGGTCCAGGACTGGTCGAGGGGACGAGGGGACGAAGCCGGTCACGCACGGTCTCCTGCCGAGGGCTGAAGCGAAGGGATGGTTCGGGCGCACGGGCCCCGCGGGGGCCGGGCACCGGCGCCGTGGGCGCGGCGGCAGGAGCGGGCACTCACCTGCCGGACGGCGGGAAGCCGACCCCGGGGCGGTCGGCACCGGCGCCACCCGCGGCGCCCCCGGGGACGATCCCGGGGGCCGGGACGACCGCCGGGGCGCCCCGGAGATCGTCCCGGGCGGTGCGCAGGCTGCGCCATTCACGGGGGGAGACGCCGTAGGCGGCGCGGAAGGACCGACTGAAGTGGGCCGGGCTGACGAAGCCCCACCTCTGCGCCACGGCGGACACGGTGGGGGCGGTCCTGCCGCGGCGGGCCAGTTCGCGGCCGCACTCCTCCAGGCGCCTCTGCCGGATGAGCTGGCCGACCGTGATCCCTTCGCCCTCGAACAGCCGGTGCAGGTAGCGGACGGAGATCCGTTGCGCCTTGGCGATGCGCTCCGGCGACAGATCCGGGTCGCCCAGGTTCCGGTTGATGTGGTCACGGACGCGCAGCACCAGATGGCTCGGCGCGTCCCCGTCCGTGCCGTCCGGGTGGGCCCGTTCGGCGATCAGGGTGGCGAACAGCTCGACGACGTTGCCGGCCAGCCGGTCCGCGACCGTCGGCGGGTAGCCGTCGGCGGGGGAGGAGGCCAGGGTGGCCAGGAAGGGGAGCAGCATCGCGCCGAGGCCGTCCTCGGTGCCGATGGCGCTGCCCGTGACCTGCCGGATGTCGCTGTCCGGCACTCCCAGTGCGCGGCGCGGCAGCTGGAACACGTGCGTGGCGAACCGCTGCGGGTAGTCGAAGGAGTACGGCCGGGTCGTGTCGTACACCACCAGGTCACCCTCACGCACCTCGGCCCGTCGGCCGTCCTGGACGAAGGTGGCCGTGCCGGACGTCTGGACACCGACCGCCACCAGCGCCTCGGCCGACCTGGCGATGAGCGCCGGCGTGCGGCTGACCCGCCCCGCGTCGGCCTCCACGGTGGAGACCTGCAGGTACCCGAGACGGCCGGCGGCGATCCGGCCGTCGAACGGCCCGTCACCCCGGGGGGCGACCTCCATCGGCACCAGCGTCCTGCTCACCGCGTCGTTCCAGAACGCGACCTTGTCCTGGTCCGGCACGGAGGCGGTCGTCAACACCATGCTCAATTTCTCACCGCTCTGGGGAAGTGACTCCGGGGGCTGCCGCGAACGCGAACAGGACGCCGTACCGGGTCCCTGCCCACACCGAACAGCCAAGCAGCGGGCCGTTGCCGCTTCCAGGCAGAACCACAGGCAGGAATCGGCAGAACGCGACGCCGGCCGCACCGACGACGAGATCCGCAAGGCCCGCGAGGACTGGAGGGCGAGGTGAAGGGGTACGACGGCGACCGCGTGGACGCACCGGAGGTCCCGACCGCCACGCTGAAGGCTCGGGGCCGCGCGCGGTGACCTGGGATTTCCTCTCCCGGGAGCGGCTTGACGGCCGCCGCGCCCCTGCACCTCGGCCGGACGAGTACCCAGGTCGTCCCCGTCGCCGCCATCGGCCTTCTGCGGAGACCTGCTTGACGGGGCCGGGGTGACCGGCGTCGGGGGAAGGGGCGGCCTTCGCTCGGCCCTGCGGGTGCCTCCGTCGGGGGCGTCGGCGGTCCCCTGCGATCCGGCCCGTACGGCCTCGCGGACCCCGGCCTCCTGCTGTCGGAATAGCGGCAAAGACGGGAAACCGGCATACGAGTCGGCCGAAGTCGCCCTTACCGTCTTGGCCGACAACCCCACCCCCACCAGGAGGAACCATGAAGCGGTTCGCGATATCCGCGGGCCTCACGCTGGCAGCCGCGGCGGTGTTCGGCACGCTTCCGGCAGCCGCCCAGAGCGCCGGTGCGGCGCCGACCGGCGAAGGCGGCCGGTACGTCGTCGTCCTGAAGAGATGCTCCTCACCGACCGGTCGGCCGGCCTGGTCCCGTTCATGGTCTCCGGCGTCCGCCGCAGCCTCCTCGACCAGTCCGCGCTGCTGCACGCGCTGGTCTCGCTGTTCGAGCTCGTGTGGGAGCGTGCGACGCCTAATCCAACATGTTTCAACATCTCACCGGTCGAGGCGCATGTCGGCGAATCCGGCGAATCCGGCGAAGCCGACGGAAGCCGGTGGACGCTGCAGGTGAGCGGACCCCCTGGCCCGCCTCGGTTGCCGCTCTGGACGCGTCAGCGGCGGCGCCGGTAACAGGGGCGTATCGATCCTTGCGGCATGGAGTCTCTTGTTGACTTTTGATGGAAACGGCGCTTTTCTGTGGGGCATCAAGTTGATTAATGACGGGCTGTGGTGACTTCAACACTCCAGGGAGTGCCCGGCCGTTCGCTCGCGCGCCGTCGTCGGACGGGATCGGAACCGTCGTTCCCCTCCCTCGCCGCGGTCCGCCGCGAGCCACCCGAAACCGCGCCTCACCGGTCGACCGTGTGCGGCCCGTCCGAGCAAGGGGAATGGCATGTTCACTGAATTTCACCGGCGGCCGATGGCGGCGGCCGCCCTGGGACTCGTCACCGTCCTCGCCCTTGCCTCCTGCTCCAGCGGGAAGCAGGCGGCAGGCGGGGGAGACGGCGGAGGAGCCGGCAAGGTCGACGGCGAGATCTCGCTGACGTACCTGCAGAAGCAGGGCGACCAGGAGTACTTCGTCGGCGAGGCGGCCGGCGCCCAGGCCAAGGCGGACGCACTCGGCATCGACCTGAAGGTCGTCAACCTCGGCACCGACGCCAACAAGACCATCAGCGAGGCCCAGTCGGCGATCTCGCAGAAGAGCGACGGCCTGATCGTCGTCGTGCCCGACCCGGCCGTCGGCCCTCAGGTCGCCCAGCTCGCCAAGGACGCGAACGTCGCCCTGCTCACGTCCGACGACCAGATCTGCACCACGGGCCCGGACCCGTCCGCCTGTCCGGCGGAGAACCTGGTGCCCCGGATCGGCTTCAGCGGACAGCAGATGGGCGGCGAGGTCGGCAAGCGTGCCGCCGCGGAGTTCGCGAAGGCGGGGTGGAAGCCGGAGGAGACGCGCACCATCTCCGCGTGGAAGCAGGACGTGACCGTCTGCACCGACCGCGTCCAGGCGGCCAAGGACGCCTTCGCCGCCGCGGCCGGGGCCAAGGTGCAGAACATCGACGTGCCCACGGACAACAGCCCCACCGGCGCTCAGGACAAGATCGCGGCCACCGTCACCGCGAACCCGGACGTCAAGCACTGGGTGCTCTGGGGCTGCAACGACGAGAACGTCCAGGGCGGCGTGACCGCGCTGGAGAACGCCGGCTTCAAGGCCGACGACGTCATCGGCGTGGGCCTCGGCGCCTACCTCGCCTGCAAGAACTGGAGCTCGGGCAAGCCGTCCGGCATGAAGGCCGCGCTGTTCATCAACGGCAAGGACGTCGGCGCGCTGGCCGTGCAGACGATGTACGACAAGCTCAAGAACGGCAAGGCCTTCCCCAAGGAGGCCTTCGCCCCGACCACCATGGTCGACGCCGCCACCTGGAAGGCCGCCGGAGTCACCTGCGGCTGAGCCGCCGCCCCCGACCGCCGGTGCGGCGCACCGCCCCGTCCGCCGCACCGGCCCCCTCCCGCCGACCGGCCCCCTCCCGCCGGCCGGCGGGCGCCCCGGCCCCTTCCCGTCCCTCCAGCACACGAGGTCAGCATGACCACACCCGGCACCCCACCCCCGACGCAGGCGACCCCAGGTGTCGGTGTCGCCGTCGAGAACATCACCAAGCGCTTCGGAGCCGTTCAGGCCCTGGGCGGCGTCACCCTGACCTTCCCCCCGGGGCGGGTCACCGCCCTCATGGGCGAGAACGGCGCGGGCAAGTCCACGCTGCTGAAGATCCTCACCGGCGACCACCAGCCCACCGAAGGCCGTGTCCTGCTCGACGGCGCACCGGTCTCGTTCGCCTCGCCGCAGGACGCGCGCCGGGCCGGGATCCGCATCATCCCGCAGGAACCGGAGATCATCCCGCACGTCTCCGTGGCGGAGAACGTCTACGCCGGATCCCTTCCCCGCACGGCCGGCCGCCGCCTCGATCGCGGCGAGCTGCACCGCAGGATCACCGCGGACCTCGCACGGCTCGGCTTCGAAAAGGTCATCGACCCCGACCTGCTCGGTTCCGAACTCACCCCCGCACAGCGGCAGCTGGTGGAAATTCTGCGCGCCCTCACCGGCGAGGCGAAGGTCATCGCCTTCGACGAGCCGACCTCCTCGCTCGCGGAGAACGAGGCCGAGGCCCTGTTCGCCCTGATCGGCCGGCTGCGCACCCAGGGCATCGCGATCATCTACGTCTCCCACCGCATGAAGGAGATCTTCCGGCTCGCGGACCGGATCGCCGTCCTCCGCGACGGCGCCTCCGCCGGTGTCCTCGACGCCGCGGCGAGCACCGAGAGGGAGGTCGTGCGGCTGATGGTCGGCCGCGACCTCTCCTCCCTCTTCGTACGGCAGGACGTCGCCCGGGACGACGTCGTCCTGGAACTGGACGGCGTCACCACCGACGACGTCACCGACGTCAGCCTCCGGGTCAGGGCGGGAGAAGTGGTCGCCCTCGCCGGCCTGATGGGCGCCGGCCGCTCGGAGCTGGGGCTCGCCCTCGCCGGAGACCGCCCCCTGCGCTCCGGCCGGATCGTCCTGGACGGCCGCCCGCTGCGGCTGCGCAGTCCGAAGGACGCCATCCGGGCCGGCATCGGTCTGGCCCCGGAGGAGCGCAAGGCCCAGGCCCTCTTCCTCCAGCGGTCCATCCGCGACAACACCTCCCTGGTGAGTCTGGACCGGCTGCGCCGGCTGCGTTTCGTCCGCCGCGGCCAGGAGAAGGCCGTCGCCCAGGACTTCGCCGACCGGCTCAGGGTGCGCACCCCGTCCATCGAGCACGAGGTGCGCAAGCTGTCCGGCGGCAACCAGCAGAAGGTCGTCCTCGCCCGCTGGCTGCTGCGCCGGCCGAAGGTCCTGATCCTCGACGAGCCGACCCGCGGCATCGACATCGGGGCCAAGGCGGAGATCTACCGGATCATCGCCGACCTCGCGCGGGACGGCGTCGCCCTGCTCGTCATCTCCTCCGAGCTCCCCGAGGTCCTCGGACTCGCCGACCGGGTCGTGGTGATGCAGGGCGGCCGCGTCACCGGCGAACTCGGCCGGGGCGAGGCCACCGAGGAAGCGATCCTCCACCTCGCCATGGCCGATGACCTGGCCCCGCTCGACCCCGTCCCCACCCCGGCCGCCGCACGGCCCCGCACCGACTCCGCCCATGGAGGCCCCCGATGACCACCGCCACGACCTCCCCGGCCGGGACCGAGAAGGCGCCGCCCGCGCTCCGCAAGCGCTCGCCACTGGCCGCCCTCGGCGGGCAGAACCTCAGCCTCATCGGTGCGCTCGTCGTCGTCCTCGGACTGTTCGGCGCCCTCAACGAGAACTACCTCAGTCTCGCGAACCTCCAGGTGATCGCCGAGGCGGCCACCATCACCGGTCTCCTCGCCGTCGTCCAGACCGTCGTCATCATCTGCGGCGGCCTCGACATCTCCGTCGGCTCCCAGGTCGGCGTGGCCTCCGTGGTCAGCGCCATGGTCTTCACCAGTACCGGCTCCAGCGCGTTGGCGGGCATGCTCGCCGCCGTCGGCGTCGGCATCCTGGTGGGCGTCGCCAACGGCGTGGCCATCGTCTACGGCCGCGTCAACCCGACCATCGCCACCCTCGCCGGACTCGCCGCCTACAAGGGCCTCGCCCAGCTCCTGTCCGACGGCCGCGCCCAGGGGTACGTCCTCAACGACGACGCCTTCGTCTTCCTCGGCCGCGGCAAGATCGCCGGCCTGCCCGTGATGGTCTGGATCCTCGTCGCCGTCGCGGTCGCCGTGCACGTGATGCTCAAGTACACCGACATCGGCCGCAACCTCTACGCCATCGGCGGCAACGACACCGCCGCCCGCCTCGCCGGCATCGACATCAACAAGTACCTCGTCGCCGTCTACGCCCTCATCGGCGTCGTCGCCGCCGTCGCCGGCATCCTGCTCACCGCCCGCACCGGCTCCGGCCAGCCCGTCTCCGGCAGCGAGGGCCTCGAACTCAAGGCCATCACCGCCGCCGCCCTCGGCGGCTGCGCCCTCAAGGGCGGCAAGGGAGGGGTCGGCGGCACCCTGCTCGCCGTGGCCCTCCTCGGCGCCCTGGAGAACGGCCTCACCGTCCAGGGCATCAACACCTTCTGGCAGAACGTCGCCCAGGGCACCCTGCTCGTGGCCGCCGTCGTCATCCAGCAGCGCCGCAACGGCGAGCGGGCGGTCGGACTCCCGCACTGACCCGTCGCTCCGGCGCACGGACGAGGCCCGCTCCCTCCGGGGAGCGGGCCTCTCGGTGTACCGGGATGGTCGGCGGATCGGCCTCCCGAGGTGCTCGACGGCTCGGCGGCTCGACGGTGACGGCTGTGCCGCCGGGAACCGTGGCCCTGCCCCCGGCCGGGTACGCCCGCCGGGGAGGGCGCGCGAGGTACGGGGGGCGCGGCCCCGGGGTGGACCGGTTCCCGCCACTCCGGCCGGCGCCCTCCACGGACGGTGCGCGGGAGAAGGGACCGTCGGGCTTCGTCCCGATGCCGCGCTCCGACGCGGCGGTCCCCTGAGGGGGCGCAGCCGCCCGGCGCAGGCGTGTGCCCCCGGCCGCCCGGGAACGGCGAAAGCCCTCCCGAGGGTCGGGAGGGCTGGGGCGGAGGGGGGCCGGGCCCGGGCGTGCGGGGGAGGAGGCGCCCGGGCCCGGCGTCGCCGAGTGGTCCTACTCCTCGGTCGGGCCGAGGTCGGGCGTCGCGCGGAAGTCGACGGTACGGGCCCGGGGCCCGGCGTGGAGTTCCAGGACGACGATCTCGTTCGTGCCGGCGCGCAGCACGGGCGCGGGGACGTACAGCGACTTCTGCGGTCCGCGGGACCAGTACCGGCCGAGCGGGAAGCCGTTCACCCAGGCGTTGCCCTTGGTCCAGCCGTCGAGGTGCAGGTAGGTGTCGGCCGTCTCGTCGAGTGCGAAGGTGCCCCGGTGGAAGGCCGGACCGACGGGGATCGTCGTGGTGGGTGCGAAGGGGACGCCCTCCAGGGCCGTGAGCGGCAGCGGCCGGTTCGTCCATGCCGACGGCTCGACGCCGTCGAGGAGGACCGCGCCGAGGAGGCCCTTGCGGTCGTGGATGCCCTGGCCGTAGTTCACCCGGCCCTGGTTCTCCACCAGGATCGAGAGCACGCTGCCGGCCCGCGGGGCCGTGAAGGCCAGGGAGTGCTCGTGGTTCTCGCGCTCCAGGACGCCCACCGGCTGCCCGTCGACGAACACCTGGGCGCGGTCGCGGACGTGCTCGATCTCCAGCAGGACCGGGCCGCGCACGGGCAGGCTGGTCTCGTACAGGACGAAGCCGAAGTCCTGTTCCAGCTCCTCCATGGTCAGCGGCCGCCGGGAGTCGATCCGCGGCGCCAGGACGCCGGCGTTCGGCAGCAGTGCGGCGCTCTGCGCCAACACGACGGCGGGAACGGCCAGTTTGGGGCCGGGGGCGGGCACGGGGGCGTCCGGCACGGGCGCGTACTTGGCGATGACGTCGCGGAAGGCGGTGTACTTCGGGGTCGGGTCGCCGGCCTCGTCGAGGGGCGAGTCGTAGTCGTAGGAGGTGACGGTCGGGCGGTAGGTGTGCTTGTCGTTGGCGCCGTTGGTGAAGCCGAAGTTGGTGCCGCCGTGGAACATGTAGAAGTTCACCGACGCGCCGGCGGCGAGGACCTCGTCGAGCTCGCGGGCGGCGTCGTCCGGGTCGCGGACCACGTGTGGGGCGCCCCAGCGGTCGAACCAGCCGATCCAGAACTCCGTGGTCATCAGGGGCCCTTCGGGGCGCTGCGCGCGCAGCGCCGCGAGGTGGTGGGCCGAGCGGCTGCCGAAGTTGGCGGTGGCGAGGACACCGGGCAGGGAACCCCGCTCCAGGTCGACCGGCTGGTCGCAGGTGAACAGGGGGACGTCGACGTCGCAGGCGCGCAGCGAGCCGGCGATGTGCTCCAGATACGCCGTGTCGTCGCCGTAGGCGCCGTATTCGTTCTCCACCTGCACGGCCAGGATCGGGCCGCCCCGCGAGGCGAGGTACGGGCGGAGCGGGGTGAGCAGGCGACGGAAGAAGTCGTCCACGGCCGCGAGGAACCGCGGGTCGCGGGACCGGAGCCGTATGTCCGGTTCGGCGAGCAGCCAGGAGGGCAGGCCGCCGCCCTCCCATTCCGCGCAGATGTACGGCCCCGGGCGCAGCAGGACGTGCAGTCCCTCGGCGGCGGCGAGGTCGAGGAACCGGGGGAGGTCGAGCCCGCCGTCGAGGACGAAGCGGTCGGGGCGCGGCTGGTGGAGGTTCCAGGGGACGTAGGTCTCCACGGTGTTGAGGCCCATGAGCCGTGCCTTGCGGAGCCGGTCCTGCCACTGCTCGGGGTGGACCCGGAAGTAGTGCAGCCCACCGGACAGGAACCGGAAGGGTCGGCCGTCGAGCAGGAATCCGGCCTTGTCTGTCTGGAGAACGGGCATGCGCTGCTTGCTCCTGTACGTGAAGTCGTGCGAGTCGAGACGTCGCCTCGCTATGTTTACGCAAACATGCGGGGCGTGGCAAGCCCTTTCCGAGGGCTCGCGGGGGCGGAGCGCCGTCCGGCTCCGCCCCCGCCGCGATGCGGCTACTTGTTGACGGTGAAGCCCTGGTCGTTGCCGTACTTGACGCTGGCGTCCTGCCAGGCCTTGAGGCCGTCGGTGAGGGTGGTGGGGGAGACGTAGGCCTTGCCGACGGTGTCGTTGAAGATGGAGTTGGCGTAGACCTGGAAGGGCAGGTAGGACCAGTCCTCGCCGACGTTGCGGGCGGATTCGGCGAAGATGCGGTTGGCCTGCTGGCCGCCGAAGTAGGGGAACTCGGTGTCGAGGAAGGCCTTGGATTCGAGGTCGG
>NZ_JBEZNU010000044.1:0-38674 GCF_040653375.1 Streptomyces sp. NPDC047974
GCACCGCGACTCGGTGGGCGAGGTGTTCCTCACCGACCTGAAGCCGATCGACGACACCGGCTACCTCGCGGGCGCCCAGCTGCCCCGCTCGCACGCCTACTACGGCGACCACCTGCTGCGCCCCAGCACCTACGACCCGGTGCTGCTCCTGGAGGCCTGCCGGCAGTCGGCCCTGGCCGGCGCGCACGCCTTCTACGGAGTGCCCACCGGCCACAAGTTCATCCTCACCCACCTGCGCATCCACCTGAGCCGTCCGGAGCGGATCGTCGTCGGCGCGGCGCCGTGCGCGATGACCCTGCGGGTCGCCGTGTCCGGCCACCGCAAACGCGAGGGCCTCACCACCGGCCTCGACTACGACATCGACATCGACGTGCGGGGCACCGTCATCGGCCGCGCCTCGGTCGGCCTGCGGTTCAAGTCCCCCGAGGACTACCTGGCGCTGCGGCTGCGCAACCGCGACGGCAAGGCGCTGCCCAGCTCGGACGCGTACCCGCACACGGGCCGCGGCGGCTCGGTCGAGCCGTACCGCGTCGGCCGGAAGAACAGCGACAACGTCGTGATCGACCACGCCACGCGGGAGGGCGCCACGGCGCAGGCGCTGCTGCGCGTCCCGGGCGACCACCCGAGCATGTTCGACCACCCGCAGGACCACCTGCCGGGCATGGTGCTCGCCGAGGCGGCCCGCCAGCTCGCCCTGTTCGGCGCGCTCGACGTGCACGGCATGTCCCCGTCGCGGACCTTCCCCACGGACCTGTCGGTGGTCTTCAGCCGCTTCGGCGAGCTGGAGCACGCCACGGAGCTGACGGCGGAGGTCGGCGAGGTCCTCCGGTCCGACCGCGACGCCGCCACCGGGGCGTACTACACGCAGGGCGGCGTGGTGGAGCTGGGCGAGGACGACGGCGAGGGCGACCGGGCCGGCGTGGACCAGCTCCGGGTGCGGGTCGACGCCCGGCAGGACGGCGAGTCGATCTGCCTCTTCGGCCTGAGCTTCTCGCGCGTCGGGGACCTGGGCTGATGGCGGGCGGGAGCGCCCGGCCCGGCGCGGCCTTCTTCGACGTGGACGAGACGCTCGTCCGGGTCAAGAGCATGTTCTCCTTCCTCCGCTTCCACCTGGCCCGCCGCGGCGAGCCGGACGGCACGTACGACCGCCTGACGGCGGGACTGCACCGGGACGCGGCGCGCGGCGTCCCCCGCGCGGAGATCAACCGGAACTACTACCGGCTGTACGCGGGCGAGCGGCGGTCCGAGCTCGCCGAGACCGGCCGGGCCTGGTTCGACGCACTGCTGTCGGACGGCGACGTCTTCCTCGGCGAGACGGTGGCCCGGCTCGAACGGCACAAGGAGCGGGGCGAGTTCGTGGTCCTGCTGTCCGGCTCCTTCCACGCCTGCCTGGACCCGGTCCTCGAACACCTCGGCGCCGACTGGGCGATCGGCACCCGGCCCGTGGCCCGCGACGGCGTGCTCACCGGCGAGGTGGTCACCCCGATGATCGGGGCGGCCAAGGGCCGGGCGGCGCGCGCGGTCGCCGCCGTGCGCGGACTGGACCCGGCCGCGTGCACCGCGTACGGCGACCACGGCACCGACGCCGACCTGCTGGCCTTCGCCGGGAAGGCGGTCGTGGTCGGCGACGACCCGGTGCTCGCCGAGCACGCCGCACGGCTGGGCTGGGAGCGTCTGGCGACGGCCCCGGCCGCCGCCCCGGCGCCGGCCCCGGCGGCGAGCGGAATCCGATGAGCTTCCATCCACCCTCAGGAGAGGCCATGCGCAACCCCGTCGGGATCGTGGGCACCGGCTCCCGGCTGCCCGAACAGGTGGTCGGCAACGAGGAGATCGCCCGCGCCGCGGGCGTCTCCGACGAATGGATCGTGCGCAAGACCGGGATACGCGAGCGCCGCCGGGCGGCCCCGCACGAGGCCACCTCGGACCTCGCGGCCGCGGCCGCGAGGGCGGCCCTCGAACAGTGCGGCCTGAGCCCCGAGGACGTGTCGTACCTCGTCGTGGCCACGTCGACGCCCGACCACCCGCAGCCCGCGACGGCCGGCATCGTGCAGGACCTGATCGGTGCGCGCCGGGCGGCCTGCTTCGACATCAACGCGGTGTGCAGCGGCTTCGTCTACGGCCTGGCCGTCATCGAGCGGATGCTGCGCGCCGACGGCGGCCACGGGTACGGCCTCGTCATCGGCGCCGACGTCTACTCGCGGATCCTCGACCACACGGACCGCAGGACGGCGATCCTCTTCGGCGACGGCGCGGGGGCCGTCGTACTGGGGCCCGTGCCCGAGGGGCGGGGAATCCTGCGGACCGACCTGCGCACCGAAGGCGGCGCGCACGGACTGATCAGCGTGCCCGCGGGCGGCAGCCGGCGGCCCGCGTCGGCCGAGACCCTTCAGGACGGCGGGCACTTCTTCCGCATGGACGGGCGGGGCGTGCGCGAGTTCGTGAACGAGCGGCTGCCCGCCGCCGTGCGCGCCCTCCTGGAGCGGTCGGGCACCCGGGCCGAGGACATCGCGCACCTCGTCCCGCACCAGGCCAACGGCGTCATGCTGGCCGAGGTCCGGCCCCGGCTCGGGCTCGGCGCGGCCGCCATGCACCTGTCGCTGGAGCGGTACGGCAACACGGGCGCCGCCTCCGTGCCCGTCACCCTCGACGAGGTGCACCGCGCCGGCCTCCTCGACGAGGGCGACCTGGTGGTGCTCACCGCGTTCGGCGGCGGCATGTCGCTGGGATCCGCCCTGGTCGGCTGGGCCGCGACCGCACACGCCGGGGCCCCTTCCCGCCCGGCCGGGGCCGCGCGTCCGCTCGCCGAGCGCCACCGCGGCCTGATCCCGCTGCTCCCGGCGGGCCTGTAGACCCGGGGTTCCCTCCCGGCCGTGCCCTCCCTTCCCGTACGCGCGTACGGGAAGGGAGGGCATCGTCCTGCGCAGAGCGTCCCCGGACTCAGGCCGGGAGCCAGCCCTCCGCCGCCGCCAGCTCCAGTGCCGTCTCCTCGAAGCGGGCCGCCACCGGCGCGAGCGGGCCGTCCGGCAGCGCCAGGTGGATCCGCTGCGGCGGCGCGTCGTCCAGCGGGACCCAGCGCAGCCAGTCGGCCAGCCCGTCCCGGGAGGTCTCCGGCACCAGGCCGATCGCCTGCCCGTCGCGCAGCAGCCGCTGGGTGGGGTCGAAGGCGATCGGCCGCTCCACCAGTTCCGGGCGCAGCCCGGCCCGTGCGAACAGGGCGACGAGGGCGTCGTACGCGGTCGGGTTCGCCTCGCGGGCGTGGACGAGCACGGGGTACGCCGCCGCGTCCGCCAGCCGCGCCGACGCGGCGCCGGCCAGCGGGTGGTCCTCGGAGACCAGCAGCCCCTGCGCCGCCTCGCGCAGCAGCCGGGTCCGCACCCCGGCGACCGGCGGCGAGGTGCGGACCACGCCCGCGTCCGCGCGGCCCTCCCGGATCGCCTGCGCGAGGGCGGGCGTCCGCGTCATCTCCGCGCTGACCCGGATCTCCGGATAGCGCTCCGCCAGGGCCTCCACCAGCTGCGGCACCGTTCCGTACCCGGTGGTCGCGCTGTACGCGAGCCGCAGCAGCCCCCGCTCGCCGCGTCCCGTGCGCCGGGCCGCCTCCCACACCTCCTCCAGCGCCTCCAGGGCGGCGGGACCGCGTTCGAGAGCGGCCCGCCCGGCCTCGGTGAGACGCACCGTCCGGGTGGTCCGGGTGAGCAGCCGGACGCCGAGCATGCTCTCCAGGCGCCGGATCTGCGCGCTCAGCGCGGGCTGCGCGATGTGCAGCCGCTCGGCGGCGCGCGTGAAGTTGCCCTCCTCGGCGACCGCGAGGAAGTAGCGCAGCAGCCGGGCGTCAGGGGTCACCGGGTCAGCCTAGGTGCCGCCCCCACCGAGAACCAGCGCCATTGATAACCGGCGCTTCTGAATCCATAGTCAGCCGGTCTTTCCCTCACCCGGCCGCCCCTTCCTAGCGTGGGGACATGACCCTCACACCCCTTCCCGAGGCCATCCGCGCCTACGTCGGCACGCCCGAAGGACCCGAACTGCGCAAGGTCGCCCTGCCGAGCCCGGCGCCCGGCGAAGTCCTGGTGCGCGTCGGCGCGTTCTCCGTCAACCGCGGCGAACTGCGCCTGTTCGCCAAGCGGGCCGAGGGCTGGCGCCCCGGCCAGGACCTGGCGGGCGTCGTCGTCCAGGAGGCCGCCGACGGCAGCGGACCGGCCGTCGGCACCCGCGTCGCCGCGATGGCCGACTTCGGCGGCTGGGCCGAGTACACCGCCGTCCCCACCGACCGGCTCGCACCGGTCCCCGACGGCGTCGGCACCCAGGAGGCCGCCACCCTCGGCGTGGCCGGCCTCACCGCCCTGCGCGCGCTGCGGCGCGGCGGGCCCCTGCTCGGCCGCCGCGTCCTGATCACCGGCGCCAGCGGCGGCGTGGGCTCCTTCGCGGTGCAGCTCGCCGCCGCCGAGGGCGCGGAGGTGACGGCGCTGCACGGCAGCCGTCGCACGCTCGACCTGACCGCGCTCGGCGCCCGCCACGTGATCACCTCGCTCGACGAGGCCGAGGGCCCCTTCGACCTCGTCCTGGAGTCCGTCGGCGGCGAGGTCCTGACCGCCGCCCTGCGGATGCTCGCCCCCGTCGGGCACCTCGTCCTCCTCGGCACCTCCTCGGGGCGCACGGCGGCCCTCTCCATCTCCTCCTTCGTCCCGCACGCCCGCCAGACCCTGCACCCCTTCTGGGTGTTCGGCTCCGGCGAGTCCGTCGCCGAGGACCTCGGCCTGCTGCTGCGCACGATCCGGGACGGCCGGATGCGGCCCGTCGTGGCCCGCGCCGAGGGCTGGGAGCGGCTACCCGAGGTGATGACCGCCCTGCGCGAGCGCCGGCTGGCGGGCAAGGCCGTCCTCCTCGTCGGCGGCGCGCCGTGACCGCGCCGTCCGCCGCGCGCATCGCCGTCGTCTCCTCGGGTTTCGCGGCCTCCACCGGCCGCCGGGTCGCCGACCACGCCGCCGGCCGGGGCCACGACGTCCGCTTCGTCGACGACGTCGAGGACGCGGCCGCCCTGCGGGCCGCGCTGCGCGACGCGGACGCCGTCGTCCTCGTACCGAAGCGGGGCGACCCCGTACGCCACACCGAGCACGCCACCCGGCTGCTCCTCGCCGAGGCCGCCGCCCGTCCGGCGCCGCCGCACCTCGTCCTGCTGAGCTCCTTCGCCGTCGGCCACGGGCCCGCCCACCCGCTCAACCGGACCGCCGCCGCCCTGCTGCCCGCGCGGATCGCCGCCGAGCGGGCCCTGCGCTCGGGACCCGCGCCCTACACCATCGTCCGGCCCACCTGGATGACCGACGATCCGCCCGGCTCGCACGCCCTGACCCTGACCCAGGACCCGCGCACCGACGGCATGATCTCCCGCGCGGACCTCGCCGCGGCGATGATCGCCGCCGTCGAGGAGCCATCCGCCCGCGGCACGACCTTCGCCCTCTTCAACGAGCCGGGCGAGCCGCTCGCCGACTGGGCCGCGGCCTTCACCGGACTCCGCCGGGACACCGAAGACGCCGACGCCGACCCCCACCGGGAGGAGCTGTCATGACCGCCTTACCCGCCGCCCAGCACGCCTGGGAGGACACCTTCCGCCACGACGAGGAGGGCCGCCCGCTCGCGCCGCGCTTCCACCGGTTGCTCCTCCTCGACCTCACCGGCGGCGCGCCCACCCCCGCCGACGCCACGCACCTGGAGTCGGCCCTGCGCACCCTGGAGGACGAACTCCCGCACGGACCGGAGGGGTTGCTCACCTGCCTGGGCTGGGGCCCGGGCTACTTCGAGCGGTACACCGGCGTACGCTCCCCGGTGAACCGGCCCGTCCCGATGGCCCGTTGGGAGAACCCGCGCCTGGAGTCCTTCGACGCCTGCCTGCACCTGGCCTCCGACGACGAGCCCACCCTCGCCGAGGTCACCGGCCGGCTCTTCGGCGACGGCCCCCTCGACCAGCGGGGCCGGCTGCGGCTGACCGAGGTGCGCACCGGCTTCGTCGGGCGCGGCCTGCCCGCCGCCCGCCGCCCCGGGTCCGGCATCCCCGGCCGCGCGCCGCTGATGCTCGGCTTCCACTCCGGACTGCGCGGGAACCAGGCCCCCGAGGAGCGGATCTCCGTCCCTTCCGGCCCGCTGCGCGGCGGCACCACCATGCACGTCAGCTACATCGAACTCGACGTCGACAGCTGGTACGAACAGGACGCCGACACCCGCAGCGCCCTGATGTACTCGCCGCGCGTCGGCGCCGACGAGGCGGAGAAGCTGGTCGACGACGCCACGAGCGACGCGGACAGCCTGCCGCGGGTGGCCGCCGACCACGGCCGCGTGGGCCACGCCCAGGCCACCGGCCGCGCCCGGCTCGCCGGCGTCCCGCGCATCAACCGCAGGGACTTCGCGACCCTCGACCACGGGGTGCCCGGGACCCACTTCGTGTCCCTCCAGCGCACCATGGAGGACTTCAACGCCACCCGGGCGACGATGAACGCCGCCGACGCGCCGACGCACGACCGCCGCATCGGCGTCCGGCGGCGCAACGGCATCAACGCCTTCATGGAGGTCCGCAGCCGCGCCACGTTCGCGGCACCCGTCCGCCGGGACCGCGCCTTCCCGTTCGCTGCGGCGGACTGATCCGTCCCGAAGGGGCCCCTCCGGCATCCGTTAGAGTCGTGCGGAACCTCACGGAGGGGCCCCATCCGCATGCCCGGCACGTCCGCGAACAGCGCCGTCACCCGCAGCACCCTCAGCCGGCAGATCGCGGACGCGCTCCGTGACGAGGTCCTCGCGGGGCGTCTCCAGCCGGGCCAGGAGTTCACCGTCAAGCAGCTCGCCGAGCAGTACGGCGTCTCCGCCACCCCCGTCCGCGAGGCCCTCGTCGACCTCTGCGCCCAGGGCCTGCTCGACTCCGACCAGCACCGCGGCTTCCGCGTCCACCGCTTCTCGGTGGCCGACTACCGGCAGATGGTCGAGGCCCGGATGCTCGTCGCCGACGGCATCTTCCGCGGCCACACCCCCCGGGCCGGTGCGGTGCTCCACGAGCCCGACCCCGACGTCGGCGTCGTCCTCGTGTCGATACGCCGCAGGGGCGAGGCCGCCGCCCGCGCCGCCCTCGCCGGCGACCTGGACGTCCTCATCGGCTACGACCTGCGGTACTGGCGCGAACTGGCCAGGCTCGTCGCCGGCAACGACCCCATCGCCGACTTCCTGCACCGCCTCCGGGTCCAGGCCTGGGCCTTCTCCGTGCCCCACCTGCGCGCCGAGCGCGCCCTCCACGGCTGGCTGTGGTCGGGGCACGTCGACCTGATCGACGCCGTGACCCGCGGCGACGCGGACGCCGCCATCGGAGTCGTACGCGCCTACAACGCGCACGCCCTGGAATGGGCCGACCGCCTGGAGGCCCGGCTCGGCCGGTGAGCCGCCGCCGGGTTGAGGCCCTTCTTCCCGGGGCAGGCCTCCCACGGGTGGGCGTCGTCGGCGCCGCCGACTACCCTGGCCCTCCCCGGAACTGACGGAGAGCGAGCCTCCCTTGGCCTGTGACCTGTGGCTGGTCCCCCTCGTCGACGTGCTGTGCCACAGCCCCGACAACCCCTTCGCCGAAGACCTCGCCGCCTACGACGCCGTGCTGAGCGCCGCCGGCCAGCCGACCGTGCCCGTGTACGCGTACATGCCCGGCCTCTCCGGCGACGTCGCCCCGGTCGCCGGCTTCGACTACGAGGCCCTGCACTTCCTGCGCCGGGCCTATCTCCTCGCCGTCTGCGGGCTGCCGGTCGAGCCGGTGGGCGAGCTCGGCGGGGACTACGAACAGCTCCTGGAGATGTTCGAGGCGACGGCCCAGCAGTCCCATCTGGTCTGGCACTACGACCACGCGGGCGCCTACGTGCCGGTCGACTTCCCGGTGCCGCTCTCCAACGACGAGCTCCTGGAGGGCGGCGGTCCGCTCGGCTCCTCCCACGGGCTGCTGAGGGAACTGGAGTTCGTCGCCCCGGCCCTCGGCATCGACCCGGCGAACCCGCCGGCCGCCCCGGCCCCGCCCGCCCGGCCCACCGGCCTCGAGGAGCCCGCCGCCCCGATCCCGTACGACGACGGCCCCTTCGCCCGCGAGCGGCACGTCTGGCTCGGGCTGCACGCGGCGGCGACCCGCAGCCTCGCCCAGGGCTCGATGATCATGCTCAGCTGACCTTCCGGGTGCCGCCCCCGGAGGCCCTCAGCGGGTCTCCGGGGGACGCTGGCGCGGCATGTTGGGCCGGGTGCCCGGCGGCAGCGGGAAACGGCCGGACGGGTGCGCCGCCTCCGGCCGGGCCGGTACGACCCCGACCGACTGGAGCGCCAGCGGCGCCGGGCCCGAACGGAACTCGACCATCCAGTCCGCCGTCTCCGCCCGGACCAGCTCCGTGACGTCCTCCGAGAAGCGCCGCAGCACCCCGAGACACCGCTCGGCGGCCTCGCTGGCGGTGCCCTCCGTCGGCCCGAGGACCTCCCGCACGCTCTCCGAGGCCCAGTCGAACTGGAGCGCCTGCAGCCGCCGCTGTACGGCCTGCGCGGTCGCCACGTCCCTTATCCACCCCGAGGTCAGGCCGAAGTACCGGTCGCAGGCCATGCAGGCGGCGCCGAGCAGCAGCGACAGATAGCCCCAGCCGGCCGTGCCCTCGGCGACCCCGGTCAGGTCGAGCAGCGGCAGCGCGGCCCCGGCGATCACGCCGAGCGCCGTGCCGGCCCGCAGCCCGCGGGCGCAGCGGCGCTTCCAGACCCGGTCCGAGAGGTACCACTCGGCGGTGCGCAGGGCGCCTGCCTCCACCCACCGGTAGAGCTCGTCGAGGCGCTCCGCGGGCTCGCCCCAGTCGCCCAGGGGGAAGGGCTTCCCCGTCAGATCTCTGTGGACGTCTTCCCCGGGCTGCCCCGGCGGCTGCATCTCCGGCTGGTGGCTCACCGGGGGACTCCTCTGCTCAGCCCAGCGTTCGTGGCGCTCGTGTCCTTCTGTGACGTGCGGTGCACGTGGTGCCTGCCCTTCCTACCGCCGAATGGTGGGCGGCGGGCCCGGAATCCCGGGATTTCCGCCCGCAAGAGGGTGTTGATCAGGTAGAGGAGCCCGCAGTTTCTCACTCGAAAGAGTTGTCGCGGCAGGGCGGTCCCCGACCACGTAGGCTCGGAACAACCGGTACCAGACGTGACCGGGCGACTTTCAACCACGAGGAGTGACCGTGATCCCCGGTGGCGGCCAGCCCAACATGCAGCAGATCTTCCAGCAGGCGCAGAAGATGCAGCAGGACCTCGCCCGCGCCCAGCAGGAGCTCGCCGCGACCGAGGTCGAGGGCCAGGCGGGCGGCGGCCTGGTCAAGGCCACCGTGACCGGCTCCGGCGAACTGCGCGCCCTGGTCATCGACCCGAAGGCGGTGGACCCGGAGGCTGCGTCTTCCTTGCAGGAGCTGGGCGAGACCCTGGCGGACCTGGTCGTGGCCGCCGTCAAGGCCGCGAACGACAACGCGCAGCAGCTCCAGCAGACCAAGCTGGGTCCGCTGGCGCAGGGTCTCGGCGGAATGCCGGGCCTGGGCTTCTAGCGAGCACTTCCAGCCACTACCGTAAGAAGGCAAGAGCACACCCGGAAAGGGCGTTCCGTTGTACGAAGGCGTGGTCCAGGACCTGATCGACGAGCTGGGCAGGCTGCCCGGCGTCGGTCCCAAGAGCGCGCAGCGGATCGCCTTCCACGTCCTCCAGGCCGAGCCGACGGACGTGCGCCGGCTGGCCCACGCGCTCCTGGAGGTCAAGGAGAAGGTCCGGTTCTGCGCGGTCTGCGGGAACGTGGCACAGCAGGAGCAGTGCAACATCTGCCGCGACCCGCGCCGGGACCTGACCGTCATCTGCGTGGTCGAGGAGCCGAAGGACGTCGTCGCGATCGAGCGGACCCGCGAGTTCCGGGGGCGGTACCACGTCCTCGGCGGCGCGATCAGCCCGATCGAGGGCGTCGGCCCCGACGACCTGCGGATCCGGGAGCTGCTCGCCCGCCTCGCGGACGGCGCGGTCACCGAGCTGATCCTGGCGACCGATCCGAACCTGGAGGGCGAGGCCACGGCCACCTACCTGGCGCGGATGATCAAGCCGATGGGGCTGAAGGTCACCCGGCTCGCCAGCGGCCTCCCGGTCGGCGGCGACCTGGAGTACGCCGACGAGGTGACGCTCGGCCGTGCCTTCGAGGGGCGGAGGCTGCTAGATGTATGACGACCGGGCGCGGGAGGACCGGGCCGGTGCCGGCGAGCTCTCAGGGAGGCTCCTCGATGTCTGACCCCACGCTGCACTCCATCACGCAGAACCCCGACGACTTCGCGGTCCAGATCGCCGACTCGGTCGAGAGCTTCATCGTCGCCACGACCGAGGTCGCCAAGGGGGACGAGCCGGACAGCGCGGTCCCCTTCCTGCTCCTGGAGATCTCCCAGCTGCTCCTCGCCGGCGGCCGGCTCGGCGCGCACGAGGACATCCTCCCGGACGAGCGGTACGAGACGGACACGGGCCCGGAGCCGGACGTGGACGACCTGCGGGAGCGGTTCGCCGCGATGCTGGACCCGGTGGACGTCTTCTCCGAGGTCTTCGACCCGTACGAGCCCCGCAAGGCCCCGGTCCCGGCCCGTATCTCGGACAACCTCGCGGACATCGTCGCCGACCTCCGCCACGGTCTCGCCCACTACCGCGAGGGCCGCACCTCCGAGGCGCTGTGGTGGTGGCAGTTCTCGTACTTCTCCAACTGGGGCCCCACCGCCTCGGCCACCCTCCGCGCCCTCCAGTCCCTGGTCGCCCACGTCCGCCTCGACCAGCCCCTGGCCGCGCTCGACGGCCTGGACACCGACGAGGACCTCGCCGAGGACGACCTCGCGGAGGAGGCGGGCCGGGTGATGATGCGGGAGATCGCGGGACCGCTGGGGATGAAGGGCCTCCAGGACCCGGTTTGATCATTCTCTGAGCATCGCGTCTCAGGATGTGATAACCGATCGGTGTTTTTCGGTCGCTCGTTAGACTGAGCCGACCGCAGCACGGGCTGCGGCACCGACCGAGCGAGGAGCGCACGTGGGCCTTGTCGTGCAGAAGTACGGAGGCTCCTCCGTTGCCGATGCCGAGGGCATCAAGCGCGTCGCCAAGCGGATCGTGGAAGCCAAGAAGAACGGCCACCAGGTGGTCGTCGTGGTCTCCGCGATGGGCGACACGACGGACGAGCTGATCGATCTCGCCGAGCAGGTGTCTCCGATGCCTGCCGGACGTGAGTTCGACATGCTGCTGACCGCCGGAGAGCGGATCTCCATGGCCCTGCTGGCGATGGCGATCAAAAACCTGGGCCACGAGGCCCAGTCGTTCACCGGCAGCCAGGCGGGTGTCATCACCGACTCGGTCCACAACAAAGCGCGCATCATCGATGTCACGCCGGGCCGGATCCGCACCGCCCTCGACGAGGGCAACATCGCCATCGTCGCGGGCTTCCAGGGCGTGTCCCAGGACAAGAAGGACATCACCACGCTGGGCCGCGGCGGCTCCGACACCACGGCCGTGGCGCTCGCCGCGGCGCTCGACGCCGAGGTCTGCGAGATCTACACCGACGTCGACGGCGTCTTCACCGCCGACCCGCGCGTGGTGAAGAAGGCGAAGAAGATCGACTGGATCTCCTTCGAGGACATGCTGGAGCTCGCCGCCTCCGGCTCCAAGGTGCTGCTGCACCGCTGCGTCGAATACGCGCGCCGCTACAACATCCCGATCCACGTCCGCTCGTCCTTCTCCGGACTCCAGGGCACGTGGGTCAGCAACGAACCGACAGGGGACAAGGTGGAGCAGGCCATCATCTCCGGTGTCGCCCACGACACCTCCGAGGCGAAGATCACCGTGGTCGGCGTGCCGGACAAGCCGGGCGAGGCCGCGGCCATCTTCCGGGCCGTCGCGGACGCCGAGATCAACATCGACATGATCGTGCAGAACGTGTCGGCGGCCTCCACCGGTCTCACCGACATCTCCTTCACCCTCCCCAAGGCCGAGGGCCGCAAGGCCATCGACGCCCTGGAGAAGGCGAAGACCGCGATCGGCTTCGACTCGCTGCGCTACGACGACCAGATCGGCAAGATCTCCCTCGTCGGCGCCGGCATGAAGACCAACCCGGGCGTCACCGCGGACTTCTTCCGCGCCCTGTCCGACGCGGGCGTCAACATCGAGCTCATCTCGACCTCCGAGATCCGCATCTCGGTCGTCACCCGCGCCGACGACGTCAACGAGGCCGTGACCGCCGTCCACACCGCCTTCGGCCTGGACAGCGACTCGGACGAGGCCGTCGTCTACGGCGGCACCGGGCGCTGATCCACCGCCCCGCACCCACCGCGCCCGGCCGCACCCCAGCGGCCGGGCGCAGTCGCGCATCCGATTGTGGCGGCTTCGTAGGATCTGTGAACATCCTGTGAGCAAATCGGCGGCAGAACCCCCTTGAACTGCGGTGATGCGGTGTCGGACGATGCTCTTCCCCCGTGCTGCAACTAGTAGTTGGGCGGGGCGCGTCTCCGCGTTCACCCACGAACGTGGCGCGGATACGCGAAGTAACGGGGCATTGGGGGAGAACGGTTACGCATGAGGACGAACAGCTCACCGCCGAGAAATGCGGTGCAGGCGTACAACCATCGCGGGGGAACACGAGTCAAACAGGCGTGGCAGACGTACTCGACATTCCCGCGGTCTCCCCGCTCCGCGGGGTCCGCACGGCCGTGCTCCCCCTCCGGGCGCCCGGCGGCGTCGGCGCGCCCGGACGCGCCGCCGCGCTCCGTCCGCACGGGCGCCCGCGCCCGCTCGACGGTCCTGCGGTGACCACCGCCGTGCCCACCGAATCCCGCGCGCGCATCAGCGGCATCCCGGCGCCGCGCAAGGCCGCGGACGGCCCCGTCGCCGACGCCGGCACCACCGTCGACCACCTCACCGAGACCTACCGCGCCCACTACCGGTCGCTGCTCGGCCTCGCCGCCCTCCTGCTCGACGACACCGCCTCCTGCGAGGACGTCGTCCAGGAGGCCTTCATCCGCGTCCACTCGGCCCGCCGGCGCGTCCGCGACCCCGAGAAGACCCTCGCCTACCTGCGCCAGACCGTGGTCAACCTCTCCCGGTCCGCGCTGCGCCGCCGCATCCTCGGCCTCAAGCTCCTGTCCAAGCCGATGCCGGACATGGCCAGCGCCGAAGAGGGGGCGTACGACCAGCTGGAGCGCGACGACCTCATCAAGGCGATGAAGGGACTCCAGCGCCGCCAGCGCGAGGTCCTCGTCCTGCGCTACTTCGCCGACATGACGGAGGCCCAGGTCGCCGAGACCCTCGGGATCTCGCTCGGCTCCGTCAAGGCGTACGGTTCCCGGGGCATAGCCGCCCTCCGCGTCGTCATGGAGGCCAAGGCATGAGCCGCGAGCACGAGGACGACCCGACCCGCGGGACGCGGGACGGACACGGAGACGGCGAGGAGCGCCACGACCCCGACGAACGCAGCGGACGCGGCGCAGAACAGGCCCGCGTCGGACGTGACGAGCTGAGTGGACGACTGATGATGGACTTCGAGCGTGGCCCCGGCGAGGACGAGGGGGAGGACGAGCTCGCGCTGCGCCGGCTGTTCCACGGCGCCGTCTCCGGGCTCGAACCCTCCGCCGCCACCCTCGACCACCTGCGCCGCGCCGTCCCCGCCCGACGCGCCCGCAAGCGCCAGGCGCTCGTCGGCGCCGCCGCCGCGGCCGTCCTCATCGGCACCGCCGTCCCCGCCCTCATCCACGTCGCCGGCTCCCCCGGCCTCACCACCGCCAACCCGGCCCTCGCCGGGCACGGGGAGCAGGCCCAGGGGGGTACCGGCGCCGAGGCCGAGGGTGACGGCCCGGCCTCCACCAAGGCGCCGTCCAGCAAGGTCTCCTCCACCACCGGCCCCACCCAGGGCGCCACCGACAAGGGCGAGGCCAAGCCGGACCCCAAGGACAGCCAGTCCGGCGCGGGCACCGGCGCGGACGCCGGCTCCGTCCCGGGCTCCACACCCGTCTGCGGCCGCGGCACGCTCCAGTCCGCCGGCGGCTACAACAGCGGCCCCGACTCCACCGGAGTCATCTACGGCGGCTTCACCATCGTCAACGGCTCCGGTTCGGCCTGCCTGGTCGACGGCTCCGGCCTGATCCACCTCTCGGCGAGCGGCACCGCCGACCCGGGCCGGATCTCGGTCGTCCGCCACTACGACGGCGACCCGGCGACCGGCCTGCCCCCCACCTCGGCGGACGTCAAGCCGCTGCTGCTCAAGGCGGGCGCCTCGTACCAGCTGAAGTTCGCCTGGGTGCCGTCCGCGAGCTGCTCCACCGACGGCGGCGGCGCCACCCCGACGACGCCGACCGAGCCCACCGAGGTCCCCACCGAGCCGACGCCCACGCCGACCGAGCCCACCCAGGTCCCGACCGAGCCCACGCCCACGCCCACCACCGACGGCGAAGGCGCCGGCTCCGGCGGCACCGAGACCGGCGGCGGCACCGGGACGGGCACGGACGCCGGCACCGGCACGGACTCCGGCCTGACCACCCAGCTCCTGCGCGCCGAACCGGCCGCGGGCAGCGTCTCCGTCAGCTACACCGCGGAGCCCGGCGACCCGACCGTCACCACGGTCCTCGACGGCGCCTGCGCCGGCACCCTCTACCGGACCGGCATGCTCAAGAGCTGAGGACGGTACGACGAAGGGGCCGGGGGACACGCTCCCCCGGCCCCTTCGCCGTACCCGCCACGCCCGCCCCGCGGGCCCGTCAGTGCTCCGCCAGGCCCAGCGCCGCGTCGCGGGCCGCCTCCGCCTCCCGGCGCAGCAGCCGGAACCACATGAAGACGACGAAGCCGGCGAAGACGAACCACTCGGCGGTGTACCCGAGGTTCTGGAAGGCCTTCGCGTCCAGACCCGTGCCCGCCGCCGCGGCCGCCGGCACCGGCGTCAGCCCCGCGGGCGAGTCGGTGAGGGTCACCCAGGCGTCGTACACGTCGTCCTGGACGACGTTCACCAGCGCGGCCGCGCTGATCATGCCGAGCTGCCCCTCGGGCAGCCCGCCGGCCGTCCGCACGCCCTTCGTGCCCTGGTTCTCGGAGGCCTGGAGCGCGCCCACCACCGTCACCTCGCCGGACGGCGGCGCCGGCGCCTGCGCGCCCGCCGGCAGCCAGCCCCGGACGACCGGCAGCGACCGCCCCGTGTCCGTCCGCAGCAGCGTCAGCACGTACGAGCCCGACCGCCCGTCCAACGCGCGATCCGGCACCAGGAACTGCTCCCCGTACCGCCCCCGGGCCTCGGCGGTGCGGCCGGAGGTCTCCTTGTCCACCGGCAGCAGCGACGCCAGCGGCTCGGCCCGCAGCTCGGCCGCGGTCGGCTTCCGCTCCGCCTCCTGGTGGGAGTCGACGCGATCCTCGAACTTGCCCAGCTGCCAGGTCCCCATGAACACGCAGAACGGGATGGCCAGCAGGACGAAGAGATTGATCCCCCACCAGCGGGGGGTCCTCAGGAACCGGTACACACCCCCACGGTACGGGGACGGCCGAGTCCCCCCGTCAGGCGGGGCCCGCCCCGGCGCCCCGAGCCCGGGACGACCCGGAAGAGACTGCCTGGGCCCGGCGTCCGGCGTCCGGCCGCAGCCTGATCACCGCCCGCCCGCCCGCCAGGTCCACCGTGGTCCGGCGCGGCGGCGCCCCGTCCTCCTCGTCGTCGCGCAGCAGCAGGGCGCTCTGCCGCTCCTTCAGCTCGCTCTGCTTGCCGGGCGAGAAGGTGGCGTGCAGCTGCTCGAAGCCGGTCGAGGAGACCGTGCCCCGCCGCTTCCCGCGGCCGGTCATGCGCAGGAACTGGTCGGCGAAGGCGATCACGGTCAGCAGGATGACCAGACCCGGCAGCGTCACGAACACGGCGAACTCCATGGCCCCAGGGGACCACGCCGCACCGGGACCCCGGAAGCCCCGGGAGGCCCGGAAGGCCAGGAAGCCCCGGGAGGCCCCGAAGCCCGGAAGGCCCCGGGAAGCCCCGGGAAGGACCCGGAAAGGCCGCAGGGGGCCCTGGAAGGCCCCGGGGCGGGCCGGAGGGGCGGACCGGAGAGTCGGGGGGCGGAGAGGCGGACCGGAGAGTCGGGGGGGCGGAGAGGCGGACCGGAGGGGCAGGGGGCGGAGGGGAGGGCCGGAGGGGCGGGCGGCAGGCTCAGGCCTCCGGGCGTATGTGGTGCATCCGACGGCCGTCGGGGCCGAGCACCTGCGCCCCGATCTTGTACGTCCGCAGGCTGACCGCCGTCCCCGTGATCCGCAGCGCCGGCGCGGTGCGGACGAGCCGCGCCGTGATCTCGTGGAGCTCCTCCACCGAGGCCAGCCACAGCGCCAGCGCCAGGTTGTGCGGCCCGGTCACCGAGGTGATCACCTGGGTGCGCCGCAGCCGGGTCAGCGCCGCCACCGTCACCGCCTCGTCCTGCGGCGCCACCTGCGCCGTCACCATGGCCCACACCGGGCGACCGGAGAAGCGGGGCGCCGGCTGGCAGTGGTGATGGAGCGCGCCGCCCGCCGCCAGGACCTCCAGGCGGCGCCGTACCGTCGACTCGCTCGTGCCGCACTGCCGGGCCAGCTCGGCGGCGCTCCGGCGGGCGTCGCCGGCCAGCTCCGCGACGATCCGCCGGTCCAGGTCCGTCACCTGGGGAGCCTGGGAGGGATGGACGGGCCCACGCGCGCGTGCCCCGTCCCGCCGCTCCAGGGCGCCGACCTCGGCGAGCAGCCGGGCCTGTGCCGGGGTGAGCTGCTCGATCCGGGAGCGGTAGGGGCGGTTGTGCATCCGGGTGGCGACCTGGGTACGGGCCCGCAGCACGCCGGGCAGCCGGCGCACCCGGCCGGTGACGTACGCGTCGAGGGCGGGCAGGTCCGGCGCGATCAGCAGCAGGACCAGGTCGGCGCCGCCGGTCACCGCGTGCACGCCGAGGGTGCCGGGGTCGCCGGACAGCTCGATCGCGGTGGCCTCGGCGGTGTCGGCGGTGCACTCCAGCTCGACCCAGGCGTACAGCGCGGACTCGCCGCCGCGCCGGGCGATGAGCAGCGAGGTCCAGGCGTAGCCGCCGGCGGTGAGGTGCTCCCAGCGGCGCGCGAGGGTGTCGGGACCGGCCGCGAGGACGGTGGACAGCTGGGTCCAGCTCGCTCTGGGGAGGATCTGGAGCGCGTGGATCAGCGACATATCCGCCTCTCCCAGGACGGATTCCCCGGTACGCATTTCCCTCCTTGGCCGATCCCCCGGAAAACCTTGGTCGTGGGTCCGGGAGCACTCCAGGATGTGGACCTGGGCATATGCATTCAAGCCGCCTCGGCGCTCTTTGGCCACGAAACGGCCAAAAGTCACAGGGGCGACATCGGCGATGACGACATCAGCGGTGAGACATCAGCGATGACGGCATCGACTTTGACCGCATCGACTCCGACCGTATCGACTCCGACGGTATCGACTCCGACGGTATCGACTCCGACGGTATCGACGTGACCGGATCCGGCGGAGGCGGCGGTCGGAGAACCGGAGAACCGGAGAACCGGAGAAGGGGGACGCGCGGGGGATGGCGACCATGGGGCGAGCACCGGGGGACACCCCCGAGTACCAGGTGCTGTGGGGCGAACCGGTGGGATGCGGCCAGCTGGACGCCGCCGAGGAGGGGTACGCGGCCGCGGGGCCCGCCGAGCGGCTGCTCTGGGAACGGCTCTCCGTCTTCGAGGGCGCCTTCGACCTGCGGGCCGTCGAGGAGGTCTGCGGGTACGGGGCGCTGTCCGTCGTGGACCTGGGCGCCGTGCTCGACCGGCTGGCACGGTCGGCGCTGCTGCCCGTGGACGACCTCTTCGACGGGGAGGACGGCGGGCAGCGCCACTGGATGCCGCACGCGATGCGGGCCGTCGGCGCCCGCCGGCTCACCGCCCGGGGCGACCGCTGGATCGTGGTCCTGCACCACCGGAGGTGGTGCGTCCAGGTCGCCCGGCGGGCCGCCGAGTGGTGGCAGCGGGGCCGCCAGGTGGACGCCCGGGACCTGGCGCTGCGCGAACTCCCCGACCTGGCCGCCGCGATGGACCCGACGACGGCACCGCTCACGCCGGGCGACGAGGCCGGGCCCGCCCTGGAGATCGCGGTCTCGCTGTGGTTCCTGTGGGTCTCCTGCGGCCGGGTCGCGGAGGGGCGGACCCGGCTGCGGCACGCCCTGTCGCTGCACCCCGGCCCGCTGCCGGCCCGCGCGCTGTGGCTGGCCGCCTTCCTGGAGCTGGAGTCGGGGCGCCCCGAGGACGCCGACCCGCTCCTCGTCCAGGCGTGGGCGAGCGCGGTACGCGACGGCGACGAGCGCTGTCTGGGGTTCCTCGCCCATCTGCGCGGCGCGATCGCCCTCTACCAGGGCCGTACCCGGGCGGCGGCGGGCGAGTTCCGGGAGGCGCTGGACCAGATCGGGGACGTGCCCGACTTCGGGCCGACCCGCGAGGCCTGCTGGGCCGCGCTCGCGCTCTGCTACAGCCGCACCGACCCGGAGGCCGCGCAGGAGGCGCTGGACCAGCTGGAGCTGGACGGGGCGGGGCGACGGACCTGGGCGGGCCGGGACCTCTTCGCCGACGCCTGGGCCGATCACGCCCGGGCCGAACTCCTCGCCTGGGACGGGGAGCCGAGCCGGGCCGCCGAGCACGCCCGCCGGGCGCTGCGCGAGCACCTGCGGCTCGGCTCCGCCGTCGGCGCGGCCTGCGCGGCCGAACTCCTCGCCCGGGTGCGGCTGCTGGACGGCCGGCCCGACCGGGCGGCCCATCTCCTCGGCGCCGTCGACCTGTTGCGGAACTCCGCCTTCGACACCTCCTACGAGCCGGGGCGGTACTGCACGGTGTCCCGGGCCCGCAGCGACGAGGCGCTGCGGACCCTGCTCGACGACCCCGAACTGCGGGAGGCGTACGAAGAGGGCGCGCGGAAGGGGCTGTTCGCACTCTCCCGGGAACGGTGAATCACCCGTCCGGGGTGGGGACGGCCGGTCCGGCGCCGTGTTGTCCACAGCTTCGTCCGGGGTCTGCTCGGGCACGGGGTCGGCTGCCTACGATGACGGCATGATCGCTTTCGCGGTGTCCGCCCTGTTCGCCCTGCTCTTCGGGATCGGTGTACTGCGCGACCGCCGCCGCTTCGGGAACGCGGTGTATCTCGGTCTCGCCGTCACCTTCCTCGGCCTCGGCCTGCTCTCGGCCGTCGACGACCTGCCACCCGGCCTGACCGAGACGGTCCTCGTCCTGCTCCTGCTGGTCCTCGGCCTGGGGCCGCTGGTCCTCGCCGGGCTGCTGTGCGCCAACGGCGTCAAGATGGTCCGCAAGGAGGGCAGACGCCCGGCGAACCTGCTGTCGCTCCTCGCCGGCCTGGGCATCCTCGGCGTGCTGGGGCTGATGGCCGCCGCCGTCCTCACCCACTCCCGGGTCCTCGGCGTCGTCGCCGTCACCCTGCTCCTCGTCCTGGGCTACGTCTCCTTCCTCTTCGTCTGCTTCGTGGGGTACGCCTTCCTGTACGGCCGGATGCGGCTGCGCCGGGACGCGGACTTCGTGGTGGTCCTCGGCTCCGGCCTGATCGGCGGCCGGCGGGTGCCCCCGCTGCTCGCGAGCAGACTCGACCGGGGCCGGGAGGTGTACGAGCGGCTGGCCGCGCGCGGCACCGGCGCGCCGCCGCTCCTGATCACCTCGGGCGGCCAGGGCCCGGACGAGGAACTGCCGGAGTCCCACGCCATGGCCGACTACCTGCTGGAGCGGGGCTTCCCCGAGGACCGGATCCTCCGCGAGGACCGCTCCCGCACCACCGAGGAGAACCTGCTGTTCAGCAAGGAGCTGATGGAGGCGGAGCGGCCGGGGGCCGCCTGCGTGGTCGTCACCAACAACTTCCACGCCTTCCGGGCCGCGCTGATGGCCCGGAAGGCCGGGGTGGACGGCCAGGTGGTGGGCTCGCCGACCGCCGCGTACTTCTGGCCCAGCGCCACGATCCGCGAGTTCGCCGCGGTCTTCCTGGAGCACCGCGCGGTCAACCTCACGGTCTGCGCCGTCCTCGTGGCCATCGGAGGCCTGGGACTCGCCGTCACGGGGTGACACCGGGGAGAGGGGGGAGGGGGAGGGGCGGGAGGGAGGGGGAGGGGGGAGGGGGAAGCCCCCCCGGGCGGTGTCGGAGGGGCGGGGTGGGCGCCGCGTCCCTACGCTGGAGGGACGGAGGTGTCCGAGGGTGCCGCAGGAGGCGTCCGGGATCCCGCCGCGGAGGTGACCCCATGAGGCGACGCCACCACTTCCACATCGACTACCGGGGCCATTCGGTCTCGGCGACGGTGGAGACCGGCCTGCGGCCGGTGGTCGAGGTGCTCGTCGACGGCAAGGAGACCGGGTACGCGACGATCCAGGGCGACCGGCCGGTGGCCGTCCCGATCGAGCTGCCGACGGATCCGCCGACGCCGGCGACGGTGCGCGCCACCTCGGGGCCGGGCGTGCCCCGCTGTCTCCTGATCGTCGAGAACGACGCGGATCCGCACGTCATGGCGCCGCGACTGTACTGAGGACCGGACGGCACGGACCAGGCGGCGGGACCGGACGGCACGGACCGGACGGTACGGAGCGGGGGGCGGGACCGGGCGGCAGGCCGGGTCAGGAGAGCCAGGCCATGCCGATGAAGAGGAAGACGACGAAGGCGACGACGCCGGCGACGGCGGCCGTCTTGCGGGGCCGCCGGCGGGACAGCTCGGCGAGCGCGCCCCCGGAGGAGCCGCTGTTCCCGGACCGCTCGGGCGCCCGCCGCCGGGGCCCGCCGCCCACGGGGGCGGACACGGCCGTCGGCCCTGCCGTGGAGCCGCCCGCCGGACCGGGCTGCGGGGTGCGCGGGCCGGTGGGCCGCGGCGCGGGCATGCCGGACGGCGCCGGTGCCGGCGCGTGCGTGGTGTGCGCGGGCGGGACGTGGGCGGGCGGTACATGGGACGGCGGGACGTGGCCCGGCGGGGTGTGGACGGTGCCCGGCATGGCGGCGGACGCGGGCCGGGGCGCGTACTCCCGCCAGGCGCCGGAGCCGAACCAGTCGGCGATGGCCTGCGCCGGCGGGCGCTGCTCGGGCTGCTTGGCGAGCAGGCTCAGCAGATACGCCTCGAATCCGGGCGTGAGGACGACGCCGAGCCGGCTCGGCGGGGTCGGGGCGCTGTCGATGTGCTGGTACAGCAGGGCGGTCGCGGTGTCGGCGCGGAAGGGCGGGTGTCCGGTCAGCAGCTGGTAGAGGACGCAGCCGAGCGAGTAGACGTCGGAGGCGGGGGAGGCGGGCTTGCCGAGGGCCCGCTCCGGGGCCAGGTAGAGGCCGGTGCCGACGATCTGCCCGGTGGTGGTCAGCCCGGCCGAGGGGTCGTCGACGAAGCGGGCGATGCCGAAGTCGGCCAGCTTGACCGTGCCCTCGGCGTCCATGAGCAGGTTGCCGGGCTTGATGTCGCGGTGGACGACGCCCTGCCGGTGGGCGGCGGCGAGACCGGCGGCGGCGTGCGCGGCGACGACGGCGACCCGCTCGGCGGGCAGGACCAGGGGGTTCGCGGGGGAGGAGCCCAGGCTGTCGCCCTCGACGAGCTCCATGACCAGGAAGAGCTTGCCGTCCCAGGTGCCGAAGTCGAAGACGCCGACGACGTGCGGGTGGCTGAGCCGGGCGGCGGTCTGCGCCTCCAGGCGGAAGCGGTCGGCGCCGGAGGGGTCGGTGGACTGCGCCAGCATCAGTTTCACGGCGACGGGCCGGCCGAGGACCTCGTCGGTGGCCTGCCACACCTCGCCCATGCCGCCACGGCCGATACACCCGTGAAGCCGATATCGGTCCGCGACCAGCACCAGGAGACGCCCTTTCGACAATCGATCACTTGACGGCAGAGGACCAGGGTAGAGCCGCCCGGTGTGCGTGCTCGCCGCGCTCCCCCCGAAGCGGAAGCACGACCGGTCCGCCGCGGAACCGCGACCGATCCGGCGTGGAACCGCCGTGGGACCGCCGTCGTACGCACGGACGTACGGGAGGGCCTTCGGGGTTCCGGAAGTCCGGCGTTTCCCCCGGTCCGGGCCCTCAGGGTTCCTTCCGGGTTCCTCGGGGGTTCCCGGAGGGTGAACAATGGGTGCCGTGCGGCCGGCGGGCGCCGGCCCGCACGCGAGACCCGACCCCGACCTGGAACGGAGTGGACCGTGGCGCGACCGAGAGTGGGCGTGGCGGTACTGACGATGGGCACCCGCCCCGCCGAGCTGGGCGCGCTGCTCGACTCGGTGGCGATGCAGGACGAGCCCGCCGCCCGGGTCGTCGTGGTCGGCAACGGCACCGGCTCGCTGCCCGCCCTTCCCGAGGGCGTCACCGGCGTGGAGCTGGCCGAGAACCGAGGGGTCACCGGCGGTCGGAACGTGGCCATCGACACCCTCCGCTCCTTCGGTGACGTGGACGTTCTCGTCGACCTGGACGACGACGGCCTGCTCGTCGACACGGACGTCTTCCGCCGTCTGGTCGACCTGTACGAGACCGAGCCGAAGCTCGGCGTGGTCTCCTTCCGGATCGCCGACGAGACGGGCGAGACGCAGCGCCGGCACATCCCCCGGCTCGGCGCCAAGGACCCGATGCGCGGCGGCGAGGTCACCACCTTCCTCGGTGGCGGTCACGGCCTGTCGATGCCGATGCTGGACCGGATCGGCGGCTGGCCTGAGGACTTCTTCTTCGCGCACGAGGAGACCGACCTGGCCTGGCGCGCCCTCGACGCGGGCTGGCGGATCCGGTACGCGCCCGAGCTGCTGCTCCAGCACCCGAAGACCAGCCCGGCCCGGCACGACGTCTACTACCGGATGACGGCCCGCAACCGCGTGTGGCTGGCGAAGCGGAACCTCCCGGCTCCGCTGGTGCCGCTCTACCTGGCGGTCTGGGTCCTCCTGACGGTCGCCCGCACCCGCTCGGTGCGCGGCCTGCGTTCCTGGTTCGCGGGCTTCGGGGAGGGCCTGAAGGCCCCCGCCGGACAGCGCCGTCCGATGCGCTGGTCGACGGTGCTGCGCATGACGAAGCTGGGCCGCCCGCCGATCATCTGACGGCCCCGCGCCCCGCGCCCCGCGCCCCCCGGAGCCCCCCGGGCCCCACGCCCAACGCCCCGACCCCTCTCCAGGGGCCGGGGCGTCCGGTTCAGTCGGTGATCTCGACCTTCCCGCTCATCCCGCTCATCCCGCTCGTCCCGTTGGTCCCCTTCACCTGCGGCACGGCCGCCGGCACGGACGACCCCGTGGACGACCCCACGGACGACGCCTTCGCCGTCAGCCCCTGGAGGAGCGCGGCCAGGTCGACCCCCGTCGTGGAGGAGAGCAGTTCCACGCCCTGGGCGACGTTGTCCGCGACCGCGCGCGGCAGCCTGCCCGCCCCGTCCGTGGAGATGACGGTCATCTTGTCCACGGCGGCCAGCGGCTCCGCCGCCTTGGCGACGACCTGGGGCAGGACCTCCACCAGCATCTGGAGCACGGCCGCGTCGCCGTACCGCTCGAACGCGTCGGCCCGCTTGTGCATGGCCTCCGCCTCGGCGGCACCCTTCGCCGCGATGGCACCGGCCTCCGCGTCGCCCTCCAGGCGGACCGCCTCCGCGATGGCGGCGCGCCGGGCGCGCTCGGCCTCACCGCGCTTGGCGCCCTCGATGGCCTCGGCCTCCGCCAGGGCCTGGCGGCGCTGCTTCTCGCCCTCACCGGTGAGCCGGGCGCGCTCGGCCTCGGCCTCGGCCGCCGCGATGGCGGCCATCCGCTCGGCCTCGGCCTGCTTGACCCGGGCGGTGCGCTGGGCCTCCGCCTGCTGCTCGGCCTCGTACCGCTTGGCGTCGGCGGGCTTGCGGACCTGGGTGTCGAGCTGGCGGTCGGTGAGCGCGGCCTGCCGGGCGGCGACCTTCTCCTGCTCGGCGAGGATGTCCTGCTGGCGGGCGGCCTCGGCGAGCGGCCCCGCGGCGTTGGCCTGGGCGGCGGCCTCGTCGGTCTGCGCCTTGATCTCGGCCTGCTTCAGGTACAGGGTCCGCTGGGCGACCGCGATCTCCTCCTCGGCCTTCAGCCGGGCCTGCTCGGCGGCGCGCCGGGCCTCGGCCTCGGCGATGTCGGCCTCCTGCTTGGCGCGGGCGGCCTCGGGCCGGCCGAGGTCCTCCAGGTAGGAGCCCTCGGTGGTGATGTCCTGGATCTGGAAGGCGTCGAGGACGAGGCCCTGCCCGGAGAGGCTCGCCTCGGCCTCCTCGGCGACCTGCCCGGCGAAGGCGGCCCGGTCGCGGATGATGTCCTCGACCGACATCCGGCCGACGATGGACCGCAGTGCTCCGGAGAGCACCTCCTGGGTGAAGCCGACGATGCCGTCCTGCTGCATGAGGAAGCGCTGGGCGGCGGCGCGGATGGAGTCCTCGGTGCCGCCGACCTTGACGATGGCGACGCCCTCCAGGTTGGCCTTGACGCCCCGCAGGGTGACGGCGCCGCGGACGGCGATGGGGATGTGCCGGCTGGAGAGGTCGAGGGTGAACTTCTGCTGCACGAACGGCACGACGAAGACGCCGCCGCCGACGACGACCTTCTGGCCGCTGTTGTCGGTGTAGACGCGGCCGGTCGTCGGATCGGTGGCCTTCTGGCCGCGGCGGCCGGTGATGATGAACGCCTCGCTGGGCCCCGCGACCTTGTAGCGGGTGACGACGGCGAGGCCGAGCAGGACGAGGAGGACGACGATGCCCACCACGGCGATGAGGACAGGGCTCATGGAGAACCCCCCTTCGTTCGGTACGGGAAGATGAGATCCGGCGATCGGCGGTCGGCGATCGTCGACCGGCGGTCAGCGGCCGGCGGTCAGCGGTCGACGGGCCGTACGAGGACCGAGGTCGCCGAGAGGACCGACTCGACCCACACCTCGGTGCCGCGCGGGACGGGCCGGTCCGCGCGGGCCGCGTACTTCACGGGCTGGCCGCCCAGGTGGAGCAGCACCTCGCCGTAGCCGTCCGCCGGGACGGCGGTGACGACCGAGCCGGAGCTGCCGGCGAGGTCCGCGCCGCGCGGCGCGGGCGCGTTCGTGTCGTGGAGGAGGGCCCGGCAGAACCGCCAGGTCACCCACCCCACGCCGACCCCCGCCACGACGCCCGCGCCGCTCGCGACCCCCGCCCCCGCGCCGCTCGTGCCGAGCACGAGCGCCCCCGTGAAGCCGAGCGCCGAGACGAACCCGGCGACCACCGGCAGCGACAGCAGCCCGTCGAGCCCCCCGAGCCCGTCGAAGAGTCCTTCCAGGACCCCGTCGAAGACCAGGCTCAGGACGAGCAGCAGCAGTCCGCCGATGCCGAGACCAAGAAACCAGACCATGTCCCCGCTCCTCCGGCTGCCGTGCCCTGTCCGCCGTCCAGAGGATCGTTTCACCGCGCGCCCGGACCCCGCATTGCCGGAGCCCGGCAATCTTTACGCGTCCTTGATGCCGCCCGGAATCGGACGGCCCGTGGGGCGGCCGGTCGGCCGGTCGGCCGACCGGCTCACAGCTCCTCGTCCGGCCAGCCGAGCAGCCGCGCCCCGATCGCGGCGGTCTGGAGCGTGTACCGCTGGGTGGGGTCACCGGGGTCGGTGCCGGTGAGCCGGTGGACGCGGTCGAGCCGGTACGTGACGGCCCGCACGCTCAGGGCGAGCCGGCGGGCGGTCTCGGTGGTGACGCAGCCCGCGTCGAAGTAGGCGTGCAGGGTGTCGAGCAGCGGCCGGGCGCCGCCCCGGGCGCCGGCGAGCGGCCCGAGGACGGTCCGGACGAGGTCGGCCATGGCCTGCCGGTCCCGGCCGAGGACCGGGTAGACGAGCAGGTCCGCGGCGTACAGCACGGGGCCGTCGAGCCCGATGCGGTCGGCGAGGTCGAGGGCGCCGAGCGCCTCCTCGTACGAGTGGACGACCCCGCCGGCGCCGGGGTGTGCGCGCCCGATCGCGACGAGGCTGCCGTCGGCGGTCGCGTACGTCTGCTTGGCGAAGTGGGCGAGGACCTCGGGCTCGTCGGCCGGGGCGACGCAGATCAGCCGCCCGTCCTTGGTGGTGAGCAGGATCCGTCGCGTGCCGAAGCGGGCGAGGAGCGAGGACTCCACGCTCCGCGAGACCGGCGCCCCGTCCCCGAACGGCTCGGGCGCCCGTGCGACGGCGACCGCGTGCGCGTGGGAGAGCAGCAGTCCGAACCGCTCGGCCCGCTCGGCGAGCCGCCCGAGGTCGCTGCGCCCGTACAGCAGGTCGTCGACGAACTCCCTGCGGGCGGCCTCCTCCTGGCGCACCGCCAGCTTCTGCGCCCGCTCGTGGCCCTCGGCGAAGGCGTCGACGGCCTGCTCGACGGCGGCGAGCAGCAGGTCGGGGTCGGTGCCGCGGGGCAGTCCGCCCCGCGCGGCCCGCGCGGCGGCGAGATGGGCCCGTACGAGCTCCCGCAGCCCGATCCCCGCCTCGGCGGCCCGCTCCCCCCTGGCCCGCAGCCCTTCCAGCTCCTCCCGGCTCGGCCGCCGCCCGGTGGCGCAGACGCCGGCGAGGATTCCGGCGTATCCGTCGAGGTACTCCTCGTACGGTCCCGTCATGGTCGGCCCGCCCCCTGATCCGGTCCCGGAAACGACTCAGGGCCCGACCCGCTTTCGCGGATCAGGCCCTGAACCTCTGGCTGTCGGGGTGGCGGGATTTGAACCCACGACCTCTTCGTCCCGAACGAAGCGCGCTGCCAAGCTGCGCTACACCCCGATGTCGCTGCTCTGATCTTCTCGTCGCGGCGACATCGATTACTTTAGCCCACCCGCGCCCAGAGACGAAATCCGGTTTCGGCGCCCCGCGACCGCAGGTCGGAAGCGGTCCGCCGCGACGAGGAGGAGACCGAGGGCGTAGAAGGCGAGGCCGAGGACGAGGGCGTTGAGGAGGACGCCGGCGTAGCCGTGGGCGGTGACGTCGAGGAAGGGGTACGTGTAGCGGGTCGGGTGGCCGGCGGGGAGCAGGGCGCCGCGGACCAGGGCGAAGACCAGGTAGGTGCCGGGGGCGGCGAGCCAGAGGGCGGCGTGGCGGGGGCGGAAGGCGCCGGGTCGGGTGAGCAGCAGCCAGTCCAGGGCGACGCCGATCGGGGTGACGGTGTGCAGGAGCTGGTTGGAGACGGCGCGGGCGCCGGTGAGCGCGTCGATGGCGGCGGCCTGGTCGAAGGAGCTCGCCGGGTTGTCGAGGACCAGGTGGAAGACGAGCCCGACGACGGAGATGCAGAGGAGCACCCCGCCGCTCCACACGGCGGGCAGCGGGGGCCGGCCGGTCCAGGCGCGTGCGGCGCCGAGCCCGAGGGCGACGGCGACGGCGGTGTTGGTCCAGACGGTGAAGAAGCCGAAGGCGACGAGCGGGTCGCCCTGGACGCAGTCGATCGTGACGCCGGTGGCCGCGGCGAGGGCGATGAGGGCGCGGAGGACGGCGGCGAATCGGTTCGGCATGGCCGCCACGCTACGGGGGCGGGGGCGCCCCCGTAGCCGGGTTCAGGCGCGCGCCGTCAGGGTGAGCAGCGTGGCTTCGGGCGGGCAGGCGAAGCGGACCGGGGTGAAGCGGTTGGTGCCGCAGCCCGCGGAGACGTGCAGATAGGAGGTGTGGCCGCCGGCGGTGTGGGTGGAGAGGCCCTTCACGCGGTCGGTGTCGAGGTCGCAGTTGGTGACGAGCGCCCCGTAGAAGGGGACGCACAGCTGCCCGCCGTGGGTGTGGCCGGCGAGGACCAGTTCGTAGCCGTCGGCGGTGAAGGCGTCGAGGGCGCGCAGGTACGGGGCGTGGACGATGCCGAGGGAGAAGTCCGCGGACTCCTCGGGGCCGCCGGCGACCTTCTCGTACCGGTCCCGCTTGATGTGCGGGTCGTCGAGGCCGGTGAAGGCGAGGTCGGCCTGGGGGAGCTTGAGCCGGCCGCGGGTGTTGGTGAGGTCCACCCAGCCGGCCGCGTCGAAGGCGTCCTTGATGTCCTCCCACGGGTTGTGGACGGCGCCGACGACCGGCTTGTTGCCGTTGAGCCCGTGCCGGCCCTGGACCTTCTCCAGGAGGTAGCGGCCGGGGTTGCGGAAGCGGGGGCCGTAGTAGTCGTTGGAGCCGAAGACGTAGACGCCGGGGAACTCCATGAGCGGGCCGAGCGCGTCGAGCAGCTCCGGCACGGCCTCGGTGTCGGAGAGGTTGTCGCCGGTGTTCACCACGAAGTCGGGGCGGAGCCCGGCGAGCTTCTGCAGCCAGCCGCGCTTCTTGTCCTGCCCGCACACCATGTGCACGTCGGAGACCTGGAGGACCCGCAGGTCGTCCATGCCGGGCGGCAGGACGGGGACGGTGACCCGCCGGAGCCGGAACGAGCGGGCCTCGAAGCCCGCCGCGTAGACGAGTCCGGCCGCGGCCGTGGCCGCGACGCCTGCCGTGATCTTCAGGGGGATCCCGTACCGTGCGCGCATCCCCCCATCGTTCCAGACCCGCGGGGCGTAAATGCACGGGCGGTGCGCCCCGGGCACCTGCCACACTTGAGGCCATGACCACGCTCAAGGCACGACTGAAGGACGACCTCAACGCCGCGATCAAGGACCGCGACGAACTGCGCTCCTCGACCCTGCGGCTCACCATCGCCGCGATCACCAAGGAGGAGGTCGCGGGCAAGACCAAGCGCGAGCTCTCCGAGGACGAGGTGCAGAAGGTGATCGCCAAGGAGGCGAAGAAGCGGCGCGAGGCCGCGGACGCCTTCGAGCAGGGCGGTCGCGCGGAGTCGGCCGAGCGTGAGCGGGCGGAGGGCGTCCTCCTCGACGCGTACCTGCCGAAGCAGCTCTCCGACGAGGAGCTGGACGGCATCGTCGCGGAGGCCGTCGAGGAGGCGAAGGCCGCCGGTGTCGAGGGCCCGCGCGCCATGGGCGCCGTCATGAAGATCGTGAACCCGAAGGTGGCCGGGCTGGCCGACGGCGGCCGGGTCGCCGCCGCGGTGAAGAAGCTGCTCGCGGGCTGAGTCCCGGCCCGGGGGGTACGGGACCCGGGACGTACGAGAAGGGCCCCACCGGTCTCGCCGGCGGGGCCCTTCTCGTGTGCGTGTGGCGTCAGCGGTTTCCGCCGCGGCCGTTGCCCGGCCGGGTGGTGTCCCCGCCGGTCAGGTCGGGGATCGTGATGCCCGGGAAGGGGCTGGTCGGCTGGTCGGCCGGCTTGTCGTCGCCCCGGCGCGGCTTGTCGTTCTTCTCGTCCTTCTTCGGGTCCTTCGGCTTCTCGGCCCGGGGGACCGTGATGCCGACGAAGGACGGGGTCTCGGAGCCGAGCGCCCCGGTCATGGCGATCCGCCAGATCGGGCCGGGGAGGCAGCCACCGCAGACCTTGTCGTAGTAGACGCCGCCGATGGTGAGGTCGAACATCTCCTCGCGCTTGCCGACGTCGTCGCCGACCCAGACGGCGGTGGACAGGTCCGGGGTGTAGCCGACGAACCAGGCGTCCTTGCGGCCCTCGGTGGTACCGGTCTTGCCCGCGTTGTCCCGGTCGCTCAGGCCGGCCTTCGTACCCGTGCCGTCCTCGACCACGCCCTTGAGCATCTGGTTGATCATGTCGGCGGTGCGGTCGGACATCGCGCGCGTGCACCTGGTCTGCGGCACGTTCAGCTTGTCGCCGTTGGCGGCCTTGATGGAGTCGATGACCACGGGGACGCAGTAGATGCCGCGGTTGGCGAAGGTCGCGTAGACGTTCGCCATGTCGAGCGGGGTGCTCTCCAGCGAGCCGAGGGTGGCGGAGGGGCTCTGCTTGATCGGCTTGCCCAGCTCGCGCTCGTAGCCGACCTTCTTCGCCATCGACAGCGTCTCGCAGAGGCCGGCCATCTGCTCCAGCTTGGCGAAGTACGTGTTGATGGACTTGCCGAGGGCGCTCGTCATGTCGTACGCCCCCTTCTCCGTCTTGAGCTCGTTCTGGACGGACCAGTCCGCGTATCCCGCGGGCTTGCCGTCGCAGCGCGTGTAGTCGCTCTCCTTCATGGAGATCTTCCACGGCGTGTCGAAGCTCTGCGCCGGGCTCAGGCCCTTCTCCAGCGCGGCGGCGGCCGTGATCGGCTTGAACGTCGAGCCGACCGGGAAGCCGTACGTGGTGCCGCCCATCTTGCTGCCGACGGCGAGGTTGAGCGTCGTCTGGTGCTGCTTCTGGTCCAGGCCGTACGGGCGGGACTGGCTCATCGACACGATCCGGCCGGTGCCGGGCTTGACCTGGACGACGGCGGTCGCGACCGGGTCGTCCTTGTTGACCTTGGCCACGGCGGCCTCGTTCGCCGCCGCCTGCGCCTTCGGGTCCAGCGTGGTCCGGATGGTCAGGCCGCCGAGGTTCCACAGCTTCTGGCGGTCCTCGACGGTCTTGCCGAAGACCGGGTCGGTCAGGATCGTCTTGCGGACGTAGTCGCAGAAGAACCCGGCGCCGTCGACGGCGGTGATGCAGCCGTTCCTCGGCGTCTTCACCTTCAGCTTGATCGGCTTGGCCTTGGCCTTCTCGAACTCGGCCTGGGTGATGTCGCCGACGTCCGTCATCCGCTGGAGGACGATGTTGCGCCGCTTGGTGGCTTCCTGGAGGTCGTTGATCGGGTCAAAGCGGCTCGGCGACTGCACGAGGCCGGCCATCATCGCGGCCTCGCCCAGGTCCAGCTTGGCGGCGGGCTTGGAGAAGTAGCGCTGCGAGGCGGCCTCGATGCCGTACGCCTGCTGCCCGAAGAACGTGATGTTGAGGTAGTTCTCCAGGATCTTCTTCTTGCCCAGCTCCTCCTCGACCTGGATCGCGTACTTCAGCTCGCGGACCTTGCGGCCGATCGTCTGCTGGGTGGCCTGAGCGACCTTCTCCGGGTCGTCACCTGCCTCCTCGACGAAGACGTTCTTCACGTACTGCTGGGTCAGTGTGGAGGCGCCCTCGGAGACCCCGCCCGACTGCGCGTTCTTGTTGATCGCGCGCAGCACGCCCTTGAGGTCGATGGCCCCGTGCTCGTAGAAGCGCGCGTCCTCGATCGCGACGATCGCCTTCTGCATGTACGGGGAGATCTTCTCCAGCGGCACCACCTTGCGGTCCCGGGAGTAGACCGTGGCGATCAGCCCGCCCTCGGAGTCCAGGATGGTGGTGCGCTGACTGAGCGGTGGGGTCTTCAGATTCGAGGGGATCTCGTCGAACCCCTCGACCGTCCCCTTCGCCGCCAGACCCAGTGCCCCGGCCGCGGGCAGGGCGATGCCCGCCAGCACCGCTCCGGAGAGCACACTGACACCGAGGAACTTGGCGGCCTGCTGGGTCCCGGTCAGACCACCGCCCGAGCGCTTCTTTGCCATGGGGGGCAGCCTAATCCGTGTTCCTGGGCGTTCCGCAGGAGCGGGTCCCCCTCGGAGCGTTCGCGTACCGGACCGTGACATCCGGGCGGCGTGTCCGGGCCGCGCCGGCCGCGCCGCGCCTTGCCCGTGGGGACGGGGGCGGCCGATCATCCTCACCATGAGACCCGAAGTCCGGACGTTCGTCGCCGACGGCCCGCTGCCCGACTGGGACGCGAGCGAGGAGGAGATCGGCAGGCGTGTCCGCCAGCTGGAGGCGATCGCCCGCCCGGTCACCGGGGAGGAGGCCCGCGCGCTCGTCGCCTGCTTCGGCCCGGACGACTGCTACGGCGTCGCCTGGTCGCTCCTCCACCTCATCGAGACGGCGTCATGTCCCGTCCTGACCGCCGACCCGGGTCCGGAGGCCAACGAGTGGCACCGGCGCCTCCACGGACGGACCGCGGACCAAGGGCCCGTCGGCTGAGGCTCGGGGCACGGCGAGGTGGAGCGCCTACGTTCTCAATCGCCGGACACGCGGACAGGCCTTGGCCTAAGCTGCTCCCAACTGTCACAGGAGTGCGGTCCGGCATCAACCCCCGTGCGTGACATCCGCCTGATTCCGGCATGAGTTCCGCGTCCCGAATACGCGGAACGGCGTGTCCGATTCCAGTGCGTGTGTCAGGGGGTGCCCTTTAACACACGCATGTCCTTCGATCACTCCCCTGGGTGATCTGACGCGCACGCATAGTCCGTTCGGGCCATTCAAGATTGGGCCCGAAGGGGGTGTTGCGCTGTCCCCGCCTTCCGTAACGTCCCAACTGGCAGCGGTGAATATGCCGCTGCCGCCGTGGGGGAGCCTCGATTCGGGAGAGGACGGCGCCGGTATGGGCTGGGTAGCTGACTGGAGTGCGCAGGCGGCCTGCCGCACTACCGATCCGGATGAACTTTTCGTGCAGGGAGCGGCACAGAACAGGGCAAAGGCGGTGTGCACCGGCTGCCCGGTACGCACCGAGTGCCTCGCCGACGCCCTGGACAACCGCGTGGAATTCGGCGTGTGGGGCGGCATGACGGAGCGCGAGCGCCGCGCCCTGCTGCGCCGGCGCCCCACGGTCACCTCGTGGCGGCGGCTCCTGGAGACCGCCCGCACCGAGTACGAGCGCGGCGCGGGCCTGCTGCCCGTGGCCATGGAGGACGACGCGACGTACGAGGAGTACGCCGCGGTCGGATAGCCGCGCCCCGATCCACTCGCGTGAGGTCCCGTCAGGACCGGTCGCGCGGGGACGAGAGGTGCTCACCGATGGCCCGCAGCCCGGCGAGGTCGTGCACATCGCCGGGCAGGGCGGCCACCTCGGTCACCGGCACCTCCGGATGGAGGGCCGTGAAGCGGTCCCGCGTGCGCTGCTCGCGCGCGAGCACCCGCATCCGCTCGGCGTGCAGCCGCAGCAGACCCGCGGTGAGCCGCGCGATGTCGGGGTCGGTCTCGGGAACGGTGCCGGCGTCCGGACGGGTCTCCGGGCCGGCGGTGCCGCTGTGGTCTTCGGTCGCGTCGGCTGTGGGGGCAGCCTCGGATGCGGCAGGGGGACGTGCGGGCGAATCGGCGGCGGTGGCGGAGGACGACGGCTCGGACGACGTGGCCGGGACGCCACGCCCTCCAGTCTTCCCGGGCCCCTGATCCACAATGCGGCCCTCGTCAAGATTTTCCGCGGCCGCCCGCGCCCGCTCCGCCGAGAGCCGTCCGGCCCCCGTGCCGTGGACCCGGTTGAGGACGAGCCCCGCCAGCGGCATGCCCTCCGCGGCCAGCCGCTCCACGAAGTACGCCGCCTCCCGCAGCGCGTCGCGCTCCGGCGCCGCGACCACCAGGAAGGCCGTCCCCGGCGCCTGCAGCAGCCGGTACGTGGCGTCGGCCCGCGTCCGGAAGCCGCCGAACATCGTGTCCATCGCGGCGACGAAGGTCTGCACGTCCCCCAGGAACTGACCGCCGAGGAGCTTCCCCAGCGTCCCCGACATCATCGACATGCCGACGTTGAGGAACTTCATCCCCGCCCGGCCGCCCACCTTCGCCGGCGCCATCAGCAGCTTGATGAACTTCCCGTCCAGGAAGGACCCGAGCCGCTTCGGCGCGTCCAGGAAGTCCAGGGCCGAACGCGACGGCGGGGTGTCGACGACGATCAGGTCCCACTCGTCCCGCGCCCGCAGCTGGCCCAGCTTCTCCATCGCCATGTACTCCTGCGTACCGGCGAAACCGGCCGACAGGGACTGGTAGAAGGGGTTCTCCAGGATCGCCCGCGCCCGCGCGGGCTCCGCGTGCGCCTCGACGATCTCGTCGAAGGTCCGCTTCATGTCCAGCATCATCGCGTGCAGCTCGCCGCAGTCCGACCCCTTGATGCCGTCGACCTTCCGCGGGGTGTTGTCCAGCGCGTCGATGCCCATCGACTGGGCCAGCCGGCGCGCCGGGTCGATGGTGAGGACCACCACCCGGCGGCCCCGCTCCGCCGCCCGCACGCCGAGCGCCGCCGCCGTCGTCGTCTTGCCGACGCCGCCCGCGCCGCAGCAGACGATGATCCGGGTGCCCCGGTCGTCGAGGATCGGGTCGATGTCCAGGAAGGGCGCCGCGTCCAGGCCGCCGGCCTTCGCCGGGCCGGGGGTCTTCTCCGTCACGCCGCACCCACCCCTTGCTTCCGCAGTTCCTTCGCCAGGCGGTAGAGGCCCGCGATGTCCGCCCCGTCGCCCAGATACGGCAGCTCGTACGCGGGCAGGCCCAGGCCGTCCAGGACCGCTCGCTGCTCCCGCTCCAGCTCCACCCGGCGCGCGTGCCCGGCGGCCTCGTCGAGCAGCGGCTCCACCAGGGCGGCGCCGCCCGAGACCCCCGCCGAGGCCAGGGCCCGCGCGATCGCCTCGCGGTGGTCGCCGGAGGCGGCCCGTACCGCCGCGGCGTCCAGGACGTGCGGGCGGACCATGTTCACCACCACCGTGCCCACCGGCAGCCCCGCCGCGCGCAGCTCGGCGACGCCGTCCGCCGTCTCCTGGACCGGCATCTCCTCCAGGAGGGTCACCAAGTGCACCGCCGTCTCGGGGGACTTGAGGACCTTCATCACCGCCTGCGCCTGATTGTGTATCGGGCCGATCCGGGCCAGCCCCGCCACCTCGTCGTTCACGTTGAGGAAGCGGGTGATGCGGCCGGTCGGCGGCGCGTCCATCACCACGTGGTCGTACACCGGCCGGCCGTCGCGCTCCCGCCGCCGGACCGCCTCGCACGCCTTTCCGGTGAGCAGGACGTCCCGCACCCCCGGCGCTATCGTCGTCGCGAAGTCGATCGCCCCGAGCTTCCTCAGGGCGCGGCCCGCGCCGCCCAGTTTGTAGAACATCTGGAGGTAGTCGAGGAGGGCGCGCTCGGCGTCGATGGCCAGCGCGAACACCTCGCCGCCGCCCGGAGCCACGGCGATCTTGCGCTCCTCGTAGGGAAGCGCCTCCGTCTCGAAGAGCTGTGCGATGCCCTGTCTGCCTTCGACCTCGACGAGGAGCGTGCGCTTCCCCTCCGTCGCGAGGGCGAGGGCGAGGGCGGCGGCGACCGTCGTCTTACCGGTACCGCCCTTGCCGCTGACGACCTGGAGCCTGCTCACGCTGTCGAGCCTAACCACTGGCGGGCCCGCGCAATCAGCGGACCGCCCCGGAGAAGCCCCCGAGCCGGACCCTAGGGGGAGCCTCGGCGGAGCACCCCGGCGCAGCGGCTACAGTCGGGCCCATGACCAAGTGGGAGTACGTCACGGTGCCGCTTCTGGTGCACGCGACCAAGCAGATTCTCGACAACTGGGGCCAGGACGGCTGGGAGCTCGTCCAGGTCGTGCCCGGGCCCAACAACCCGGAGCAGCTGGTGGCCTACATGAAGCGGCCGCTGTCGTGAGCGGGGCCGTCGAGGCGCGGATCGCCGAGCTGGGCCTGAAGCTGCCCGAGGTCGTCCCGCCGATCGCCGCGTACCAGCCGGCCGTGCAGTCGGGCGTGTACGTCTACACCTCGGGCCAGCTCCCGATGGTGGAGGGCAAGCTTCCGGTGACCGGCAAGGTCGGTGCCGAGGTGACCGCCGAGGAGGCCAAGGCGCTCGCCGCCACCTGCGCGCTGAACGCCCTCGCGGCCGTGAAGTCGGTCGCCGGCGACCTCGACCGGATCAAGCGGGTCGTGAAGGTGGTCGGCTTCGTCGCCTCCGCCCCCGACTTCACCGGCCAGCCCGGCGTCATCAACGGCGCCAGCGAGCTGCTCGGCGAGATCCTCGGCGACAAGGGCGTGCACGCCCGCAGCGCCGTCGGCGTCACCGTCCTCCCCCTCGACGCCCCCGTCGAGGTCGAGGTCCAGGTCGAGCTGACCGAGGCCTGATCCGCCCGTACGGCATGCCGGGAGCCGGTCGCCCCTCCCCGGGGCGGCCGGCTTCCGCGTTCCGGCGTGCCCTCGTGCATTCCGTTCGTTGCGCATAGCATCCGCCCATGTCGAATGGTCAGTGGTACCCGCCGGAATGGCCCGACCGCATCCGCGCCCTCGCCGCCGGCGAGCTGGTGCCGGTGACGCCCCGGCGCGCCGCCACCGTGCTCCTGCTGCGCGACGCGGCGGGCGGGCCCGAGGTCCACATGCTGCGCCGCCGCGCCTCCATGGCCTTCGCCGGCGGCGCGTACGCCTACCCGGGCGGCGGGGTGGACCCGCGCGACGAACAGCCGGTGCGCTGGGCCGGGCCCCCGCTGGAGGAGTGGGCGCGGCGGCTCGGGCTCGACGAGCCCGCGCAGGCGCAGGCGGTGGTCTGCGCCGCCGTCCGCGAGACCTTCGAGGAGGCGGGCGTGCTGCTCGCCGGGGAGACCGCGGACACCGTCGTCGGCGACACCACCGGCGAGGACTGGGAGCGCGACCGGCGGGCGCTGGTCGCCCGCGAGCTGTCCTTCGCGGACTTCCTCGACCGTCGCGGCCTCGCGCTCCGCTCCGACCTGCTCGGTGCCTGGGCCCGCTGGATCACTCCCGAGTTCGAGCAGCGCCGGTACGACACCTGGTTCTTCGTGGCCGCCCTGCCGGCCGGGCAGCGGACCCGGGACGTCTCCGGCGAGGCCGACCGCACGGTGTGGACCCGCCCGGTGGACGCGGCCGACGGCTACGACCGGGGCGAGCTGACGATGATGCCGCCGACGATCGCGACCCTGCGCTCCCTCCAGCCCTGCGCCACGGCCGCGGAGGCCCTGGCGGCGGCCGGGAAGCAGGACCTGACCCCGGTCCTGGCGCACGCGCGCGTGGAGGGCGATCAGGTGGTGCTCACCTGGCCGGGGCACGACGAGTTCACCAAGCGGGTCGAGGGAGGCACCCCGTGACCGACGCCGCGTCCCTGCCGGGGCAGCCGCGCGGGGTCGTCGCCTCGGGGGCCGCGACCGAGCGGGCCGTGAACGTGCTCGCGCCGAACCCGTCCGCGATGACGCTGGACGGCACCAACACCTGGCTGCTCTCCGAGCCGGACTCGGATCTGGCCGTCGTCGTCGACCCGGGGCCGCTCGACGAGGGCCACCTCCGGCACGTGCTCGACACGGCGGAGAAGCGGGGCAAGCGGGTCGCGCTGACGCTGCTGACCCACGGTCACCCGGACCACGCCGAGGGCGCGGGCCGCTTCGCCGAGCTGACCGGCACGTCCGTCCGCGCGCTCGACCCGGCGCTCCGCCTCGGCGACGAGGGCCTGGGGGAGGGCGACGTGGTGACCGTCGGCGGCCTGGAACTGCGGGTGGTGCCGACGCCCGGCCACACCTCCGACTCGCTCTCCTTCCACCTGCCCGCCGACCGGGCGGTGCTGACCGGCGACACGATCCTGGGGCGCGGCACCACGATGGTGGCGCACCCGGACGGGCGGCTCGGCGAGTACCTGGACTCGCTGCGGCGGCTGCGTTCGCTGACCGTCGACGACGGCGTGCACACGGTCCTGCCGGGGCACGGGCCGGTCCTGGAGGACGCCCAGGGGGCCGTGGACTTCTATCTGGCGCACCGGAAGAGCCGGCTCGCGCAGGTGGAGGCGGCGGTCGCGGCCGGGCACCGGACGGCGCCGGAGGTGGTGGCGCACGTGTACGCGGACGTGGACCGCTCGCTGTGGCCGGCGGCGGAACTCTCCGTACGGGCCCAGTTGGAGTACCTGCGGGAGCGCGGCGCGCTCTGACCCCCGTCGCCCCGGAGCGATCCGCCTCCCCACCCCGGGAACCCTCCGCGCTCCCCGAGTGTCTTACGCTCCGCTTACATCAGGTCGTAGCTCTCGGGGGGAATGCCCGTGTTCGTCATAGCCATCCTGCTGGTCATCGCCGCGGTGGTGCTCTGGTTCGTCGGCCGGTCGCAGGACTCGACCGGCTGGAAGCTGGGTGCCGTCGGCGCGCTGGTCGCCGGAGTCTTCTCCGTGATCGTGAGCATGACGTACGTGATCAGCGCGTACGAGGTCGGCGTCCCGGTCGCCTTCGGCAAGGTCGGTTCGCCGATGACGTCCGGCATGCACGTGAAGTCGCCGTTCACCGACGTCACCACCTTCTCCACCCGCCCGGTCGACCTCAACCTCTCCGACAAGGACGTGGTCGAGGTCCGCTCCTCCCAGGGCGGCGTCATGTACGCCGAGGTCACGGTGAAGTGGGCCGTGGTCCCGGCCAAGGCTGTCGAGCTCTACAAGCTCGCGGGCAGCGAGGACGCCATCCAGCAGCGGCTGGTCTACCCCGACAGCCGCGAGATCGTCCGCAACGTCTTCGCCCGCTACAGCAGCGAGCAGGGGTACGCCTCCGACCGCGAGAAGATCAACGCCGAGATCGCCAAGCTCATCACGGAGCGCCTGGAGCCGCGCGGCATCGTCGTCACCACGGTCAACCTGCGGAACGTGAAGCCCTCGGACGCCCTCCAGGGCCAGATCGACCGCAAGATCCAGCAGCAGCAGGCCACCGAGCGGGCCCTGGAGGCCGCCCGTACGGCCAAGGCGGAGTCCGACCGGCGCCGCATCGAGGCGGAGGGCATCGCCCGCGCCAACAAGATCCTCAACGACTCGCTGACGGACAAGGTCCTCGCCAACCAGTGCATCGACGCCTTCAAGGAGGCCGCGGCGAAGAACCCGGTCTACGCGGTGCCCTGCGGCAACGGCGCCGGCTCGACCCCGGTGATCGTGGACGGCGCCAAGCGCTAGCCGACCCGCGCCCGCCGATACGGAAGGGGGCCGCCCGGTTCGACCGGGCGGCCCCCTTCTCGTGCGTACGGATCCCTAGCGGGAGCGCTTCGCGAGGCGCTCCACGTCGAGGAGGATCACCGCGCGGGCCTCCAGGCGCAGCCAGCCGCGCTGGGCGAAGTCGGCGAGCGCCTTGTTCACGGTCTCGCGGGAGGCGCCGACGAGCTGGGCCAGCTCCTCCTGGGTGAGGTCGTGCACGACGTGGATGCCCTCCTCCGACTGCACGCCGAAGCGACGCGAC
>NZ_JBEZNU010000045.1:0-37045 GCF_040653375.1 Streptomyces sp. NPDC047974
GGACGATCTCGTCGATCAGGGAGCCGGACTCGGTGGTGCCGTCCGCGGTGACTACGCTGAGCACGGGCGTGCCTTCCCGACCCGCGCGCCAACGCAGGTCTACTCGGTGACCATCACAGGATCATTCGGGAAGGTACGCCCTCCGCGTCCCACCCGGAGCTGATCCACAGGTCTTGAGCATTGCTCCGGCGGTGTGCATCGACAACGGACGGCGTTACGCCCAAGAGCATGCCACCGCCTTGCTGTTCCAGCGCAATCTGCTCCCGCAGGAGCTGCCGGAGCGCACTGCCGTGGAGACCGCCCACCATTACGTCCCCAGCAAAGGGCCCACGGGGGTCGGCGGCGACTGGTACGACGTGATCCCGCTGTCCGGCGCCCGCGTCGGGCTCGTCGTGGGCGACGTGGTGGGCCATGGGCTGCATGCCGCGGTGACGATGGGACGACTGCGGACGACCGTGCGAGCCCTGGCCGCTCTCGACCTCGCACCGGACGAACTCCTCAGCCGGGTCGACGACCTGGTCGGTCAGGCGCGTATCGGAAGTGATCCGAAAGAGGCGAACGGCATGGACCCGGCGGTGGGCGCGAGATGCCTGTACCTGGTGTACGACGCCGTCCACGGACGGTGTGCCGTGGCCAGCGCCGGTCATCTACCCCCGGTCCTCGTCGCCCCAGGCGGCCCCGCCACGCCCCTGGACATCCCCGTCGGCCTGCCCCTGGGCATCGGGGGCATGCCCTTCGAATCCGCGGAGTTCGAGATCGCCGAAAGCAGTCTGCTGGCCCTGTTCACGGACGGACTGGTGACGGGCGCTCAGCACGACCCCGATGCCGGAGTCGCCGAGCTGTGACGAACCCTGACCGAGTCCTCCGGTCTTCGCCCGGCCGGGATCCGGGGCCGGATCATCGCGTCCGGGCTCCCGGCCGACGCGCGCGACGACGCCGCGCTCCTCCTGGTCCGCGTCCACGCCCTGGCCGAGGACGACATGGCCAGCTGGCGCATAGCCCCGGACCCGGCGAAGGTGGCGGAGGCCCGTGCGGCCACGAATGCCCAACTGGCCCACTGGGGCCTCGACGCCGTCGGCTTTGTCGTCGAGCTGATCGTCAGCGAGCTCGTCACCAACGCGATCCGGTACGGGGCCCCGCCGGTGGACCTGCGGCTCCTGCGGGACAAGGACCGCACGCTGATCTGCGAGGTGTCGGACGGCCGCGAGACCTCACCACACCTGCGGCGGGCACGGCCGGATGAGGAGGGCGGCCGCGGCCTGTTCCTGGTCGCCCAGCTCGCCGATCAGTGGGGGACGCGCTACACGCGCGAAGGAAAGACGATCTGGGCCGAGGTCCCGATCGGCACGGACGCCGGTGGCCTCTACGCCTTCGGCGACGTACTCGGCGTCTGAAACGAATCAGAGACAGTCAATGTTTCGGATCAGTACCTTCCAGCGTCCGGACAAACGGGAGGTCGAGCAGGACCCAGAAGTGGTCCGCCTCTTGCGCGAGGAGACCTGGCCAGCGCCCGGGACGAGAGTGGAGAACGGTGAAGTCCTCTTCGTTGACCAGCTCGGGATCTTCTCGGACCAGGTCACCGGCCGCACCTATTAGGCGGTCACGCGGACCTGTAGGGGAGCGCGGAAGGAGAGCAGGCCGAGGATCGGCGGTTGCTCGGCCGTCGGGGCGATGCGGGCGTCCGGGAGGCGGCGGGCAGCCGCGCGGAGGGCGAGGGCGGCTTCCGTCCGGGCCAACGAGGAGCCCGGGCAGCGGTGCCGGCCCACGCCGAAGGACAGGTGGTGGCGGGCGTTCTCGCGGTGCGGGCACATCTGGTCCGGGGCGTCGAACACCTCCGGGTCCGAGCCGCTACCCATGAGCATCAGCAGCAGCTGTGCCCCTGCGGGGACGTCCACGCCGCCGAGCGTCACGGGCTCGGCGGCCACCCGGCGCCACGTGGTCACCGGCGGTTCGCGACGCAGTACTTCCTCCACCCACGCCTCGGCCAGACCCTGATCGGCGCCCGCGCCCGCGCGCGACCACAGGCCCGGCTCGGCCAGGGCCCGATGCAGCGTGGTGGAGATGAGCTGCCCGGTAGTGGACTGGCCGGCGATGAAGACGAAGAAGCACGCGCCGACCGCGGTCCCGACGTCCACCGCCTGCCGTCATGCAGGCGGTGGCGGGTCAGCGCATCAACGAAGCTTCCGGACCGCGCCGGGGCGGCGCTCACGGTCGCGGTGAGCCAGCCACTGGTGGAACTCGCCGACCAGAATGACCAGTTCCAGCTGCCGCTCGAGGGTGGGCCTGCCTCAGAAGAGCTCCAGCGAGACGTCGCTCCACCGGACCAGGGTGACGGGGTCGACACCGGCGATACCGAGGAGCTCCATCAGCACCCAGCAGGGAAGGATCTGGGCATAGGCCTCGAACAGGTCACAGGAGCCTGTCGCGTCGAGGCGCCGCTGAGCGGCGTCGAGGAGTTCGGCGGGCGCTCGATGACGGGGACGGCCGCGGCGACCCGCTGGGCGTTGAAGAACCGGGTGACCACGCGCCGCAAACCGTGGTGGCTGTCGGCGCCGATGTTGGCGAGCGAGGGCGGGAGCCTGAAGCCGGCCCGGGCCAGTACCCGCAGCACGCCCACGGGCAGCGGGGTGACGGCGGCCTGCGCGTTGTCGGGGCGGAACGCCGCCGGGTCCAGCAGGACACGCCGGATGTCGTCATAGCGGCTGACCAGCCACAGCGGGGTGCCCGGGTCCTGGTGCACGGGGGCATCGGTCCGCAGTGCGTCCAGGCAGGGGAATGGTTCGCGGATGAACCCGTCCCCGAACAGGTCGAGCCGGGACACTGCGGCGGATGCGGGCAGGTCAAGGGCCGGGGGAGTCACGTCCGGACGCTAACACGTACGTGGTCCGGCACCGGGGTGTGCCCGGCCCAGCCATCCTGCCGACACGTCGGGGAAGTCGGCGATCGGTCTAGGTGCCTGGCGGCGCTGCAGTTCAGGGTCACCATGTGCCTTGGGGTCAGCAAACGGTCAGCACGCGTCATCGCCGGGGCGGGTGCCCGAAGGGGAGGGCTTGGTCTGACACGGTCGGATTATCGATGAGGTGACGGCTCAGAGCTTCAGGCGGTCGGCGAGCTCGCGGTAATCGCTCATCCAGAGGCCGGGGTTGCCGATCGGGTACTGCGACCGGAAGCCGATGAGGCCCTGTACCCGGCGTGACCGGGTTCGGGCCGTCTCCAGGGAGACGAGGAAGGGATACGCCTCCTCGCCGGTGAGGATGCTCGGTGACAGCCCGGTGCTGAGCGCGCGGCGGTGGAAGTCGTCGGTCACGTTGGCACCGCCGCCGTGCGCTGTCTTGCCGCTGAACAGCAGGACGCCGCCAGCTTTCATGATTGCCGGAATCGTCTGTGCCGGGGTGTCGTGGTCCTCGTAGTCCGGCCAGTGGTTGCTGCCCGGGATCACCCGGGTGGCCCCGTTCTCCTCGGTGAACTCGGTCAGGGCGAAGATGAAGTTGACGCCGGTCTCCGGCCCGCTCGGACCCATGCCGATGAACGGGTACCAGTTCTCCAGGTCGCGGTGCAGGGGCTGCGCCCTGTTGCCGGGGCCGATCTCGATGACCTGGCCGGTGACCATCCAGTATCTGCCGTACTTCTCGAGGAAGATGGCATCGGCAAGGCCGTGGAGGAGGTCGTGGTCGATGATCTCCTGGCGGAAGACCTTGCTGTGGGTGATCAGGTTGGCCAGCCGCTTGGTGTGGGAACCGAAGAACTCCTTGACCGCCTCGTCGGCGACCGTTGCTCCGGGACGGATCCCGGCAAGGGCGGTCTCGACCTCCGCGTTGAGACGCGGGACCTGGTCTGAGGTGAGAAAGCCTTCGACGATGACCCCGCCCCTCGCGCATGATGCCGAGGATCTCCTCGATCGGTGTGTTACTGCCGACTCTTTGCAGGCACGCGGTGGTTGCTTCAGGCATGGGCACAATCCGCTTCACTTGAACTGCCTGCCGCGGAAGTGTTCCGCGCCCGGTTGCCGTCGGATGACGGCTGAGCGACCTTGCTCTCAGGCTGGCCTCGATCGGTACTGGGATCCACGTCGCGGCGCAACCCTGTGACGCGGCGGACAGTGCAGAGTGCACCGTGGGCTTTCACGGGGCCGAACACTCCTCCGGCGCGGCCGCTCCGGCCGATCGGCGCCCTGCTTCAGGAAGCCGGTGTCTCACGGATCAGGGTCGGCACACCGGAAGATGTCGTGGAGGGCCGGTCACCGGCGAGCGGACGGCCGTGCGCAGGCGGCTCATGGTAGCGGAGGCGTTCAGGCCGTGGCCGAGGGCATCGCCCGCGACGAGCGCCACGCGGGTTCCGGACAGCGGGATCAGGTCGCACCAATCACCGCCCACGCCCGCGCGGGAGCCGGTGGGCAGGTAGCGGCGCCACAGCGCGGCCACGGAAGAACTGGACGAGGCCCAGGGTGTTTCCGCGTGCCTGCAGTGGCAGGACCATGACCGAATGGAATCCGGGGCGCCCGGAAGCACGTCGTCTTCCGCCGCTGGGGTCCACCATGCGGGAGCGGGGGATTTCGTCACCTGGCGCAGCAGGGGTTGCATGGTGCTCAGGGGCCGTTGCCGGCTTCCCTGCGAAGGCGTGTGTCCGTCCTGAGGCGACGGGGAGGTTCCCGTTGTGAGCGGACAGCCGTGCGGTGCGGCGCCGCTGAGCATGCTCCATCGTCATGTTGAGTGACCGACAAGTTGCAGGGTCAAGCGCCGGCGGGACCGCGCGAGGCCACAGCCGGGACGAGCCCTGCCCACGGCGATCCGCCGGATGTGCAGTCTGCACCGGACGTACGACGTCAACGGTCCATATTGACGCTGGGCCCGTGCGCGTTCTGCTTGCAGTGTTGCGCCTCACATCGCCGTTGGTGCCACGAATCCCCGGCGGAAGTCCACCACTCACAGGCAGGAAGATCGACATGACTGGATGGAACCGGGGTGCGGTGCCGTGCGCCGCTCTCCCGAGCCGGCCCCTGACCAGCACGCCCTCCGTCGTAGGAGACCTCCGATGAGCGGCACCGGGAGCAAGGGTGCCGCGGGGCACGTCGAAACCCCGCACCTCGAAGCCGGGCACCTCGGTCGCGGCACGCTCGTGTCGCTCTCCCTGGCATCGTTTTTTCCGGCGGTCGGCATCGCCCTCGTTCCGACGTTGGTCCTCACCGCGACCGGGAACGCCTCGGCCTGGCACGCGACGCTGCTCGCCGCCGTCTGCGTCGTGCTGATCGGACGCCCGATCATCGTGTTCGCACGCCGATTCGTCGCGACCGGCTCGCTGTACTCCTACGTCTCCGAAGTCTTCGGGCCGTGGGCGCGTTACCTGACCGGAGCGGCCATGGTGAGCGGCTTCGTCTGCGGGGTCGGCGGGCTTGCCATGCTCGTCGGCCTCTTCGTGGGCAGCTTCGTCCACGGTCGTCAGGCCGACCCGACGGACCTGTCGCCCCTGGAGTTCCCCACCCAGGTCGTCCTCTTCGCGCTCGCCTTCCTGATCGCGTCCGCCATCGCGTACCGCGGGCTGGACAGTTCGGTGCGTATCGTGGTCGGCTTGGCTGCGCTCTCCATCCCCCTGGTCCTCGTCATCACCATTGCCAGCGCGCGGCACACCGGTCTTCAGCTCGCCACGCAGTTCGACTTCGCCCAGTTCAGCATGGGCTCCACGCTTCGTGGCGTGGCCATCGGCATCGCCTTCCTCGTGGGCTTCGAGAGCAGCGCGGCACTGGCAGCCGAGACGCGTGATCCCCGGCGCAATGTTCCCGTCGCGATCATGGCCGTGCCCGTCGTGCTGGGCGCTGTCTACACCGTCGCGACGATTCTGCAGGTTCCCGGTCTCCTGCAGGCCGGCGGCCAACTGTCCGCGGGGGCGTCACCACCCGCGGCTCTGGCCGTGCAGGCAGGTCTGGGAACGACCGTGGGCGCGGCCACCGACCTCGTGCTGGCAGCCGCGTGTTTCTCCTCGCTCATCGCCTTCGTCAACTACGGCACCCGATTCGCGCTGGCCATGGCCGAGGACGGACTCCTTCCCGCATTCCTGACGCGCATCCACCCGAAGTTCCACAGCCCCCATGTGGCCGTCGTGTCGCTCGCCGTCGCCTGTTTCACGTTCATCTCGGCCGCCGTGTTCCTGATCGGAGACGTGGCATCCGCCTACAACGCCCTCACCACCTTGCTGGTGTACATCTGGGCCCTGCCGTACGTGCTGATTGCCGCGGGTGCCATCGTGCTGACGCGCCGGACCGGAGAGCTCCGGCCGGGCCTGTGGATCTCCGCCGTTCTCGGCGGGGCCGCCATGGCCTGGACCTATGCGAACGGCTGGATAAACCCTCCTGCGGCCCCGGCGGACTCCATGGCATGGATCGCCGTGGTCGCTGTCGTCGTCGTCCTCGCTCTGATCGCGCTGAGCTCTCTTCGCCGCCGAGGTGCGCGGCAACCCGCGGCAGCTGAGGGCTGACCTGCGGTGATGGCCCGGAAGGGGCGGTGGGTGCCTGGGCACCCACCGCCCCTTCCGGGCGTCCGTCTCCGGTGTGTGCTTCGGCTCGGCGCGGACGGGAAAGCGTGCGAAGGGGCCACGGGCAGTGGCATACCCGTGGCCCCTTCGTGCGGAAAGGCGATTTCACCGCCGCCCGGTGACTAGCGGGAGGCCGGGACGTCGGCCGCCTCTGCGGTGGCCAGGGCGGCGACCTCGGCCGCCGCCCGTTCCCCGGCGATGACGGCACCCTCCAGCGAGCCGGCCCACCTGGGCGAGGTTTCCGAACCGGCGAAGTGCAGACGCCCGGCCGGCTCGGCGTAGCCCGGCCCGCTAGTGGTGAGGAGCCCCGGCGGCCAGGTCGGGACGCAACCCGTCGTCCAGCGCTCCTCCGTCCAGTTCATCTCGTGGTACTCGTCAGGATGGAGGGCCTCCTCTCCGAACGCCCGCGCCAAGCCCGCGAGGACCGCCTCACGACGCCGGACCGGGTCGGTCGGCATAGGGTCGGGCAGATCCGCACTCCTCCCGCCGTCGCCCCGCGCGAATCCGACGAGGACTCCCTGCTGCTCCCCGGGGGGAGTGTCGTCGAACGTCAGCATCAAAGGGGCGCTGTCGCTCATGGTCGCGCCGCTGAGGCCCTGACGACGCCAGAAAGGCTCCGGATAGACCACATGGACCTTGTAGGCGTGCAGCATCGACATACGCTCGCCCATGGTCCGTTGGGGCAGCGGGAGCTGGGGATCCACGCTGATGGCCGCGCGGTCGGAAGGGCTCATCGCGATCACCACGCGTCGAGCGTGATGGGTCCGGCCGGGTGTGTCGACCTCGACGTGGTCGTCGTACTGCCGGATCGCAACAGTCGGGGAATCGAGGACGACGCGGTCTCCCAGTTCGGCGGCGATCCTCAGGCTCAGCTCGGCCGACCCCCCGGTGAACGAGCGTTCGTCGCCGCCGGAGAGAGACGCGAGGAGCGTTTCCACGCCGCCGATCGCGCGCAGATGGCGGAGGACGAAGAGCAGGGACATGTCGCCGGCCGTACCGCCGAGGGTCAGCGTGGCGATGATGGCCCACAGCGTGCGCGCCGTAGCCGACTTGGTGCTGCGGTTCACCCATGACGCGAAGGTGAGGGCGTCCAGTTCGGCCGCCTCCGGCGTCCCCAGCGCCTCGTCTCCCGGATACCGCTTGCCCAGGCGGTCCAGACGGAGCAAGGACCGCGCGAAGTCCGCCGAACCCAGCGGGTCGGCGGTCCACGGCATCGATCCGCTGAACTTGATCACGCGACCGCGGCGCTCCAACACCGCCTTTCCGTGCTCGTTGTGGGGCCAGGTCGACACGCCGAGCTCTTCTCCCAGCGCGATCAGCCGCTTGTACTCGGGACCGACCAGCTGGCCGCCTTCCTCCACGTACCGGCCGTTCTCGAGCCGGTGGAGCTTCGTACGCCCACCGACCCTGTCGCGGGCCTCGAGGACGCGCAGGGAGGAGATGCCCGCCTGGACGAGACGGCGTGCCGAGACGAGCCCGGACAGGCCGGCCCCCACCACGATCACGTCGACCGTCGAGTTCTCAGGTTCCATGTATTCCTCGCTCTCCCCGGATCTTGTGCTTCAGTTCACCTTCGCGACCGGCTTCACAACCCCTCTACGCCAACCCCCACCGGGTGCGGTCCGCCGGCGGTGCACTGTTCACCAGGCTCTGGGGAGGGCCCTTCGCTGCGGTCGCCGGGAATTCGAGGGCATCGGCCGGCAGGCCGTCCAAGAGCACGGGGTGGGTCCCCGACCCGTACTGCGGTCGGAGACCCACCCCGTGCGTGAGCAAGCGGCCTTCTCGGCGCCGGCGACATGCTGTGAACAGCTATTCCCTTGGGGCCTCGGCCTTCGGTTCGGCCTCCCTCCCTGTCAGGATCAGGTGCTCGACGTGCGGCGAATGGTGTTCGGAGCTCCCTTGTCCGTTCCGGCTGCCCAGCCACCCGAGCAGGAATGCCGCCGGTACGGAAACTAGGCCGGTGGTCTGGAGCGGATACCAGTTGAAGTCCGCGTCCGGGAACAGTGCGAACGAGTTACCGGAGATCGGGGGCGAGGCGATGGTGAGGGTGAGGCAGATCAGCAGCCCGCCGTAGACGGACCACAACAGCCCTCGACGATTGAACTTGCGCCAGAACAGGGAGTACAGCAGCCCGGGAAAGACCGCCGACGCGGAAAGGTTCACCACGATGATGATCAGGAAGTCGATGGGGAACTCGTGCAGGGCGGCGGACATCGTCAGTGCCAGGACACAGAGGGCGATGATGACCGGACGAAGCAGCCGCGCTTCCTTGGTCTCGGCGTCGATGCGCCTGCCGTGTGCCAGTCCGTCGTGCACGGTGGAGACGGCAGCGGCGAAAGTCGCACTCGTCACGGTCGAGAGCACCGCGAGGAAAATGACACACGCCATCACGGTGATGAGGACGACCCGTACTGCCGAGCCGTAGGGAAACAGGTCCGCGGCCATGAGGATCACGGCGGACTGCCCGTTGCCGTCGATCGCCGTGACGTCCAGGCCTTCCAGCATGGCCGCCGTCGCGAAACCCGCCGCGATCAGCAGGAAGACGATCACACCTCCCAGCCCCGCCGCGATGCTCATGGAGCGTCGCGCCGAGCGCCCGGAGCGGGACGCGGCCACACGCAGGACCAACGGGGGCAGGACGGCCATGCCGAGAACCTCGACGATGTTGTCGCCGAACCTGTCGAGCCCTGCGACGCTCGTCGTGTAGACCCACATGCCGGGGTCCATGTAACTGTCCGGATCACTGCTCCCGCGCGCCGCAGACGCGAGCAGGCGTTCCGGGTTCCATCCGAATCTGGCGAGGGCCAGCAGCGTGGTCGCCGCAAGCACCAGGATGGTCAGGGGCACCTTGACGACCTGGACGACGCTGACGCCGCGCAGATCGGCCACCGAGGCGAAGCAGGCGATGAGGACGCCCATCAGCACGGTGCACACCACCTGGGCCCCGGGCGTCGACATGCCGATCAGCAGAGCCGCGCTGAGGCCGGCGGCGCGCAGTTGGATCAGGAGCACGGGGATCGCGATAACCAGGGTCACCACGGCCGCGGCGATGCGGGGCGCCGCCCCTGACACCCGCAGGGAGAAGAGACCGCCCAGCGTGTAACGACCGCTGTTCCGGATCCTCTGCGCCAGCAGCAGCATCACCCCCATCGACATCATGATCTGGATCCCGAAGGAGATCCCGTCGTAGCCGTACAGGGTGACGGTCGCGGGGATCGTCAGCAGCGTGGCGATCGAGAGCCACTCGCCCGCCAAGGCGACTCCGTTGAAGACCGGGGAGAGCGAACGGTCGGCTATGTAGAGCCTTTCCGGATGATCCTCCTGACCGGCGGAGAGCGTGAAGAGCCACAGCAGCGACAGTCCGATGCACGCCAGGAAGGCGACGATCACAGGGCCTCTGGTATCGGAACCGATCGGGGTGATCACGCCCTCACCGCTGAACGTGTCCGAGATGAAAGTCGGCAAGGTCATCGCTTCACCGCCAGGGTCCATAAGCGGGAGATGCGACCGGCATCTCGGGCTGATCCATGCCGAGCCTCAGGGAATTCTCGACAGGGTCGCACAGGCGCGTGGCGCACGTTTCGTACCACCAGGCAGTGCCGATGAACAGGACGACCTGGAGGATGGCGAACAGGATGCCCAGGGTGAATCGCCCGTGAAGCGACACGCCGGGTATGTCCGTGAACGAGCCCAGGGTGCTGATGCCGAAGGGAACCGCATTGACGAGGAAAAAGGAGCGTTGCGTGCTGCGGATGACACCGCGGAGACTTTCATGGTGTCGTAGGGAGGGGCCGTCCGAGTAGTGCGACCTCGGAGGGGACTGGGGATGCACGTATACCTCCGGCGAGTACGGGCGGGTGGCTGCGGCGTGCGGCATCGACGCGGCGGGGGACCGGGCGGCGGGCTCGTCACCGCAGCGTGGATCAGGCGAAGGAGACAATCTCTGCGGGCGCGTCCCGCAGGTGGGAGTCCCGGACGACCTGCACGATGGGCAGGTCGTCCGGGACTGCTCTCAGGCGATGCGTGTCCGCGACGTCGAAGCCCCGGTGGCGCCGGCGCTCCCGCAGAGGAGCTCATGCGGGTCCGAGGCCGGACGTACCGGCGCGGGACACTGGAGATCCTCTCCGTCGACGCCGCGGTGGATGGACGGACTCGCCCTACGGACGTGGTGATTAGGCGGTGATTTCCTCGACCACGACCTCCACGACCTCGGCCGGGCGCTCGTCGTCGGAGCCGTGGCGCGCATACCGGGCCAGGTCGTCGAAGAAGGTGCGGGCGTCAATGACCTCGGGGCCGTGGACGCCCGGCCGGTCGACCTCACCTCGCGCCGCCATCAGCGTCGCCACGGCCAGGGGGATGCCGGTCATGGTGGCCATGCTGTCGTCGGGTACGACGAGGGGCCTGGCGCCGACCCGTACACGCTTGCCGTTCTTCGTGCCCTCGGCGACGGCGAAGAGCACGGGCAGGGACGGCGCAGGACCCGCCGCCGATCCCATGGTGTTCGGTTCGAGGACCAGGGCCTGGCTCGCCTCGGCCACATCGAGCTCACCGGAGCGGACCCGGTCCGCCGTGCGGATCACCGCCTCCATCAGCCGCGGACGGGACGACATGAGGTTGAGGGACTCCCGCACGCCGTCGCGGTACCGGGGGAGGGTCAGCGGCTCGGGATGACCGCAGACCCAGACCGGGGACTCGCCCCGTCCTGGGTAGCTGATCGAGCGCTCCTCGAGCGGCTGGGCGTCGGCGAGGCCGCCGTCGCGCCACGCCTTGATCGTCGCGGTGCAGTTGTGGATCCAGTGCTCCACCGCCGCGGAGGACCGCACGTCGGTGTCGACCTCCGCACGCTGGAAGCCGGAGGCGCGCCAGGAGGTGTAGATCGTCTCCACCGCCTCGCACTCGTCCATGGCCAGGACACCGAGGAGGTTGCTGATGCCGGGGCTCGCGCCGACTCCGATCACCGCCGTGATGCCGGCCTCGCGCGCGTCGGCGTCGAGATCGAGCATCTCGAGGGTCGGCTCGAAGTCGTCACAGATGTCGAGGTAGTGCGTCCGTGCCGCGATCGCGGCACGCAGAACCAGCGGACCGAACTGGTAGAACGGGCCTGCCGTGTTGAGTACGAAGTCGGCATCGGCGAGTGCGTCGGCGAGCCCGTCCGCGTCGTAGATGTCCAGCGCGAGCGGCTTCGCCCGAGGGCCGAGCTCGTCGGCCAGTGCCTTGGCGGCCTGTTCGTTCCTGTCGGCGATGAGGACCTCGGCAATCTCCTCGGCGCCGGCCAGTACTCGGCAGGCATGGGCGCCCATCTCTCCCGCGCCGCCCGTGACGAGGACTCGCTTTCCTGTGCGGTGTTCAGCAGCCATCGTGGGTCTCACTCTCCTGCTTGTCGGCGGAAGTCGGGCGTTGGGGACGGGCGGGGGAAGCGTGCTCGATGTCGGCGTCGAGCGCAGCACGCTCTCTCGCGGTGAGCGGCCGGGAGCGGCGAGCCTCGACGTCCCAGGTCACGAGCGTCGCCTCGGAGCGGTTGCGGACGGTGCCCGCGGCGTCGAGGAGCAGCTCCGCAAGGTCGAAGCTCGAGCGGCCCACGCGCACCGGCCGCACGACGACCTGCAGCGGGCCGTCCTCCTCGAGGATCTCCCTGAGGTACTCCATACGATGCGCGGCCACGACGTACGCGGGCGTACGGGTCTGCCAACGGTCGCGAAGGTACTCCATCCGCGCCTGATCGAAGGCCTTGGGGTAGACGGCGGCGGTCAGGTGGCCCAGGTAGTCGAAGTCGTACGTCCACGGGTGCACCGTCGTTGTCCAGCTCATGGCGTGCTCCAGGTCAATGCGATCTCCAGGGTCTTGACATCGGATGAGCGAAAACCGTTTTATATCAAGCGTCTCAAATAAGAAACCCCTCCGTCCGATCCATGAAGGGACCACCCCGTGAATGACGTCGGCAGGTGTCGGCCGCGCGCGGTCGACCGCGTCAGCCCGGTTGACGATTTGTTGCGTGCGGTCGCCCAGGACGCCGACCGCACGCTGCTGCGGTCCCGCAGCGAGACTCTCTCCGTGGGGGACCTGGCCGACCGGGCGCGCCGCGTGGCCGTGGCGCTCGGGCGACGCGGCGTCTCGGCGGGGGACCGCGTGGCGCTGGTCAGCGGCAACTCGATCGAACGGGTCGTGTGGATGTTCGGCATCTGGTGGCTCGGAGCGGTCGAGGTGTCGGTCAACGTCGAGCTGCGCGGCCCGATGCTGGCCCATGTCCTGACCGACTCGGACCCCAGCCTGATCGCCTGTCAGGACGGACTCATCGAGCAGGTCCGCGACGCGGCGGTCGGGGACGTCCTGCCGATGAGCACGCTGACGGCGGAGCCGGTCGACCACGTGGCCCGGCACGAACTCGACGAGGCGCAGCGCGGGTTCGGTCCCGGCGAACTCGCGACCATCCTCTACACGTCGGGGACGACTGGTCCGGCCAAGGGCGTGATGCTCCCGCGTGCCTACTTCTCCAACCTCGCCGAGGTGTGGATCGACCGGATCGGCCTCAGTGCCGATGACATCGGCTACTTCCCGCTGCCGTTCTTCCACGTGGACGGTCACGTCCAGCTCGCGGCGTGCTTGCGGTCGGGCGGCTCGATGGCCTTCCGGGAGCGGTTCTCCGTCTCGGAGTACTTCACCGACGTCAGCCGGTTCGGAGCGACCTGGGCGACGGGGGTGGGATCGATGCTCTCGATGCTGGCCCAGGCGGAGTTGCCCGAGCCGGCCTCGCACCGCCTCACCCGGCTGGTCGGGGCGCCGGTTCCGCAGATCGCCTACGAGACCTTCGAGGACCGGCTCGGCATCCCGGTTCTCACGCTCTTCGGCCAGACCGAGTGCGACGGCATCGCGATGGACAGCGCCGACCAGCGACGCCGCGGCGCGGCAGGACGTACGCACGAAGCGATCGAGGTGCAGGTGGTCGACGAGAACGACCGACCGGTTCCCGTGGGCGAGCCGGGCGAGATCCTCTACCGTCCGCGCGGACCGCACCTCACGGCCCTGGGGTACTGGCGCCGACCCGAGGCGACGGTCGAGGCGTGGCGCAACCTGTGGTTCCACACCGGCGACTCCGGCCATCTCGACGCCGACGGCTTCCTCTACTTCGACGGGCGCCGGACGGACAGCTTCCGCCGACGCGGCGAGAACATCTCGGTGTGGGAGCTGGAGCACAGCCTGAACCTGGCCGCCGGCGTCCGGGAGTGCGTGGCCATCGCCGTCCGGGACGAGCACGGCGGCGAGGACGAGATCAAGGTCTTCGTGGTCCCGGAAGGGGAGTCCCTGGAGCTCGAGGAGTTCATCGAGCACTGCCGCAAGGTGCTTCCCCGGTTCGCCGTGCCGCGGTACCTGACGGTGACCGACGGCTCCGAGTTCGTCCGCAGCGCCGGGACCGGTGTGGTCCAGAAACACCTGCTCTCCCGCGACATCACGTCGCCCGACGTCATGGAAGTGTCCCGATGAACACAACCGGTGGATTCAACTGGCCCGACGCCCTCTCCGAGTTCGACGAACGCCGTGCCCGGGCCCGCCGGCTGGGCGGCGAGCGGCGGGTGGCACGCCAGAAGGAACAGGGCCGCTACACGATTCGCGAGCGGATCGACGCCATTTCCGACAGCTTCAGCGAGATCGGCGAGTTCGCGGTCTTTGAGGAGTACGACGCGCTCGGCAACAGGATCGGCACCCTTCCCGCGAGCTACGTCTGTGGGCTGGCGCGCGTGGACGGCCGACCCGTGGCCCTGGGAGGGGAGGACTTCACGGTACGCGCAGGTGCCCCGCAGTCGTACCTCGACCGCATGAAGGGCGGGATGGGAGGTTTCGTCGAGGACCTCGCCCACGAGTACAAGATTCCGCTCATGATGTTCGTGGAAGGCATCGGCGGAGACGTCGCGGCCCAGGAGGACAAGGGGCACGCCTACCTCACTAGTTCCATGAGCTGGACCCGCTCGTTCGAGCTCCTCGACGAGGTGCCGGTCCTGACCATGGTGAGCGGCGCCGCCGTTGGAGCCAGCGCGGCTCGGGCCGTGGCCAGCCATTTCTCGGTGATGACAAAGGACTCCGTGATCTTTGCCGGCGGGCCTCCGCTGGTGAAGCGCGCACTGGGCATCGACATCGACAAGCACGAGCTGGGCGGTGGACCCGCCGCGACCGGCTGCGGTGCCGTCGACAACCTGGCGCGTGACGAGGACGACGCGATGGCCCAGATGCGCGCGGTGCTGGGCTACCTGCCGCAGAACGTCTGGGAGCTCCCGCAGCGCACGGCCTGCGACGATCCCGTCGACCGTCGTGCGCCGGAGCTCCTCGACATCATCCCCGAGAATCGCCGGCAGGCCTATCGTGCGACCAAGGTGATCAAGGCCGTGGTCGACGAGGGCTCATTCTTCGAGATTGGCTCCGGGTGGGGCAAGAGCCTGGTCACCGGTCTCGCCCGGATCGACGGGATGCCGATCGGCGTCCTCGCGAGCAATCCGCAGCACCTCGGTGGGGCGATGGACGCTGCCGCGTCCGAGAAGCAGGTGCGGCTGATGAACCTCTGCAACACCTTCCACCTCCCGGTCCTCTACTTCGTCGACGTCCCCGGATTCATGGTCGGTCCGCAGGCGGAGCGGGCCAACGTCATGCGATGGGGCGTCCGCGCGATCCGGTCGATCGTCGAGGCGACGGTGCCGATCATCACGGTGCAGGTGCGCAAGGCGTACGGCCTGGCCGTCTCCGCGACCGCCAACCCGGACCGGCTCGGGCTGCGCCTCGCGTGGCCGAGCGGCGAGTGGGGCGACCTTCCGATCGAAGGAGGCGTGGAGGCCGCATACCGGCGAGAGATCGAGGCGGCGGAGGATCCCGACCGGATGCGGGCGGAGATCGAGGCCCGTATGCGCTCTCTCGTCGATCCCTGGCGGACCGTCGAGGCGTTCGGCGTGGAGCACATGATCGACCCGCGCGAGACCCGCGAGGTCGTGGCCTCGTTCCTCGACGCCGGACAGGGAGCGCTCGCCGCTGCCGTGAGCCCGATGGTTCAGGACAGGCGCGGTCGCCGATGAGCCCCACCAGGTGCGACGTGACCACCCCCGGCAAGGAGGAGAACAATCATGAGTGAGATAGCGGCCGACTGCGTGGCGACGGTGTGGAAGGTCGTCGCCGCACCGGGGGATCAGGTCAGAGAGGGCGACGTGCTGCTCATCCTGGAGTCGATGAAGATGGAGATCCCGATCGAGGCCGAGGACGACGGCGTCGTGGCGGAGATCCACGTCGGTGTGGGAGCTGTCGTCGCCGACGGCGACCTGCTCGTGACGCTGGAGGGCTGAGCTCATGTTCGACAAGGTCCTCGTGGCGAACCGAGGCGAGATCGCCGTACGCGTCATCAAGACCCTGCGGCGTCTCGGCATCGCGAGCGTCGCCGTCCACTCCGACGCCGATGCCGGCAGCCTGCACGTACGGATGGCCGACGAGAGCGTGCCCATCGGCGCCGCCCCGGTGGCGGAGAGCTACCTGAGGTTCGATCGCATCATCGAGGCGGCCCTCGCTACCGACGCCCAGGCGATCCATCCCGGCTACGGTCTGCTGTCCGAGAACCCGGAGTTCGCCCGCGCGTGCGCGGCGGCCGGGCTGGTGTTCATCGGTCCGAGCCCCGAGTCGATGGAGATGATGTCGTCGAAGATCCAGGCCCGAGTGACGATGACAGAGGCCGGTGTACCCGTCGTTCCGGGGGGCACCGACCCGATCCATCCCGGACCGGAGGCCTTCGCGACGGCGGAGGCGATCGGCTATCCCGTCGCAGCCAAGGCGGCGAACGGCGGCGGCGGGAAGGGGTTCCGCGTGGCCCGCGGACCCGACGAGCTCGCCGCCGCGGTCGAGGGGGCATCGGGTGAGGGCGACCGCTTCTTCGGAGATCCCACCGTCTACCTGGAGCGCTACCTCGACGACCCCCGTCATGTCGAAGTGCAGATCATCGCCGACACCCAGGGCAACATCGTTCATTTGTTCGAGCGAGACTGCTCGGTGCAGCGCCGACACCAGAAGCTGGTCGAGGAGGCGCCCTGTCCGCTGCTCACGGACGCCCAGCGCGCACGCCTTGGGGAGATAGCGGTGCGGGCGGCGCGGGCCGCCGGGTACCACTCCCTCGGCACGGTCGAGGGACTGCTCGTCGGCGAGGACTTCTACTTCCTCGAGATGAACACCCGCATCCAAGTCGAGCATCCCGTGACCGAACTCGTCACCGGTCTCGACCTGGTGGAGGAGCAGATCCGCATCGCCGCCGGCGAACCGCTGGGCTTCGGGCAGGCCGACGTGCGGGTCGACGGCCACGCGATCGAGTGCCGGATCAACGCCGAATCGGCCGCCAAGAACTTCCGCCCCGCCCCGGGCCGGATCGAGCGGTTCGTCGCACCTGTCGGAGACGGGGTACGGGTCGACACAGGTGTGGCCGACGGAGACACCGTCCACCCCTACTACGATCCGATGATCGCCAAGGTGATCACCTGGGGCAAGGACCGCCGAGCGGCCACCGAGGCGATGCGCAAGGCCCTCGACGACATCGTGGTCACGGGCCTTCCGACGCTGATCCCGTTCCATCGCGCACTCCTCGCGAGTGAGGAGTGGGAACGCGCGAGCACCTGCCGAGAGCTGGTCGGAGACCGGGCCTGGCTGAAGTCCACCGACGCCTGGGCCGACGGTTCCGGGTGACCGGTGCAAAGTGCACCACCCGGCATTCGTGGACGCGCCGAGAGTGCGTGGCGCGGGCATGAACCGTTGCCGAATCATGTGGCTACCGGGTCGGTGGATCGACCCGGCGGATCGAGCTCAGGAGCCACTCCATGGCCGACGCCAGCGCCCTTGCAGCCGCCCGGTCGCGGCGGCCGGCTGGTTCTGCCCGGAGGGACTCGCGGAACGCGGCCCGTCGGGGCTCAGTGATCCACCGCGTCGAGCGTGCTCATCGCGAGCGCGGATTCGACCCACGTCCGGACCGGGGGCGAGGCGGTGGGATCGTCGCCCTGCCAGAGGTTCGAACCGAGCACCGCATAGCTGGCGTAGCCGTCGATGAGTGCCACCAGGTGGTCACCGATCTCCCGCGCCCGGGACATGGGCAGGTCGCGGAAGACCAGCGCCGCGCGCACGTGGGTCTCGACGGTCGAGCGCCACGACCGGAGGTAGTTGATCATCTCCTGCCCCAGTTTCTCCGGGGAGCTCGCCGCCTCCGCGTAGAAGAACAGGGTGATCCGGCCGAAGGCCACCGACGGCCCGTCGAGCGGTATCTGCGCGGTGAGTACGCGAACCAGTCGCTCGACAGGGTCGAGCCCGGTGTCGTCCGCGATCGTGGCCAGCCGACGGCCGGAGAGCCAGAACGCATGCCGGAAGGCCAGTCGCAACAGGTCGTCCCGACCGCCGACGTAGTGATTCAGTACGCCGGTTGACCAGCCGCTACGGTCCGCGACCTCCCGCAGGGTGACGCCCGAGACGCCGTCCTCGGCGACGATCGCGAGGACGGCGTCAGCGATCTCAGCACGCCGTTGGCGGTGGTCGACGATCTTCGGCATGACGCTATTTAAACACAATCGATTGAGTTAAATACCGACTCTGCAAGGAGCGCGCTCATGACCACGACCGGCTCGTCCGCCAGGCGCGACGACATCGATGCACTGATCATCGGCGCGGGCCCATCCGGTGTCACCGCGGCCCGGCTGCTGGCCGAGAGCGGGTTCCGCGTGACCGTTCTGGAGCAGGGCGACTGGCCCGATGTCGCCGACTACCCCAGCGACAAGCCCGAACGGGACCTGCTCATCGCCGGTCCCTGGAACCCCAACCCCAACCACCGTCACCGGCGGAGCGACTACCCCGTCAACGACTCCGACTCCGACGTGCACCCGTTGATGTTCAACGGGGTCGGCGGAAGCAGCGTCCTGTTCTGGGCGGAGTGGCCCCGGATGATCCCGTCCGACTTCCGGGTCCGCACCCTGGACGGCATCGCCGAGGACTGGCCCCTGACCTACGAGGACCTGCAGCCTTACTACGAGGCCGTCGACGAGATGATCGGAGTCTCGGGACTGGGCGGCAACGTCGCCTACCCGTCCGGCTACGTGCCTCCCCAACCGCCGCTCCCCATCGGACGCATCGGCCGGCTCGCCGCCGAAGGCATGAACAAGCTGGGCATCGGCTGGTGGCCCGGCACCTCGGCGATCCTGTCGCAGAGCACCGGTTCCCGCGGGGCATGCGCGCGCTGGGGGACGTGTGGGACCGGCTGTCCCGAGGGGGCGAAGGCCTCCTTCGACGTGGCCATGTGGCCCGGTGCGCTGGCGGCGGGCGTCAACCTGGTGACCGGGGCTCGCGTCAGGGAGATCACCGTCTCCGACCAGGGCCTCGCGACCGGCGCCACCTGGATCGACCGCGAGGGAGCCGAGAAGCACACCTCCGCGCCCGTGGTGATCGTGTGCGCCAACGGGGTGGGCACGCCTCGCCTGCTCCAGCTGTCCACCTCTCCGATGTTCCCGGACGGGCTCGCGAACTCCTCCGGCTACGTCGGGCGCAATCTGATGATGCACCCGGTGGCGACGGTCCTGGGCGAGTACGAGCAGGACCTCGAGCCCTGGCTCGGGCCGGAGAGCCATCCGGTCTGGTCCATGCACTTCGCGGAGACGGACCTCAGTCGCGGTTTCCGCCGCGGCGCCAAGTGGACGGCTGTCGTGCTGCAGGGGCCGGTGGGCCTGCTCCAGCGGTTCGCGGATCTGCCGCTCGCCGAGCGCAGCGGTCCGGCCGGTCATGCCCTCGTCGAACGCCTGCACGGCCGATCGTTCGAGATCTCAGCCTCGATCGAGGACCTGCCCGACCTCGACAACAGGGTGACCCTTGACCCTCACCTCGTCGACAGCGACGGCATCCCGGCACCGAAGATCCACTACAGGATGTCGGACGAGAGCAGGCGTGCTCTCGACTGGAACCTGGACCGCATCGTCGAGGTTCACGAGGCCGCCGGCGCCGTCTCCACCAAGCGTGTGGACTTCGCGGGCGAGACCGGGTGGCACCTGCTCGGCACCGCCCGCTGCGGCAACGACCCTGCCACGTCGGTGGTCGACGGCTACGGACGGTCCCACGACGTCCCCAACCTCTACCTCTTCGACGGCAGCGTCTTCGTGACGTCCTCCGCGGTGAATCCGACGCCGACGATCACGGCCTTCGCCCTCCGCGCCACCGAGCACCTGATCGAGACCGCTGCTTCCCAAAGGACTCCGCTGTGATCGCCATTCCCGACGACCGCACCCGCTCCGGAGCGGCGCGCCTCGCCGACCTCTGGTTCCCCGGGAGCGCGCGGTCGCCCCGGATGACCGCCCTGCCTGGTTACGAAGCCCTCCTGAGGCGCGCCCTCCAGGCTGATCCGGAGCTGTCCGAGGCATTCCTTCGGGCCGCCGACCTGGCTGCCGAGGGTGATGAGCTCACAGCCGACGTGGTCACGGGCTGGCCGGTCGAGCTCGTCGAGGCGGCCTTCTACTTCCTCAGCAGCACCTACTACATGGCGCCCGAGGCGCGGCAGGCAGTCGGCTATCCCGGCCAGGCCCGTACGCCCTCCGCGGAGGCCACGCCGGACCAGCTGGTCGACGACGCCCTGCTCGCACCCGTGCTCGCGCTCGGCCCGACCTACATCCCCACCCCCAGCACCGACTGAAGGAACAGCACATGACCCCTGAGCAGATCCTGGCGGATGCGCAGCGGCGCATCGACGAGCTGGCGCCGGCCCACCACATCGGCGGAACCTTCGTCGTGAGCACGGGCGCTGAGACGATCGAGGTGACGAATCCCGGCACCGGCGCCCGGCTGGGGGCCGCGGCGAATGGTACCGCGGCCGATGTCGACACCGCGGTCGCGGCGGCCCGCAGGGCGCTTCCCGGCTGGTCGCGACTGACACCCGGCGCCCGAGCCGAGCTGCTGTTCCGGTTCGCGGACGTCATCGACGAGCATGCCGAACTACTGGCAGGGCTCGAGGCGCTCAACGTCGGCAAGTCCTACGCCTACGCGGCGTACGAGATCCCGCTCATCTCCGACTGCTTCCGGTTCATGGCCGGTGCCGCGCGTACCGCCCAGGCGCCGGCGTCCGGCCAGTACGCCGAGGGCCATCTGTCGTACATCAGGCGGGAGCCCGTCGGCGTGATCGGCGCGATCACGCCGTGGAACTTCCCCCTCCTGATGGCTGCCTGGAAGATCGCTCCGATACTCGCGGCGGGGAACACCCTCGTGCTCAAGCCGTCCGTGCTCACCCCGCTCAGCACGCTGATCCTCGCCGACCTCGCGTCGGGGATCTTGCCGGACGGCGTGCTCAACGTCGTCACGGGCAAAGGCACCACCGTCGGTCATGCGATGAGCCACCACGACGGCATCGACATGATGGCGCTGACCGGTGGCGTCGGCTCGGGACGGCAGGTCGCGGAAGGCGCGGCGGCCACGGTCAAGCGACTCCACCTCGAACTCGGCGGCAAGGCGCCCGTGGTGGTTTTCCCGGACGCAGACCTGGACCTTCTCGTGTCGACCCTGGTGGCGACCGGATACGGCAACGCGGGCCAGGACTGCGGCGCGGCGACGCGGGTGATCTGTCACGAGGACGTGCGGGACCGGCTCCTCGAAGCTCTCGCCACGGCCGCGGGGGAACTCCGCAGCGGAAACGCCGGCTCCGGCGAGGAGTTCGAGCTCGGCCCCTTGATCAGCGCAGCCCATCGCGACCGGGTCGCCGCCATGGTGGAACGGGCACGTAAGGACGGCGCCCGGGTCGTCCTCGGCGGCGAGGTGCCCGAGGGCCCCGGCTTCTTCTACCCGGCGACGATCCTCGCCGACGTCGCCACCGGTTCGGAGATATCGCGCGAGGAGGTGTTCGGGCCGGTGATCTCGGTGGAGACCTACTCCACCGATGCCGAGGCGCTGGCCAAGGCCAACAACGTCGAGTACGGCCTCGCGGCATCTGTGTGGACCAAGGACCAGGCCCGAGCCCTTCGCTTCACCGAGGACCTGGCCTTCGGCTCGGTCTGGGTCAACACCCACCTCAACTTCACCAACGAGATGCCGTGGGCCGGTTTCGGGAAGTCCGGTTACGGCCGCGACAACTCCACGTACGCCCTCGACGACTACACCCGTACCAAGCACGTGATGCTCCCGATCGGGGAAGCGCTCGACGCCTGATCACGGCTCTCACGGGGGCCTGGTGCACTCTGCACCAGGCCCCGCTCCAGAACACCACGGATGTGCGTGGCCTCGGCCGACCGCACTGGCACAGCATGACGAAGCGGGCCGAGGGACCGGCCCGTGCTGAACGAAACGAGGAGTCTTCCATGGCCGGTACCAATGCCCCTCCCGAGTCCGCCGACATCGTCATCATCGGAGCCGGCGTCTCCGGCGTGGGATCGGCGTGCTACCTCCGCAACGCCTTCCCGGACAAGAAGATCGTCGTCCTCGAAGGACGCGGCCGCATCGGTGGCACCTGGGACCTCTTCCGCTATCCCGGTGTTCGTTCCGACTCCGAACTCCACACCTACGGATACGAGTTCAAGCCCTGGACTCATGAGCATGCGGTCGCTGACGGGCACCTGATCCGCGAGTACCTCGAGGAGACCGCTGTCGAGAACCACGTCGACGGCCTGATCCGCTACCACCACCGGGTCGTGTCGGCCGACTGGTCCAGCGCCGAGGGCGCGTGGACCCTCCAGGTCCAGGTCGCCGTGCCGGGGGAGAAGCCGAGAAACGTGGCGATCAAGACCGGTTGGGTCTACGGTGCCACCGGCTACTACCGGTACGACGAGGGCTACACGCCCCGCTTCGAAGGCCGCGACGACTTCGCCGGCGACATCCTGCATCCGCAGTTCTGGCCCGAGGACTACGACTACGCGGGCAAGCAGGTCGTGGTGATCGGAAGCGGAGCCACCGCCATCACCATGGTTCCGGCGATGACGACGGGCCCGGGCGCGGCCCGGCACGTCACGATGTTGCAGCGCACCCCCACCTACGTCATGACGCTCCCGCGTGTGGACAAGGTGGCCCAGTTTCTCTACCGAAGCCTCGGCCTGGAGCGCGGATACGCCGCCACCCGGTTCAAGAACGTGTGGCGGGACCTCGCCTTCGTTTCGTACATGCTCAAGTTCCCGAACTCGGGGCGCAAGCTGATGCGCAACCTCACCCGAAAGGCGCTGCCCGAGGGCTACGCGGTCGACACCCACTTCAGCCCGCCGTACAAGCCCTGGGAGCAACGGCTCTGTATGACGCCCGACGGCGACTTCTTCGAGGCGATCGCCGAGGACAGGGCGTCCGTCGTGACCGACAGAATCGAACGCTTCACCAGGAACGGCATCTTGCTGGCCTCGGGCCGGGAGATCCCCGCGGATGTGATCGTCACCGCCACCGGGCTCAACCTGCGCATGTTCGGCGGGATCCCGCAGACGGTCGACGGGCAGGAACTCGCCATCGGCGACTGCGTCACCTACCGCGGAATGCTGCTGTCCGGCCTGCCGAACTGGTCCTTCGCCTTCGGATACACGAAGTACTCGTCGTGGACGCTCAAGGTCGGTCTGACCGCGCAGTACGTCATCCGGCTGATCCGTCACATGGACGCGCACGGTTACAACAAGGTGCTGCCGGTGGCCGAGCCGGGGATGGCGACCGAGCCGCTCCTTGACCTCAACGCGGGCTACGTGATGCGCAACGCGGACAGCTTGCCCAAGCAGGGGGACGAGCTGCCGTGGCGGATGCTCACGTCGTACCAGGCGGACAAGAAGCTCCTCAGGGGCCCCGTCCATGACCACCACCTGCGGTTCAGCTACGGCGGCGACCAGCAGGGCCGTGGGCGGGCAGCAGTCGCCACCCCGTCCGGGGGCAAGGAGAACGCGCGATGAGCGCCTCACCCGCCGCGACCGGCATTTCGGTCGGGAAGTGGATACAGCGACAGCTCGGGATCGGGATGGGCAGGCTCCCCGCATCACTACTGAAGCGTCTGGTCGACGTGCCCGCGAACGCGGACGGGGAGCAGATGGCCCCTGAGATCGCGATGCTCATGTCCGCCGCTGCGAAGGGCCCCGACTTCAGTGACCTCAGTCCCGCCGAGGCACGTGCCGCCGAGCTGGAGGACGCCAGGATCTACGGTGAACGGCCCCTGCCGATGGGACACGTGGAGGAGCTCGAGCTGCCAGGAGGCCTCGCCGCGACCCGCTACCGGGCCGGCGCCTCCTCCGCAGGTCTGGTGGTGTACTTCCACGGAGGTGGGTTCGTCCTCAGCAACAGGGCCGTCTACGACGCCCCCTTGCGGTTCCTCTCCCACCACACGGGCATGGACTTCCTTTCTGTCGAGTACCGCCTCGCTCCGGAGAACCCGTATCCCGCACCGCACGACGACGCGATGGTCGCCTGGGAGTACGCCCTGACCCATGCCGCCCGATGGGGCATCCCGCTCGACCGCATCGCCGTCGCGGGCGACAGCGCGGGAGCGAACATCGCCGCGGTCCTCACCCAGAGGCTGCGCGGTCACGAGCGGCACCCCGCTCTCCAGGTGCTCATCTACCCGGTCACCGACCTGGCGGGTGCCCGGCCCTCGAACCGGGAGTTCGCGGATTCGCCGGCACTGAGCGCCAAGCAGATCGCATGGTTCCTCGACCAGTACGCGCCGCCGGGTGTCGACCGCACCGACCCGCGCGTATCGCCCCTGCTCGCCGACGACCTGACCGGCCTGCCGCCGGCTCTCGTGACGGTCGCGGGCTTCGACCCGCTCCGCGACGACGGCCTGGCCTACGCCGCCAGGCTGACCGAAAGCGGTGTCCCCACCGAGCTGATCAGGGAGCCGGGGCTCGTGCACGGATACCTCACGCTCACCGCGCTCAGCACGACGAGCCGGGACGCGGTCAAGCGCATCGCCTCGGCCGTCGTACGGGCGATGGCCTGAACCCACCGACCAGCTCCGGGCCGGGCGACGGCACCGCACCCGACGTCCGGCCCGGCCACCAGATCGCCGTCAGGAGCCGCCATGCTGAATCTCTCCGTCCTCCTCGAGGACTCCGCCCGCAACCACCCGGACAGGAAAGCGCTGGTGCTGGGCGAGCACCACATGACGTACGCGGAAGTCGACGCCGCAGCCAACCAAGTCGCGAACGTCCTGGTCGAACGCGGCATCAAGCGGGGCGACAAGATAGCCCTGAGCTGCACGAACAGGCCGGAGTTCGCCGTCGTCTACTACGGCGTCCTCAAGGCGGGAGCAGTAGTCGTACCACTGAACGTCCTGCTCAAGCAGCGTGAGATCGCATACCACCTCGCGGACGCCGGCGCGATCGCCTACTTCTGCTTCGAGGGCACGGAGGAGCTTCCGATCGGGCACGAGGGCCTTCGGGCGTTCCAAGACCTGGACTCCGTCGACCACTTCTTCCTGATCACCTCCGACCCGGACGCGGCCGACCCGGCCGAAGGTGTCGAGACGCTGAGCGCCGCTCTCGCAGGCCAGCCGCGGACGTTCGAGTCCGTGGCCACCGAGTCGACCGACACCGCGGTCATCCTCTACACCTCCGGTACGACGGGTCAGGCGAAGGGCGCCGAACTGTCGCACGCGAACACGATGTTCAACGTGCTGACCGTCAACCGGATGCTCCAGAACCGGCTGGCCACCGACAGCCACGTGGTGTGCCTGCCGCTGTTCCACACCTTCGGTGCCACCGTGCAGATGCACGCCGGCTTCTCGACCGCTGCCACGCTTCACCTGGTGCCCCGCTTCGACCCGGCCCGCGTCGTCCAGCTGATGGCCGAGGAAGAGATCACCTTCTTCGCGGGTGTGCCCACGATGTGGTGGGGACTGTTGCGGGAACTCACCGAAGACATCGATGTCGCCCGCATCGCCGGGAACCTGCGCATCGGAATGTCCGGTGGAGCCTCTCTGCCGGTCGAGATCCTCAAAGAGGTCGAAGACCGTCTCGGTGTGAGGATCATCGAGGGATACGGACTGTCCGAGACCTCGCCGCTCGCGACCATCGGCGACCCGGACGCCCCGCCGCGACCCGGCTCGATCGGCCGGCCGATCTGGGGCGTCGAGCTGAAGCTGCTCGGCCGGGACGGGACCGAGGTCACACGTCCGGGCGAGATCGGCGAGATCGCCATCCGCGGGCACAACGTGATGAAGGGGTACCACGGGCGGCCCGAGGCGACCGCAGAAGCCCTCCGCGACGGATGGCTGCACACCGGTGACCTCGCCCGTAGGGATGAGGACGGCTGGTACTACATCGTCGACCGGTCCAAGGACATGATCATCCGGGGCGGCTTCAACGTGTACCCACGGGAGGTCGAGGAGGTCCTGATGACCCACCCGGCAGTCTCCCTCGCGGCCGTCGTCGGTGTTCCGCACGAGAGCCACGGTGAAGAGGTCAAGGCGTTCGTGATCCTTCACGGAGGCCTAGAGGTGACGCCGGCCGAGCTCGTGGAGTGGAGCAGAGAGCAGATGGCCGGCTACAAGTACCCGCGGATCGTAGAGGTCGTCGACTCCCTTCCGACGACCGCCACCGGCAAGATCCTCAAGCGGCAGCTGCGATGAAGCGCGCGCCCAGGTACGACGTCGCCGTACTCGGCTGCGGGTTGATGGGATCGGCGCTGGCGCGGCGGTTCGCCTCCAGTGGCCTCGCCGTGACGGCCTGGAACCGCACGCCGCGCGGGGCCGAGGCGCTCGCCGCCGACGGCGTCAGGCCGTCCGCGACCGTTGGAGAGGCAGTGGGAGAGGCCGGACTGGTGATCGTCTGCATGTCGGACACCGACGCGGCCCGAAACGCACTCGCAACGGTGCCGAGCCTCGTGGACGTGACGGTTGTCAACCTCAGCGACGGAACCCGCGACGACATCGAGGAGCTGGCACGCCGGCTCGGCGAGCAAGGCGCCTCTTACCTTGACGGGGCGACCTTCTGCTATCCCGAGCAGATCGGCGAGCAGAGTGCGATGCTGGTCTTCTCCGGCCCCTCCCGGGCCTGGACGGAGCACAAGTCCACCCTCATGTTGCTGGGTGGGCGTGCGCGGCACGTGTCCGAGGACATCACGGGCGCGAAGGCGTTGTACCTGGGAAGCGGCGCCTTCTTCCTGACCGCGCTCACCGGCTTCGTCGAGTCGACGACCTGTCTGCTGCGCCGCGGTCACACGCTCGAGGAGATCCGGGAAACCACGCTGTACGGCCTCGAACTGCTGGGGCACGCCACGCAGGCGGTGGCCTCCTCGATCGCGTCCGGACGCCACGAAACGGACCAGGCAACCGTCCACGTCTTCGCCGATGGAGCCCGAAAGGTCCTCGGAGAGCTGGAGAGCGCCGGCATTGACTCGTCGGTGATGGCAGCGGTGGCGGGGAAGCTCGACGCCACGGAGAGCGCCGGCATGGGGCACCTCGGATACTCCGCGCAGTCACTGCTCTGAAGGGTGTTGCAGAAGGCTCAGTTTTGAGCACTTTGCCTGTATGGGTGGGGTGTTGCGTGCCGAGCCGGTGTGGGTGGAGACGTTCACGGGCTTGCGGATGGACCGGTTCGCGAAGCTGGTGAAGGCGGTGCGCGAGTGAGGCGGGAACGGGCATGGTGGTGGCCGGTCGTGGAGTCTGTCACTGCCGGACCGAGTGCTGCTGGTGGCCGTGTACTACCGCACAACCCCTCACCATGCGGCAGCTCGCGCCGCTGTTCGGTATCCCGCCCGCCACGGTCTGCCGGGTCATCCAACGGCTTGGTCGGCTGCTGGCGCTGGAGCCGGCTCCGCGGCCGGTGGCGGACACCGACCGGCTGTGAATCGCGGACGGCACCCTGATCCCGGTCCGCGACCGGAAGGTCGGCGCCTCGTCCCGCAACTACCGGTTCCCGGCGAACGCTCAGGTCAGGCATGCCCGAAGCAGACCTTCTGCAACACGCTTGAGGGGGGCGAGGAGGGGCGAGCTCGCGTCACTCGTTTCCCTGCAGCTCGACCAGTGCCAGCGCCGCGTCGACGGCTGCGGGGTTGTCCGCGAGCGGGCGCGGAAGCAGTTCGTCCACCCGGTCGAGGCGGCGGTCGATCGTGTTGCGGTGCGCGAACAACCGGTCGGCGGCCTTGGAGGTGTTGAACTGCTCGGCGATGAAGACGCGAGCGGTCTCGCGCAACGCCCGATCGGCGGTCGCCAGCCCTCCAAGCGTGTCCGTGACGAACTCCCGCGCCTCGGCTAGGTCCTTCGTGAGCAGCGAGATGAGCTGCACGTCCTCGAAACGGACGGCTCGGCGCTCGGACCGAAGACGTGTGAGCAGCCCCTGGGCCGCGGCTGCGTCGAGGTGACTGCGGCAAAAGCCGTGCACATCGCGCGCGGGGCGCCCTAGAGCGATCCGCGCACCAGGAAGGTCCGTCATGATGCGGTCAAGACTTGACTGGGAAGGCGAGGAACTCACCGGCATCCACACCCAGAGCGTCGCCGCTCCCGCGACGAGGGTCAGGCGGCGCCCCGCACCTGCTGCGCGCATCACCCGTTCGGCGGCCTCCTCGAGGCCGGCGATCCGGTCGTGAGAGTCGCCCGAGATGATCGCCGCCAAGTGGTGTCCGGTGAGGGCGTAGCTGAGCTGGGCCTCGGCCCGCGGACGCGCGATCGGCGCGCCTCGGAGCAACAACTCGACGGTTGCCAGCCGTTCCCTCTCGGGCCCCTGGGTGAGCTCGGTCCGCGCCTCTTCGATGTACGACGCGACGGCGGCCATCGAGTCGTCGATGAAGGTCGCCAGGGAGTTGCCCGACACCTCGACGAGCTCGCGTAGCTCGTCCTTGTCGTCGGTGGTGTCGAAACAGAACCGCAGCCACTGCGACCAGCCGACTTGCTGAGCGGCTCGCCACGCCTCGACGTCGTTCACGTTCAACCCGCGAAGTGCGAGGTCGCGTGCGTAGTGCCGGGAGTCAGGTATCAACTTCGGCTCGACCCTGCCGCCGGGATCGTCGATGTTGGCGATGAGCCAGTGGGCCAGGGTGGAGGCCGTGAAGAGCTGGTCCGTCCTGGCCAGGACCGGGTCCTCGGCGAGGGAGCCCTCGCGCAGGCTCCGCTGGCCGGCGGCCCACATCTCATGAGCGATCTCCACCGAGTGCTCCTGCATCCTGGTCGCTGCGGTACGGAAAAGTTCGCGCACCCGTTGTTGCCGCTGCTCGTCCTCCGCATTCACCACTGCCTCCCGAACCTTCGCCGAATGACCGGCAAACCCTCTTTGAAGACCAGCCTATGGGGAGATGTGGCGGCCGTCGCGAGTGCAGATTGCACCAGGCCGCCGCCCGGCGTGGTGGTGCTTGGTGTAGGCGGCAGTCCTTTCCGGCGAGCATGGTGTGCCTCACGCTGCCCGCTCGGGCGGTCCCACCCCCGGACGGCCCGCACGTCGTGTCCGTGAAGGAGAAACATGCCCGCCTCCAAGCTCGCTCTGTATACGCAGAAGATGCGCGAGATCTGTACCGCCGTCGCTGCGCGCGACCTCGACAAGGTCCTCGGATACTTTGACGACGAGTGCGTCGTCGTCAACGGGGTGGGCGGTACTGTGGGTGACAAGTCGGCCCTTCTCCCCGGGTTCGAGGCGATGTTCGCGACCTTCCCCGACTGGACCCCGCGGGTGGCCGCTTCATTCGCGGAGGGCGACACCGTGGGCGTTCTCTACGAGTGCACGGGGACCGCCGGTGGATCCGGGCCGAAGGTCACGTGGATCGGCACCGGCTACGCAACGTTCGATCCGAAGACGCTGAAGATCGTCCGCGATGTCTACTACATGGACGAGGCGGCTCTCGGGCAGAAGGTCAGCGACGCCGAGGTGGTCGGCTGACCGCTCCGTCCCGCTCCGCCACGAGCTGAACTCGTACGACCGCGAAGCGTGACGTCGCTCACGGGGCTGCTGGCGCTATGTCGGTTGCCGCAGTCGAAACCGAGAACGGCGAGTCAGCGGCGCGTGCACGGCCTCGGTGGTCGACGCGGAGGCTTGGGGCCCACAGCCGTGGGGAGGGTCCTGGCGATTACACGCAGGCTGGACGCCCACGCCAACATTCGGGCGCTGATGCTGACCCTTGCCTGGCTCAAGCGTCTGTCAGACGCTTGGTGGAGTGGCAGAGGGCTGGCGGCGGCCAGGGGTCCGCACCGTGGCGCGCTCCTTGTTTAGGTTGAGGACCGCTCTGTGGAGGTGTGATTCTCCGGCGTGGGTCTGGCGGAACTCGGCGCGGCGGGCGGTGCTTGTGGCCCGCCACGCTCTGCCTGCTCCAGGCCGCTTCCTCGGCGACCGTGAATCCGGCGTGGCGGATGGCCAAGGCCTTGACCTCCTCGCTGTGGCGGGAGCCGGGGACGCCCACGACAGAGGCGAGGCTGACCTCCGGCGTGCGACCCGTACCCCCACGCCCCACACGGGAAGTCCGATCGAGTCGGGCTTCCGAGGCCCGTCCCCGCGGTGGGACCGATCACCTGTTGACGCCGGTCCGTCGTGCGTTGGACGGTGGGCTCATTTGAGTAAGCAACCGCTTAGAATGTAGATGGAGACTCCATGCCCGAAGCAGTGATCGTCTCGACCGCCAGGTCCCCGATCGGCCGGGCCGGCAAGGGGTCCCTGAAGGATCTGCGCGCCGACGAGCTGGCCATCCAGATGGTCCGGGCAGCGCTGGAGAAGGTGCCCGAGCTCGACCCGCGCGAGATTACCGACCTGATGCTGGGCTGCGGTCTGCCCGGTGGCGAGCAGGGCTGGAACATGGGCCGCAATGTCGCCGTGCTCTCGGGGTACGACCACCTGCCCGGCACGACCATCACCCGGTACTGCTCGTCCTCCCTGCAGACCACCCGGATGGCGTTCCACGCGATCAAGGCGGGCGAGGGCCACGCGTACATATCCGCCGGAGTGGAGTCGGTCAGCCACTTCCCCAACGGCACCAGCGATCACATCCCGGGCCACGACATCCTCAACCCGGCCTTCCGCGACGCCGGCCGGCGCACTCATGAGTGCGCGCAGGGCGGCGGAAATGCCTGGACCGACCCCCGGGCGACCGGCGCCCTGCCGGACGTCTACATCGCCATGGGGCAGACCGCAGAGAACGTGCAGCAGGTCATCGGCATGTCGCGCGAGGAGCAGGACGCCTTCGCCGTACGCAGCCAGAACCTCGCCGTCCAGCGTATCGAGGAGGGCTTCTGGGCCCGCGAGATCACGCCGGTGACCCTGCCTGACGGTTCCGTCGTGTCGACCGACGACGGCCCCCGGCCCGGTACCACCCTTGCGGGCGTGAGCGGACTCAAGCCGGTCTTCCGTCCCGACGGCACGGTGACCGCCGGCAACGCCTGCCCGCTCAACGACGGCGCGGCCGCCCTGGTGGTCATGAGCGACACCCGGGCCCGAGAGCTGGGCCTCACCCCGCTGGCCCGGATCGTCTCGACGGCTGTGACCGGTCTTTCCCCGGAGATCATGGGCCTCGGCCCGGTCGAGGCGATCCCGGCCGCTCTGAAGAGCGCCGGCCTCGGCATCGACGACATCGACCTATACGAGATCAACGAGGCGTTCGCCGTGCAGTCGCTCGGCTCCGCGCAGCAGCTCGGAATCCCGCTGGAGAAGCTCAACGTCAACGGGGGTGCCATTGCCGTCGGCCACCCGTTCGGCATGACCGGTGCCCGGATCACCGCCACCCTCCTCAACTCGCTCCAGTGGCACGACAAGCAGTTCGGCGTCGAGTCCATGTGCGTCGGCGGCGGCATGGGCATGGCCATGGTCATCGAGCGCCTGAACTGAGCACGTCCGAGCCGAGAAGGAAGTACGGAATATGAAGCGTTTCGAGGGAAAGGCCGCGATCGTCACCGGTGCCAGCCGCGGCATCGGCCTGGCCATCGCCGAGCGGCTCGTCGCCGAGGGGGCCCGGGTCGTCATTACCGGCCGCACCGAGGAGACGCTCGACCGGGCAGTCGCGGGCCTCGGTGGCCCCGCGCACGCCTTGGGCGTCGCAGGCAAGGCCGACGACGCGGAGCACCAGGCCGAGACGATCCGCCAGGCGATCGCGGCGTTCGGCAGTGTGGACCTGCTGGTGAACAACACCGGGATCAACCCGGTGTACGGCCCGATGATCGAGCTCGACCTGGTGGCTGCCCGCAAGATCGTCGAGATCAACTGCCTTGCCGCACTGTCCTGGACCCAGGTGGTCCACGGCGCGTGGATGAAGGAGCACGGCGGTGCGGTCGTCAACGTCTCCTCGGTGTCCGGCGTCCAGGCGGCGCCCATGATCGGCATGTACGGCGCCAGCAAGGCGATGCTGATCTCGATGACCGAGCTCCTGGCTGTCGAACTGGGCCCGGACATCCGGATCAATGCGGTCGCCCCGGCCGTCGTCAAGACGAAGTTCGCCACCGCCCTCTACGAGGGCCGCGAGGCGGAGCTCGCGGCCCGTTACCCGCTCAAGCGGCTCGGCGAACCCGAGGACATCGGCGGCGTCGTCGCCTTCCTGCTCTCCGAGGACGCCGCCTGGCTCACCGGCCAGACCGTCGTCGTCGACGGTGGCGTCACCCGCGTCGGAGCAGCCGAATGACCGGGGTCGCCGCCCCGACGTCCGCGCCGTCGGGCGCACCGGTCGAGGCCGTGGTCTTCGACTACGGCGGTGTGCTCACCGTGCCCGTGAAGGAGTCGATCGCGGCCTGGCTGGAGGCCGACGGCATCGAGCCGAGGTCGTTCTCCCAGACCCTCAAGGACTGGATGTCCCGCGACGCACCCGCCGGCACCCCGATCCACCGCCTGGAGACCGGCGAGCTGACCGTCGCCGAGTTTGACGCCCTCCTTGCCGCGGAACTCACCACGACCGACGGCCGGCCGGTCGACCCGGTCGGCGTGCTCTCCCGGCTGTTCGCCGGGATGCGCCCCGACCCCGCGATGTTCGCGCTCGTCCAGGAGGTGCGCGAGCTCGGCATCCGGGTCGCATTGCTCTCCAACAGCTGGGGCAACACCTACCCGCGGAAGCGGATCGAAGCACTGCTCGACCCCGTCGTCATCTCCGGTGAGGTCGGCCTGCGCAAGCCCCAGGCCCCGATCTACGAGCTGACCCTCGCCCGACTCGGCGTCGCTGCCAACCGCGCGCTCTTCCTCGACGACGCCGAGCCCAACGTGCTCGGAGCCCGAGTCGTCGGCATGCGGGCCCACCTGCACGCCGACTCCGCCTCCACCCGCGCGGCACTCGCCGCGCTCGTCCCGGGGTTGCGCCCCACGCCGAACGGAGCCCCCGTATGACCACCCCGAGGACGTTCGACGGCATTGCCGACCTGGAGAAGTCGGTGGGCACCCACCTCGGCCACTCGACTTGGCACACGATCACCCAGGAACAGGTCGACGGCTTCGCGGAGGCCACCGGGGATCACCAGTGGCTCCACGTCGACCCGGCCAAGGCGGCCGAGGGACCGTTCGGTACCACCATCGCGCACGGCTACCTCACCCTCAGCCTGATTCCGATGCTGTGCTGGGAGGTGTACGACATCCAGGGCGTGCGCATGAGCGTCAACTACGGCGTGAACAAGGTTAGGTTCCCTGCGCCGATACCGGTCGGCTCGCGCGTACGGGCCGGTGTCGAGGTCCTGGAGGTGACCCCCGGCAGCGGTGGCTACCAGGTCGTCACCCGGGTCACGGCCGAGCGCGACGGCGGCGACAAGCCGGTGTGCGTAGCCGACACCGTCACCGTGGTGGTGCCGTGATGACCGGGCGCACCCTCGCCACGCCCAGCCGCCTCGACCTGGACAGGCTCGGCGGCTGGCTGACCGCACACGTCCCCGGCGCCGGCACGGACCTGTCGGCGACGCTGATTGCCGGCGGCAAGTCCAACCTCACCTACCGGGTCACCGACGGCACCAGCACCTGGATCGTACGCCGGCCGCCCCTCGGCCATGTCCTGGCGACCGCCCACGACATGGGCCGCGAGTACCGCGTGACGAGTGCCCTGCGCGACACCGAGGTCCCGGTGCCGCGCACGTACGGATTCTGCGAGGACCCAGAGGTCCTGGGCGCCCCGTTCTACGTGATGGAGCACTGCGCCGGCACCCCATACCGGCGCGCCGCCGAACTCGCCTCCCTCGGCGAGGCGCGCACCCGGCTGATTTCACAGAACCTGGTCGACACCCTCGTCACACTCCACCAGGTGGACCCGGCCGCCGTCGGTCTCGCCGGCTTCGGCCGCCCCGAGGGCTATCTGGAGCGCCAGGTCCGCCGCTGGAACAAGCAGCTCGACGCCTCGTACAGCCGGGATCTTCCGGCCGCCGACGAGCTTCACCGCCGGCTCGCCACTGCCGTCCCCAAGGAGTCGGCGAGCGGCATCGTGCACGGCGACTACCGGCTCGACAACCTCCTGGTCGACGACCATGACCGGCCGACGGCCGTCCTCGACTGGGAGATGGCGACGCTCGGCGACCCGCTCTGCGACCTCGCCCTGATGGTGATCTACAACCGGCTCGGCAAGGTTGTTGGGGACGCTGGCGGCGTCAGCACCGTCGCGCGCGCACCCGGCCATCTCACCGAGGCCGAGACGATCGAGCGCTACGCGGCGGGCAGCGGCCGGGACCTCTCCCGGATCGGGTTCCACCTGGGCCTGGCCGCCTTCAAGCTTGCCGTGATCGTCGAAGGGATCCACTACCGCCATCTGAAAGGCCAGACGGTTGGCGAGGGCTTCGACGCCATCGGCAAGGCCGTCGACCCGCTGCTCGACGCGGGCCTTTCCGCGCTCAAGGAGGATACCTGATGAACTTTCAGTTCGACACCATTACCGCGGAGTTGCGGGCATCCCTGCTCGACTTCATGGACCAGTACGTGTACCCGGCCGAGGCGGCCTTCCGCGACCAGCTCGCAGCTCTGGAGGACCCCTGGGCCTGGGACTCGGTCCCGGTTCTCCAGGAGTTGCGGACCGAGGCCCGCAAGCGCGGCCTGTGGAACCTCTTCCTTCCGGGAGAGGAGAGCGGGGGCCTGACCAACCTCCAGTACGCCCCGCTGGCGGAGATCAGCGGGCGCAGCCTGCACCTCGCGCCGCCGGCGATGAACTGCGCGGCTCCGGACACGGGCAACATGGAGGTGCTGCACATGTTCGGCACCCCGGATCAGAAGGAGCGCTGGCTGGCGCCGCTGCTCGCCGGTGAGGTTCGGTCGGCGTTCGCGATGACCGAGCCGAACGTCGCGTCCTCCGACGCCACCAACATCGGCACGTCGATCGTGCGCGACGGCGACGAGTACGTGATCAACGGCAGCAAGTGGTGGATCACCGGGGCGATGAACCCCAACGCGAAGGTCTTCGTCGTCATGGGCAAGACCGATCCGACCGCGGACCGCCACCGGCAGCAGTCGATGATCCTAGTCGAGCGGGGCACCCCCGGCTTCGAGATCCACCGCGGCATGGAGGTTTTCGGGTACGACGACAGCGAGCACGGTGGTCACGCCGAGCTGAGCTTCACCGACGTACGGGTGCCGGCGGCGAACCTGATCGGGGGCGAGGGCGACGGCTTTGGCATTGCCCAGGCGCGCCTCGGCCCGGGCCGCATCCACCACTGCATGCGCTCGATCGGCATCGCCGAGCGGGCCGTGGAGCTGATGTGCGCCCGCGCCGAGGAACGCGTCGCCTTCGGCAGGCCGATCGCCGAGCAGGGCGTCGTCCGCGACTGGATCGCCGAATCCCGCATCCGCATCGAGCAGTTGAGACTGCTCGTGCTCAAGACCGCGTGGCTGATGGACACCGTCGGCAACAAGGGTGCGCACGCCGAGATCCAGGCGATCAAGATCGCGACCCCGTCGACGGTGCAGTGGATCCTCGACAAGGCGATCCAGGTCCACGGAGCCGGCGGACTGTCTCAGGACTTCCCGCTGGCCGGTATGTACGCCCACATCCGCACCCTGCGGTTCGCCGACGGCCCGGACGAGGTCCACAGGAACGCCCTGGCCAAGAGCGAGCTGCGGGGGCAGGCCGAGGTGCGCGCGGCGCGTGCATGACGGACCTGTGGGGTCCATGAGGTCGTGGTGCAGGCGTCCTCCGGCTTCGGGCCCGGGGTGCGGGGCTTGGCCGCGGGGGCGGATCAGGTCGTCGGGGATCCGGCGGCGGATCGTGGAGGGGTGCCCGCCCGCCTGTCGATTCGGCTGAACTACAGTTCCCGACGATTGGTGGGTCCCAGCACTGCAGCTGCGGGATCCGCGCCACCTGTCGGCACAATTTCCTCTCCAGGGGCGCCTGCTGAGGTCGGCCCCCTCGCCGGCCCGGCCCGCTGTCGCTCACGGTGATTTGCCGCGACATCGACGAGCCATCCAGAGGGTGGCGAGCCGTCCGCCGAACGGGCTTGATGGCGCAGGTGCGAGGTGCTGCTGACGGCTCCATTCTCCCCAGATTTTCCCAGCTGGCGCTGCTTCGGTAGGAGCATCATCCCTGGTCGAGGCTTGGAGGCGCGGCAACGCTATGTGTCGGGGGAGAGCGTGATCGTGGTGCGCGTTCTGGGCGGCCCGTCCCGACGGGTGCTTCCGTGAGTGGCCAGCGGTTCGTGCCCTTGCTGTGTCCGCGAGGTGAGCGCCGAGGCCCAGGGCATCCATGACAACATCGCCGAAGGCCGCCTGACCATCCACCTGCACGCCCACGACTGCCACACCCCCGTCGCCGTCGGCTCCTATACCACCGGCGTGCGCCGACACGTCCACCTCCATGGCGAGGACCACCTCGGGCAGGAGACCGACCTCACGTTCGCCACCGAAGCCGAGGCGGCCGCCGAGTTCCACCGCCTCTACGGCGTCGGCGTCCGCCCCGGCCCCGCCCCGCTCACCCGCCGAGAGCAGGCCGTCCGCCAGCTCCTTGCAGGCCAGCCGCCGTCCGCCCCTGAGGAGACCTCCGCGCCCGCGGTCGAACCGCCGGTCGCGAAGCCCGGCGAGCACGAGAAGTTCTTCGCCGCTCTCTTCGAGGAGGAGCGCCAGTGGGAGAGGTTCCGTCCCTTCGATGAAACGACCGTCGCCTCACACGAATCCCTCACCGTACGAGTGGAGTTCGCCCACGAAGCGCGCCACCGCATCGACGTCGCCTGGACAATCGCGGAGTACGACGGCCCGGCTGGCGAGCGGTTGTGGCACGCCACCGTCACCGCCGGCACCCCCCGTCCCCTTCATCCGTACGATCCTCCAGTACCTCGACGCCCCGCCCCTCAACGTCGCAAACCACCCGGACCACGTCCTCTGCCACGGTGCCTGGCACCCGGCGAGCCACCCCGCCCGCACCACCTGGACGGCACCGGACCGAACCATCACCTTCGAGTCCACCCCGCACGCCAAGGCGGACCGATGGACGCTGTACGGCGGGGAGAACCTCGACCGGGCGGCGTGGACCATCCACCTCTCCACCGGCGTTCCTCACGCCTTCCTGGCCGAGCTCGCCCAGACCGCCGCAGATCTGTTTCCATCACCCAAACGACCGCCCCAGAGGCCGCTTCCTGCGCCCGCCCGCGGGCTTCCCGCAGCCGTGCCCGCTTAGAGGGCATCTGATCTAGGTAGTTGATGGTTTGGGATGTTCTTGTGACTGCGGGCGGCCGGGGTCGTTGTCAGGGGTATGACAGGTCGGC
>NZ_JBEZNU010000046.1:0-36300 GCF_040653375.1 Streptomyces sp. NPDC047974
CTCGCGCCGGTCCAGGACACCGTCGAGCGCCCCGCCCGCTGGCTCGCCGCCTTCGACGGCGCCGGTCCCGGAAGGGACCCGGCGCCCGGCCCCGGCCGGTGCGGTACGGGCGCGGTCAGGCGCCGATCGCGTGCAGACCGCCGTCGACGTGGACGATCTCGCCCGTGGTCTTCGGGAACCAGTCGGAGAGCAGCGCGACGATGGCGCGGCCGGCCGGCTCCGGGTCGGAGAGGTCCCACGACAGCGGGGAGCGGCTGTCCCAGACCTTCGCCAGCTCGCCGAAGCCCGGGATGGACTTGGCGGCCATGGAGCCGAGCGGGCCGGCCGAGACCAGGTTGCAGCGGATGTCCTGCTTGCCCAGGTCACGCGCCATGTAGCGGCTGGTGGCCTCCAGGGCGGCCTTGGCCGGGCCCATCCAGTCGTACTGCGGCCAGGCGAACTTGGCGTCGAAGGTGAGGCCGACGACCGAGCCGCCCTCGCTCATCAGCGGCAGCAGCGCCATCGTCAGGGACTTCAGGGAGAAGGCCGAGACGTGCATGGCGGTGGCGACGGACTCGAACGGCGTGTTGAGGAAGTTGCCGCCCAGGGCGTCCTGCGGGGCGAAGCCGATGGAGTGCACGACGCCGTCGAGGCGGTCGCCGAGGTGCTCGCGGACCTGGCCCTCCAGGCGCGCGAGGTGCTCGTCGTTGGAGACGTCGAGCTCCAGGACCTTGACCTTCTCCGGGTTCGGGAGCTTCTTGGCGATGCGCTCGGTCAGCGTCGGCCGGGGCCAGGCGGTGAGGATGATCTCCGCGCCCTGCTCCTGGGCCAGCTTGGCGGCGTGGAAGGCGATGGAGGACTCCATCAGCACACCGGTGATGAGGATGCGCTTGCCCTCGAGAATTCCGCTCATGGTGATCAGTGACCCATGCCCAATCCGCCGTCAACCGGAATGACGGCTCCAGTGATGTACGAGGCGTCGTCGGAGGCGAGGAACCTCACCGTGGCGGCGATCTCCTCCGGCTTCGCGTAGCGGCCCAGCGGCACCTGGGACACGATGCCCGCGCGCTGCTCGTCGGTGAGCACGGCGGTCATGTCGGTGTCGACGAAGCCCGGCGCGACGACGTTGAACGTGATGTTCCGCGAGCCGAGCTCACGGGCGAGCGAGCGGGCGAAGCCGACCAGGCCGGCCTTGGAGGCGGCGTAGTTGGCCTGGCCCGCGGAGCCCAGCAGACCGACGACCGAGGAGATCAGGACGACGCGGCCCTTCTTGGCGCGCAGCATGCCGCGGTTGGCGCGCTTGACGACCCGGAAGGTGCCGGTGAGGTTGGTGTCGACGACGGCGGTGAAGTCCTCGTCGGACATGCGCATCAGGAGGGTGTCGCGGGTGACGCCGGCGTTGGCCACCAGGACCTCGACCGGGCCGTGCTTCTCCTCGATCTCCTTGTACGCCTGCTCCACCTGCTCGCCGTCGGTGATGTCGCACCTGACGGCCAGGCAGCCCAGCTCGGTCAGCGCGGCCGGGGGCTCGCCCGAGCGGTACGTGTACGCGACCTTGTCGCCGGCCTCGGCGAACGCGCGGGCGATGGCGAGGCCGATGCCCCGGTTTCCTCCGGTGACGAGAACCGAGCGGCTCAACGGATCACCCTTTCGATCAGCGGTCTGGTACCCCGAAAACCTATCGGTACCGCCCAGCCCATGAAGAATCGGCCTCCGACAGTGGCGCGCGGGTGGCACTGTCGGATCCCTACAGACGCGCGCACCGGAAAACCGCCCGGGCCGCCGCCTCCCGTACGGGGAAAATGTGCCGGTGGACGCGGCTCGGCGTGATTCACTTCCGGTTGCCCGTCCGCCGCAGCAGGTTCCCGTCACGCAGAGAGCGAGGCCGCTCGTGGTCCATCAGATCGACCCACACTTCCATGCCCTGCCGTTGAGGGCGCTCGCCGACGCCGCGCTCGCGCGGGCGCGGGCGCTCGGCGCCGAGCACGCCGACTTCCGGCTCGAAAGGGTCCGCTCCGCCGCCTGGCGGCTGCGGGACGCCAAGCCGGCCGGTTCGTCGGACACCACCGACCTCGGCTACGCGGTGCGGGTCGTGCACGGCGGGGCCTGGGGCTTCGCCTCCGGGGTCGACCTGACGATGGACGGGGCGGCGCGGGTCGCCTCGCAGGCCGTCGCCATGGCCAAGCTGTCGGCGCAGGTCATCGCCGCGGCCGGCTCCGAGGAGAGGGTGGAGCTGGCGGCGGAGCCCGTCCACGAGGACAAGGTGTGGATCTCCTCGTACGAGATCGACCCGTTCTCGGTACCGGCCGAGCAGAAGAGCGCGCTGCTCGCCGACTGGTCGGCGCGGCTGCTGCGGGCCGACGGGGTGGCACACGTGGACGCCTCGCTGCTCACGGTCTTCGAGAACAAGTTCTACGCGGACACGTCGGGCACCGTCACCACCCAGCAGCGGGTGCGGCTCCACCCGCAGCTCACCGCGACCGCCGTGGACGGCACCACCGGCGAGTTCGACTCGATGCGGACGATCGCGCCGCCGGTCGGCCGGGGCTGGGAGTACCTCACCGGGACCGGCTGGGACTGGGACAAGGAGCTGGAGGAGATCCCGGAGCTGCTCGCCGAGAAGATGCGGGCGCCGAGCGTCGAGGCCGGCCGCTACGACCTGGTCGTCGACCCGTCGAACCTCTGGCTGACGATCCACGAGTCGATCGGCCACGCCACCGAGCTGGACCGTGCCCTCGGCTACGAGGCGGCGTACGCGGGCACCTCCTTCGCCACGTTCGACCAGCTGGGCAAGCTGGCGTACGGCTCCTCGGTGATGAACGTGACCGGTGACCGCACGGCCGAGCACGGCCTCGCGACCATCGGCTACGACGACGAGGGCGTCGAGGCGCAGTCCTGGGACCTGGTGAAGGACGGCACGCTCGTCGGCTACCAGCTGGACCGGCGGATCGCGAAGCTCACCGGCCTCGGACGGTCCAACGGCTGCGCGTTCGCCGACTCCCCCGGGCACGTGCCCGTGCAGCGGATGGCGAACGTCTCGCTCCAGCCCGACCCGGGCGGTCTGTCGACGGAGGACCTGATCGGCGGGGTCGAGCGGGGCATCTACGTGGTCGGCGACCGGTCCTGGTCGATCGACATGCAGCGGTACAACTTCCAGTTCACCGGCCAGCGCTTCTTCCGCATCGAGAACGGCCGGCTGGCCGGGCAGCTGCGGGACGTGGCGTACCAGGCCACCACCACCGACTTCTGGGGCTCGATGGAGCAGGTCGGCGGCCCGCAGACGTACGTCCTCGGCGGCGCCTTCAACTGCGGCAAGGCCCAGCCGGGCCAGGTCGCGGCCGTCTCGCACGGCTGCCCCTCCGCCCTCTTCCGGGGCGTCAACATCCTGAACACCACGCAGGAGGCCGGTCGATGAGCCGCGTCAGCAAGCCGTACGAGATCGTCGAGCGGGCGCTCGAACTGTCCCGCGCGGACGGGTGTGTCGTCATCGCGGACGAGGAGTCCTCGGCCAACCTGCGCTGGGCGGGCAACGCGCTCACCACGAACGGCGTGACCCGGGGCCGTACCCTCACCGTGATCGCCACCGTCGACGGCGCCGAGGGCACCGCCTCCGGCGTCGTGTCCCGCTCGGCCGTGACCGCCGAGGACCTGGAGCCGCTGGTGCGGGCCGCCGAGGAGGCGGCGCGGGCGGCCGGGCCCGCCGAGGACGCGCAGCCGCTGGTCGAGGGCGTGCCCTCCTCCCCCGACTTCACCGACGCGCCCGCCGAGACCTCCTCCGCCGTCTTCGCCGACTTCGCGCCGGCGCTCGGCGAGGCCTTCGCACGCGCGCGCGCCGGCGGCCGGGAGCTGTACGGCTTCGCGAACCACGAGCTGACCTCCACCTACCTGGGCACCTCGACCGGGCTGCGGCTGCGGCACGACCAGCCCAACGGCACCCTGGAGCTGAACGCCAAGTCGCCCGACCGCGCGCGCTCCGCCTGGGCCGGACGCTCCACCCGCGACTTCAAGGACGTCGACCCGGCCGCGCTCGACGCCGAGCTCGCGGTCCGGCTCGGCTGGGCCGAGCGGCGGATCGAGCTGCCGGCCGGCCGGTACGAGACGCTGCTGCCGCCGACAGCCGTCGCCGACCTGCTGATCTACCAGCTGTGGTCGTCGATGGCCCGGGACGCGGTGGAGGGCCGTACGGTCTTCTCCCGGCCCGGCGGCGGCACCCGGCTCGGCGAGACCCTCTCGCCGCTGCCGCTGACCCTGCGCAGCGACCCGAACGAACCGGGCCTGGAGTCCGCGCCCTTCGTGATCGCGCACGCCTCCGGGGACGACGAGTCGGTCTTCGACAACGGCCTGCCCGTCGGCCCGGTGGAGTGGGTGCGGGCCGGCGCGCTCGACCGGCTGATCACCACCCGGCACACGGCCGGCCTCACCGGCATGCCGGTGGCGCCCGGCGCGGGGAACCTCATCCTGGACGGCGGCGGCGACCGCTCCCTGGAGGAGATGGTGGCCGCCACCGAGCGCGGGCTGCTGCTCACCTGCCTCTGGTACATCCGCGAGGTCGACCCGGCGACGCTGCTGCTCACCGGCCTGACCCGGGACGGCGTCTACCTCGTGGAGAACGGCGAGGTGGTCGGCGAGGTCAACAACTTCCGGTTCAACGAGTCCCCGGTGGACCTGCTGTCGCGGGCCACCGAGGCGGGCCGGACGGAGCGGACCCTGCCGCGCGAGTGGAGCGACTGGTTCACCCGGGCCGCGATGCCCGCGCTGCGGGTGCCCGACTTCAACATGAGCTCGGTCAGCAAGGGCGTCTGACCCGCCTAGACTGGGCTGTCTGCAAGCAACGATCCGAGGAGACTGACGACCGTGACGGACATCGTCGACGAGCTGAAGTGGCGTGGGCTCTTCGCCCAGTCCACCGACGAGGACGCCCTGCGCAAGGCGCTCGCGGACGGTCCCGTGACGTTCTATTGCGGTTTCGACCCGACCGCGGCCAGCCTCCACGTCGGCCACCTGGTCCAGGTGCTCACCGTCCGCCGGCTCCAGCAGGCCGGGCACCGGCCGCTGGCGCTGGTCGGCGGGGCCACCGGCCAGATCGGCGACCCCCGCCCGACCGCCGAGCGCACCCTGAACGACCCGGAGACGGTCGCGAACTGGGTGAACCGGCTGCGCTCCCAGATCGAGCCCTTCCTCTCCTTCGAGGGGGAGAACGCGGCGGTCATGGTGAACAACCTGGACTGGACCGCCGGGCTCTCGGCGATCGAGTTCCTGCGGGACATCGGCAAGCACTTCCGGGTCAACAAGATGCTGACCAAGGACTCCGTGGCCCGCCGCCTGGAGTCCGAGCAGGGCATCAGCTACACCGAGTTCAGCTACCAGCTGCTCCAGGGCATGGACTTCCTGGAGCTGTACCGGCGGTACGGCTGCACGCTCCAGCAGGGCGGCTCCGACCAGTGGGGCAACCTGGTGGCGGGGCTCGACCTGATCCACCGCCTGGAGCCGGGCGCCGAGGCGCACGCGCTCGCCACCCCGCTGATGGTCAAGGCGGACGGCACCAAGTTCGGCAAGACCGAGGGCGGCGCCGTCTGGCTGGACCCGGAGATGACCACGCCGTACGCGTTCTACCAGTTCTGGCTGAACGTGGACGACCGCGACATCTCGACGTACATGCGGATCCTCTCCTTCAAGTCCCGCGCGGAGCTGGAGGAGCTGGAGGCGCAGACCGCCGAGCGGCCGCAGGCGCGGGCCGCGCAGCGGGCGCTCGCCGAGGAGCTCACCACGCTGGTGCACGGCGCCGGGCAGTGCGCGGCCGTCATCGACGCCTCGAAGGCGCTGTTCGGGCAGGGCGAGCTGGCCGCGCTCGACGAGCCGACGCTGGCCGCCGCGCTCTCCGAGCTGCCGCACGCGCGCGTGAGCGAGCTGGGCCAGGTCGTGGACCTGTTCGCCGAGGTCGGCCTGGTGGCGAGCAAGTCGGCCGCGCGGCGCACGGTGAAGGAGGGCGGCGCCTACGTGAACAACGTGAAGGTGACCGCCGAGGACGCCGTCGTCGAGGCCGGCGAGCTGCTGCACGGGCGGTGGCTGGTGCTGCGGCGCGGCAAGAAGAACCTGGCGGCGATCGAGTACACCGGCTGACCGCCGGGCACGACGGACGCCGGAGGCCCGGTACGGCAGTCGCCGTACCGGGCCTCCGGTGCGTCCCGCGCCCGCGTCAGGCGCGCTGTCTGTTGCCCTTGAGCGAGGCCCAGACCATGTCGCCGACGCCGACGACGGCCACGGCGCCGATGAGCTGGAGCAGGTGACGGGTCCAGTCGATGCCCCGGGTGTCCTCGACGCCGATCCAGCCGGCGACCGCGTTGCCCAGGATGCTGCCCAGGATGCCGAAGATCGTCGTCAGCCAGAGCGGGATCTGCTGCTTGCCCGGCAGGATCGCCTTCGCGATCAGACCCAGGACGAATCCGACGATGATCGCCCACAACCAACTCATGTCCGCCTCCTCGTGCGCATGTGCCCCCCAGTCTCGACCCGGCGGCCATACGGCGCATGTCGGACGCCGCCGGACGTGCCCCGGTCTCGTCGGCCCGGGAACGTGGGCGTACGGTGGTCCGAGGTCCGGACCGGGGAGGCTCCGGCACGAGCGGCGGGTGGTGGAACGCGATGCGGAAGCGGGCGGAACCCGAGGTCTTCCGGATCACCGGGGCCCGGCAGGGGCTCGCGGACGACGTCCGGGGCAGGCAGCGGCGGTACATCATCTCCATGTCGGTGCGGACGCTCTCCGTGATCGCGGCCGCGGTGCTGTGGAACGTGGAACGGCACGTGGCGGTCGTGGCGCTCGCGCTCGGGGTGCTGCTGCCGTACATCGCGGTGGTGATCGCGAACGCGGGCCGGGAGTCCGCGCCCTCGCTCCCTTCGACCTTCCTGAGCTCGCCGGTGCGTCCCGCCCTCGGCACGGGCGACGGCGGAGCGGAATCCGGAGCGGAACGCCCGCACGGGCAGGGCTGATCGGGGCCGACCCGCCCCGGTGACGGAACGTCACGACAAGGCCGTCGGGAACCTCAAGAAAAGCTCAGATCAATCACGAGGTTCCGGTGCACCGCACCCAGGGTGCCGTGACATACTGCGTACGCGCTCCGCATCCCCCGTCGGAGCGACGGACCGATGCCGGGCAGCTCCCCCCGTGGCTGCTCGGCATCGCCCTTGCTGGACAATGATCAGGTGAGCGAAGAGAAGCCGATCTGTTCCGCCAAGGGCTGCCGCGCCGACGCCGTCTGGGTCCTCGCGTGGAACAACCCCAAGCTGCACACGCCCGAGCGGCGCAAGACCTGGCTCGCCTGCGAGGAGCACCGCGAGCACCTGTCGCAGTTCCTGGGCGTGCGGGGCTTCCTGAAGGACGTCGTGCCCTTCGCCGAGTGGGAGCCCGCGGAGGAGGACCCCGGCTCAGCCGCCGATCGCTGACATCGGGCGGTCGGGCTGCAGGAAGCTCGGGTCGTCCAGGCCCGAGCCCGCCTTCTTCCCCCACATCGCCTTCTTCCACAGCTCCGCGACGGCTGCATCCGATGCGGACGGGGCCTCCGAGCGGAGCGCGGCCCGCAGGTCGGTCTCCTCGGTGGCGAAGAGGCAGGTGCGGATCTGGCCGTCGGCGGTGAGCCGGGTGCGGTCGCAGGCCCGGCAGAAGGGGCGGGTCACGGAGGCGATGACGCCGACCGTGTGCGGTCCGCCGTCGACGACCCAGCGCTCGGCCGGGGCGGAGCCGCGCTCCTCGGAGCCCTCGGGGGTGAGGGTGAAGCGGGTGCGCAGGGACTCCAGGATGTCCCCGGCGGTGATCATGCCGTCGCGCTTCCAGCCGTGCTGGGCGTCGAGGGGCATCTGCTCGATGAAGCGGAGCTCGTACTCCTCCGCGATCGCCCAGGCGAGCAGGTCGGGGGCCTCGTCCTCGTTGAGCCCCGGCATCAGGACGGCGTTGACCTTCACCGGGGTGAGGCCGGCCTCGCGGGCGGCGGCCATGCCGTCGAGGACGTCCTGGTGGCGGTCGCGGCGGGTCAGGGTCTTGAAGACCTCGGGGCGCAGGGTGTCGAGGGAGACGTTGACCCGGTCGAGGCCCGCGGCCTTGAGGGCGGTGGCGGTGCGCTTCAGCCCGATGCCGTTGGTCGTCAGGGACATCTTCGGGCGGGGCTCCAGGGCGGCGCAGCGCTCGACGATCCCGACGAGGCCGGGGCGGAGCAGCGGCTCGCCGCCGGTGAAGCGGACCTCCGTGACCCCGAGGTCGGTGACGGCGATCCGGATCAGCCGGACGATCTCGTCGTCGGTGAGCAGATCCGGCTTGGCCAGCCACTGCAGTCCCTCTTCGGGCATGCAGTAGGTGCAGCGCAGATTGCACCGATCGGTGAGGGAAACGCGCAGGTCGGTGGCGACTCGGCCGTACGTGTCGAGGAGCACAGATCCCCCTCCCCTTCTCCAGGTTCGCTTCTTTTTTCGAGCCTACGCGACCGGTCGGACATCGGGCACGGACCGATTGTCACGAGGACGGCGCCGGCCGCGTCGTAGAACTCTACGACGCGGCCGGCGACTCGTTGCGGACCGTATACGACCGGATGCGGTGCGGTCAGTGCTTCACGGCGGCCGCGGTACCGACGCCGGTGAGGGACTTGACCTCCAGCTCGGCGTACTTGCCCTGGTCCGGCTCCTCCTTGGAGAGGATCGAGCCGAGCCAGCCGAGGAGGAAGCCGAGCGGGATGGAGACGAGGCCCGGGTTCTCCAGCGGGAACCAGTGGAAGTCGACGCCCTTGAACATGGAGGCCGGGCCGCCGGAGACGACCGGGGAGAAGAGGACGAGGACGACGGAGGAGACCAGGCCGCCGTAGATCGACCAGAGCGCGCCCTGGGTGGTGAACCTCTTCCAGAAGAGCGAGTAGAGGATCGTCGGCAGGTTGGCCGAGGCGGCGACCGCGAAGGCGAGGGCGACGAGGCCGGCGACGTTGAGGTCGCGGGCGAGGGCGCCGAGGGCGATCGAGACGATGCCGATGAAGACCGTGGACCAGCGGGCGGCCCGCATCTCCTGCTGCTCGGTGGCCTTCCCGCGCTTGATCACGTTGGCGTAGATGTCGTGCGCGAAGGACGAGGAGGAGGCGAGGGTCAGTCCGGCGACCACGGCCAGGATGGTGGCGAAGGCGACGGCCGAGATGACGGCGAGGAGGATCGCGCCGGCGGTGGAGTCGGCACCGCCGCCGACCTCCAGGGCGGTGAGCGGGGCCGCCGTGTTGCCCGCCTTGTTGGACGCCTTGATGGCGTCGCCGCTGAGCAGGGCGGCGGCGCCGAAGCCGAGGACGATCGTCATCAGGTAGAAGGCGCCGATGATGCCGATGGCCCAGTTGACCGACTTACGGGCGGCCTTGGCGGTCGGCACCGTGTAGAAGCGGATCAGGATGTGCGGCAGGCCGGCGGTGCCGAGGACGAGGGCGATGCCGAGGGAGAGGAAGTCGAGCTTCGAGGTCTCGGTGAGGCCGTACTTGAGGCCGGGCTCCAGGAAGGCCTCGCCGTGGCCGCTGTTGGTGGCGGCGGCGCCGAGCAGGCTGGAGAGGTTGAAGTCGAACTTCAGCAGGATGAGGAAGGTGATGAGGAGGGTGCCGGCGATGAGCAGCACCGCCTTCACCATCTGCACCCAGGTGGTGCCCTTCATGCCGCCGATGGTGACGTAGACGATCATCAGGACGCCGACCAGGGCGACGATCGCGATCTTGCCGCCGTCGCTGGTGATGCCGAGGAGCAGCGAGACGAGGACGCCGGCGCCGGCCATCTGGGCGAGCAGGTAGAAGATCGAGACGACGATGGTGGAGGTGCCGGCCGCGGTGCGGACCGGACGCTGGCGCATCCGGTAGGCGAGGACGTCGCCCATGGTGAAGCGGCCGGAGTTGCGCAGCGGTTCGGCGACCAGGAGCAGGGCGACGAGCCAGGCGACGAGGAAGCCGATGGAGTAGAGGAAGCCGTCGTAGCCGTAGAGGGCGATGGCGCCGGAGATGCCGAGGAAGGACGCGGCGGACATGTAGTCGCCGGAGATCGCGAGGCCGTTCTGGAAGCCGGTGAACTGGCCGCCGCCGGCGTAGAAGTCGGCGGCGCTGCGGGTCTGCCGGCCGGCCCAGACGGTGATGGCGAGGGTGGCGATCACGAAGGCGGCGAAGAGGCCGATGATCAGCGGCCGGTGCTCGGCGGTGGCGTTTCCGGCGGCGAGCAGCGCGGGGGCGGTGGCGAGGGAGCTCATGCGTCGCCCTCCATACGGGCCTTGATGGCCTCGCCCTTGGGGTCGAGACGGAGCGCGGCGTGGCGGGAGTACAGCCAGGCGATGAGGAAGGTGGTGGCGAACTGGCCGAGGCCGAGGACGAGCGCCATGTTGATGTTGCCGAACAGCCGGATGCCCATGAAGTCGCCGGCGTAGTTGGAGAGCAGGACGTAGAGCAGGTACCAGGTGATGAAGGCGACCGTCAGGGGGAAGGCGAAGGAGCGGTAGGTGCGGCGGAGCTCGCCGAACTCCTCGCTCCGCTGGACCTCGACGAACTGCTCCGTGGTGGGCCGGGCGGGACCGGTGTCGGTCCCGGCGCCCTCTCTCGGCGGCGGCGGTGCTTCGGTAGCCACGGACTCTCCTCGTGACGCGGGGGCGGACGGCATGGTCAAGGGGGCCTCACCTGGGGGGTGCGGGAGCAAGGGCGCCGACTGGAGCCCCTCCCCTGCTCAACGGCACGGAGCCGGAAGCGAAGTGGTTCAGGCGAGTGGATTTCTTCCCCGGAATCTTCATCCCGTCTTCTCAACTCATTGATGAGCAGGGAAGATCAGCGATAGCTTCACTCGTCATGCACCTGCCCACGCGCAACCCCGCGCGTGGAGCAGTACATACGGATGATGTGGAGAACCCATGGCTCATCTGGGATCGAGGCGCGGCCGAGTACTCGCTCTGCCTGCTGGTCTCGCGCTCACCGCTTCGCTCGGCTTCCTTCCTTCCGGCGCCGCCTCCGCCGCGGAAACGAGTGACGCTCCGGCGGCCGCCACCGTCGCGACGACGGGCGAGAAGCTCTCGTACGTCGTCAACATCGAGGGGGGCCGCTGGACGGCCTCCTCGGTGAAGAAGGCGATAGCCGCCGCCGGCGGCGAGGTCGTCATCGCCTACGAGCAGATAGGCGTGATCGTCGTCCACTCGCAGAACCCGGCGTTCGCGCAGACCATCCGCACGGCGCGCGGCGTGGTGTCGGCGGGTGCGACGCGTACCGCTCCGCTCTCCGTGCAGCGCGACGACTCGGTCGGCGGCGACACCGCGAAGCTGACGGCGGCCGAGGCGCTGGCCGCCGCGGCGACCGCCACCGGCGACCAGGAGCCGCTGGAGCCGCTGCAGTGGGACATCCCGGCCATCAAGGCCGACAAGGCGCACCAGAAGACCCTCGGCAGCAGCCGGGTGACGGTCGGCGTCATCGACACCGGTGTGGACGACCTCCACCCGGACCTGGCGCCGAACTTCGACGCGAAGGCCTCCGCCAACTGCGTCTCCGGCAAGCCGGACACCACCCCCGGCTCGTGGCGCCCCTCGCTGGCCGAGTCCGACCACGGCACCCACGTGGCCGGCACCATCGCCGCCGCGAAGAACGGCCAGGGCATCACGGGTGTCGCCCCGGGCGTGAAGCTCGCCGGCATCAAGGTGTCCACCCCGGACGGCTTCTTCTACACCGAGGCCGTGGTCTGCGGCTTCGTGTGGGCGGCCGAGAACGGCGTCGACATCACGAACAACAGCTACTACACCGACCCGTGGATGTTCGCCTGCAAGACGGACGAGGACCAGAAGGCCCTCATCGAGGCGGTCACCCGGGCGACCCGGTACGCGGAGAAGAAGGGCACGGTCAACGTGGCCGCGGCCGGCAACTCCCGGTTCGACCTCGCCGCGGACACGATCCTCGACAAGTCCAGCCCGAACGACACCGTGCCGGGCGAGCGGGTCATCGACCCGAGCGTGTGCCTCGACTACCCGGCCCAGCTGCCGGGCGTCGTGACGGTCTCGGCGACCGGCGCGAAGGACCTGAAGGCGTCGTACTCGAACTACGGTCTCGACGTGATCGACGTCGCCGCCCCCGGCGGTGACCGCACCGAGTACCAGGCCCCGGGTGCCCCGGCCATCAACGGTCTGATCCTTTCGACCGTGCACAAGGGCGGCTACGACTACAAGGGCGGCACGTCGATGGCGGCGCCGCACGCCGCCGGTGTGCTCGCGCTCCTGAAGTCGACGCACCCGAAGGCGAGCCCGGCCGCGCTGAAGGCGCTGCTGTACGCGCAGGCCGACGAGCGCGCCTGCACCAACCCGTACGACATCAACGGCGACGGCAAGGTCGACGCCGTCTGCGAGGGCGGCAAGGAGAAGAACGGCTTCTACGGGGCCGGTGTCGTCGACGCGCTGGACGCCGTCCGCAAGCGGTGACGTCCTGAGGTGATCGGGCCCCGGTGCGGTCGGCCGCACCGGGGCCCTTTCGTGTCGCGAGGTGGCACTCAGTGCCATAGTGCGGGTATGGACAGCACGGTTCGGAGCGGTACGGAAGCACTGTGGTCGGCCCTGGGCGGCGATCCCGCCCTGGTCGGACGGGTGGAGTTCGGCGGGGTGTCGGGGCTGCTCCCGGCGCGGCTGCCGGTGATGGACCTGGCGCGGGCGGCGGTCGCGGTCTGCGGGCTCGCGGCCGTGGAGCACGCGCGCGTGGCGGGGCCGGTACGGGTGGACGACGGGGCGGTGGCCACCGCCTTCGTGAGCGAGCGTCATCTGCGGGTCGACGGACGGGCGCCGGTGAGCTTCGCGCCGCTGTCGCGGTTCTGGCGGGCGGCCGACGGCTGGGTCCGCACCCACGCCAACTACCCGCACCACAAGGCCGCGCTGCTCGCGGCGCTGGGCGCGGCCGACTCGGTGGAGGCGGTGGCGGAGGCGATCGGCGGGCGGCGGGCCGTCGACGTGGAGACGGCGGTGTACGGCTCCGGGGGCCTCGCGGTGGCGCTGCGGACGCCCGCGGAGTGGGCGGGGCACGCGCAGGGCCGGGAGGTGGCGGCGCGGCCGCTGCTGAGCCGGGAGCGGCTCGACGAGGCCCCGCCGCGGCGCCGCCCGGGTCCGCCGCGGGTCCTGGACCTGACCCGGGTGATCGCGGGCCCGGTGGCGACGCGGACGCTGGCGCTGCTCGGCGCGGACGTGCTGCGGATCGACCCGCCGGGCAGTCCGGAGCTGCCGGACCAGCACGCGGACGCGGACGTCGGGAAGCGGACGGCGGCCCTCGACCTGGACCGGCGCGCGGACCGGCGGACCTTCGACGAGCTGCTGGACGCGGCGGACGTCCTGGTGACGGGCTACCGGCCGGGGGCGCTCGAACGGTACGGCCTGGAGCGGCCGGGCCTGGTGACGGCCCGGCTGTCGGCGTGGGGCGACTACGGGCCGTGGGGCGGCCGGCGCGGCTTCGACAGCCTGGTGCAGGTGGCGACGGGCATCGCGGTCGCGGAGGGGTCCGCGGAGGAGCCGGGGGCGCTGCCGGCGCAGGCCCTCGACCACGGGACGGGGTATCTGCTGGCGGCGGCGGTGCTGCGGTCGCTGACGGAGCGGGAGCGGGACGGCGGGGGCCGGCTGGTCCGGCTGTCGCTGGCGCAGACCGGTCACTGGCTGACGCACGGTCTGCCGCGGTACGACCCCGAGCGGTACCTGGCGGAGTCGGAGGGCCCGCTCGGGCGGCTGCGGCACGCGGTGTCGCCGGTGGCGTACGAGGGCGGCCCGGCGGGCTGGACCCGCCCGCCGGGCGTCGCGGGGGCGGACGCCCCGGTGTGGGCCGGGGCCTGATCCGCCGGACGGGCCCTACGGCGTGACGAGGACCTTGAGGGCGGTGCGCTCGTCCATGGCCCGGTAGCCGCCGGGGACGCCGTCGAGGCCCACGGTGAGGTCGAAGACCGGGGACGGGTCGATGGTCCCGTCGAGGACGTCGGCGAGGAGTTCGGGGATGTAGGCGCGGACGGGGGCGACGCCGCCGCGCAGGGCGATGTTCCGGTCGAACATGACGGAGAGGTCGAGGCCGGTGCCGGAGCCGTGCGGGACGCCGACGTAGCCGATGGAGCCGCCGTCGCGGGTGATGTTCACGGCGGTGCGCATGGACTGCTCGGTGCCGACGGCCTCGATGACGCCGTGGGCGCCCTGGCCGCCGGTGAGCTCGCGGACGGCGGCCTCGGCGGCCTCGCCGCGCGCGGCGACCACGTCGGTGGCGCCGAAGGCGCGGGCGATGTCGGTGCGGGCGGTGTGGCGGCCGAGCGCGATGATCCGCTCGGCGCCGAGCCGCTTGGCGGCGAGGACGCCGCAGAGGCCGACGGCGCCGTCACCGACGACGGCGACGGTCGAGCCGGGGCGGACGCCGGCGCCGAGGGCGGCGTGGTGGCCGGTGCCCATGACGTCGGAGAGGGCGAGCAGCGCGGTCAGCAGACGGTCGTCGGAGGCGGCGTCGGCGGGCAGCTTGACGAGCGTGCCGTCGCCGAAGGGGACGCGGACGGCCTCGCCCTGGCCGCCGTCGGAGCCGGCCGAGCCCCAGAAGCCGCCGTTCGGGCAGGAGGTCTGGAGGCCCTCGGCGCAGTAGTCGCAGGTGCCGTCGGACCAGACGAAGGGGGCGACGACGAGGTCGCCGGGCTTGAGGCCGCGGACCTCGGAGCCGGTCGCCTCGACGGTGCCGAGGAACTCGTGGCCGATGCGCTGGCCGGGCTGCCGGGCGGACTCGCCGCGGTAGGCCCACAGGTCACTGCCGCAGATGCAGGCGCGCAGGACGCGCACGACGACGTCCGTGGGGTCCTTCACGACGGGGTCGGGCACCTCCTCCACGCGCATGTCGAAGGGGGCGTGGATGGTGGTGGCGCGCATGGTTCCTCGTCCGGGTCAGCTGGTTGTGCCGTGTTCTCGGCGTGCACCGTACATCGCCTGGAGGGCACCCGCGGTCAGCAGGTACTGGGCGGCGATGTAGGTCAGCATGACCCAGAAGTCGGGGGCCGGCAGCTGGGGCAGGTCGGCGATGCCGGTGGCGATGAGGGTGTCGGAGAGCAGGAAGAGCGCGCCGCCGGTGCCGGCGAGGACGCCGAGCGAGGAGGAACGGTACGCCATCGCGGTCAGCAGCAGGGAGTAGCCGGCGACGGGGATCCGCAGGTCGGCGGGGAGGCCGGGCCAGAGGGCGGTGAGGGTGCCGGCGAGGGCGAGGGCGTAGAGCGCGCCGAGGGCGGGCGAGGTGCGGCGCGTACCGAAGAGCCGCAGGTAGCAGAGGTGGCCGAGGGCGAAGGAGCCCATGCCGGCGAGGAAGGCCCACTCGGCGTCGAGGAGCAGCAGGACGTCGCCGCCCCAGCCGAACAGGAGCGCCGCGAGCAGCGGCCTGGGGGCGCCCCTGGTGGCTGCGTACGCGGCGAGCAGCGGCATCAGGAGGGGCTTGGCGGCCAGGTGGCCGGCGTCCGCGCCGGCGAGCAGGGAGCCGAGGTCGACGGCGGCGGCGAGGACGAAGGCGCCGAGCAGGGTACGGGAGAGCGGGGTCACGCGGAGGGCTCCAGGTGCCGGAAGGGGGGAGACCTCGACCGTAGGCCCGCCCTCGGCGCCCGGCTAGACGCTGTTACCGACAAGTATGCGAGACGGTTCGTCAGCGGGCTTTGGCGGCTTCCGACAAGGATCCGGCCCGGTCAGACGCCTGCCACGTCCAGGAGGGAGCCGGCCGCGTAGGTGACGGCCATCGCGAGGGCGCCGCCGGCGACGGTGCGGAGGGTGGCCCTCGGGGCGGGGGCGGCGGCGAGGCGCGCGGACCACCAGCCGGTGAGGGTGAGCGCGGCGAGGACCGAGGCGACGGTGATCCACAGTCGGCTGGAGGCGGGCGGCAGGACGATCGCGAGGAGCGGGAGCAGGGCGCCGACGGTGAAGGCGAGGAAACTGGCCCAGGCCGCGTGCCAGGGGTTGGTGAGGTCGTCGGGGTCGATGCCCAGCTCCACGCGCGCGTGGGCCCTGAGCGCGTCGCGTTCGGTGAGCTGCTCGGCGGCCTCGCGGGCGACGTCGGGGGTGAGGCCGCGGGCGGTGAGCAGCGCGGTGAGTTCGTCGAGCTCCGCCTCGGGGCTCTCGTGGAGCTCCCGCTTCTCGGTGGCGAGGGCGGCGGTCTCGGAGTCGCGCTGGACGGAGACGGAGACGTACTCGCCGGCGGCCATGGAGAGGGAGCCCGCGAGGAGGCCGGAGAGGCCCGCGGTGAGCAGCGCGGCCTGGGACTCGGTGGCGCCCGCGACGCCCACGACGAGGCCGGCGGTGGAGACGATGCCGTCGTTGGCCCCGAGCACGGCGGCGCGGAGCCAGTTGAGCCGGGAGCCGAGGGCGCCGCCGTGGGGTTCGTGCGCGGGGGGTGCGGTCACCTCTGGAGGGTCGCACCCCCCGGGTCACCAGACGCGGACCGACCCGCCCGGGGCGAAGGCCGGGCTGGTGGCGCCCTCGGGGACCTTCTCCAGGGGGGTGGCGATCTCCTCGACGGACGGGCCGTGGACGGCGGCGAGCCGGTCGAGGAGGGCGAGGTCGAAGCCGTAGACGCGGGCCGCGTTGCCGCCGACCATGGCCGCGACCTCCTCGCGGGGCAGGCCCGCGTAGGCGAGGCGGAGCCCTTCGCGCGAGTAGGGGGTGGTGCCCTCGTCGTGGGGGTAGTCGCTGCCCCACATGATCTTGTCGAGGCCGATCCGGTCGCGCAGCGGCACCTCGTGGGGGCGCATGAAGCTGGCGCCGACGAAGCAGTTGTCCCGCCAGACCTCGCCGGGGCTGCGGCCCATGGAGTCGGCGAGGCCCGCGCCGAACCTCGACTCGGCGGTGACCGCCGCCCGGCCCGCCGCGGCGACGAGCCGCCCGTGGTAGTAGTCCAGCATCTCGACCACCCCGGGGATCCAGCCGGAGCCCTGCTCGGTGAGGACGAGCTTGAGGCCGGGGTGGCGGCGGAAGGCGCCGCCGAACACCAGGTGCCACAGGGCCCGGTGGGAGAACCAGGTGGTCTCCACCATGAAGACGGCCCGGGCGGCCGGTTCGTCGCCGAGGGGCGGGGAGGCGGAGCCGCCGTGGTGGTTGACCGGCACGTCCAGCTCCTCGCAGACGGCCCAGATCGGGTCGTACGCCTCCGAGTACAGCTCCGGCAGTCCGCTGCCGGGCGGGGTACCGGGGAGCAGGACGCCTCCGGTGAGACCGGCCGCGTGGGTGCGGCGGATCTCGCGGACGGCCGCGTCGACGTCGTTCAGGAGGATCTGGGCGACGCCGGCCCTGCGGCCGGGGGCCTCGGCGCAGAAGTCGGCGAGCCAGCGGTTGTGGGCGCGCAGCCCCGCCCAGCGCCGTTCGAACTCCTCCCGGGTGGGGGCCGGGGCCATGAGGGAGGCGGAGGGGAAGAAGGGCGGGATGGTGTTGGGGAAGACGACCTCGGCGACGATCCCGTCGGCTTCGAGCTCGCGCAGCCGGCGGTCGGAGTTCCAGTTGCGGTCGGCGGTGTCGGCCAGGAGGTCCTCGTACGGGTTGACGTACGTGGCGGCCCAGGCGTCGAAGTCGTCGTGGAACCGCCGCTCCAGGTAGGGCCTGTAGTCGAGGAGGTCGGCGCCGGCGTGGCAGTCGGCGGAGATCACGGTGTGGCGGTCGGTCACGGGGTCACCCCCGCGTCCGGGCCCGCCGAGGGGCCCATGACCGGGAAGTCGCCGCCGGTGAGCCAGTGCCGTCCGGTCTCGCGGGAGCGGGCCCAGGAGGCCTCGACGGCGGTCTGGTCGGCGGGCTGGCCGAGGTCGGCGGGGGTGGGGCCGATCCGTCTGGCTATCGGATCCAACTTTCGGACATCGAATCCGAAGACCTCGACCGCGGCCAGCCCCAGCATCCGCCGCGTCTCCTCCACGGGAATGTCGTGGAAGGTGTTCCGCAGCCAGGCCCGGGTGTTCGGCCAGGTGCCCTCCGGGTGCGGGAAGTCCGAGCCCCACAGGATGTTGTCGACGCCGATCTCGTACCGCTGCGCCAGCTCGCGCCGCTTGGTGTTGGTGGCGCAGACGAAGACCTGCCGGTCCAGGTACTCGCTCGGCGGGCGGCGCAGCTCCGCGAAGGGCGAGAGCTTCTTGCCGCCGTGGGCGCCGAGGTAGAGCCGGTCCATGAACCACAGCAGGTTCGGCAGCCACCAGCAGCCGGACTCGGCGACGCCGAAGCGCAGCCCCGGGTGGCGCTCGAAGACCCCGGACCAGAGCAGGAACCACAGCGGCCGGGCGGGCCACCAGGTGACCTCGGAGACGTAGATGCCGAGGTGGTCGCCGTACTCCTCGCGGGGCGCGGCGCCGGAGTGGGTGACGACCGGCATGCCGGTCTCGGCGGCGGCCGCCCACACCGGGTCGTACCGACGGTCGTGGTAGGGCGGCTTGTCGACCCACATGGAGGGGATCATCAGGGCGCCGAGCCCGGACTCCTTGGCCCGGTGGATCTCGGCGACGACCTCGCGCGGGTCGGCGGTGACGGGCAGCAGGGCGACGCCGCAGTGCCGGGCCGGGTCGTGGGCGACGAACTCGGCGAGCCAGCGGTTGTGCGCCCGGGCGCCCGCCATGCCGAGCTCGGGGTCCTGGTCGCCGGAGAGGCCGAGGCCGACGCCGAAGGGCGCGGCGGTCTGGCTGTCGACGGCGTCCGCGTCGGGGAAGACGACCTCGGCGGCGACCCCGTCGCCGTCCAGCTCCTTGATCCTCTGGGCGTGGTCCCAGCCGCCGCGCAGCCCCTCCTCGTGGTCGCTGAACCACTTGCTCGCGAAGGACTCGTTGCGGACGCCGAGGCGGGTCATGGCCTCCCGGCGGGCCTGGCGTCCGGCGAGGAAGTCGTCGAAGGCGCCGTGGAAGCGGGACTCCAGGTAGGGCCGGTACTCCTCGGTGGGGAGCCCGGCGTGGCAGTCGGACGAGACGATCAGATACGGATCCTCATGGCTCATGGTGCGCACAGCCCCCTCAGGCCGGTCAGTCGAGGATGAAGCTCTCCAGGTAGGTCGGGTCGGAGCGGTCGAGCATCGAGCGCGAGCGCGCACGGATCTGCCGGTCGCTGTGCTCGCTCGCCGGGAGCATCCAGAACCGGTCGGCCCTGATCCCCTCGACGACGTGCTCGGCGACCTCCTCCACCGGGGTGAAGGCGATCTCGTGGCCGGCCTCCTTCATGGCGGCCTCCCACTGGTCGAGCGAGCGGTACGGGGTGCGGCGCGGGCGCTCCTTGGCGTACCGCTCGGGCCGGTTGCGGTGCGACTCCCACAGGCCGGTGCGGAGCATGTGGGGCCCGGGGAAGAGGACGGAGGCGCCCACGCGCGCGTGCTCCGCCTTCAGGTGGGCGTAGAGGGACTCGGTCATGGTGACGACGGCCGCCTTGGTGACCGCGTAGACGGAGGCGGTGGGCAGCGGCGCGATGCCGCCGTCGCCGGAGGAGGTGTTGACGACGTGGCCGGGTTCGCCGCTCGCGAGCATGCGGGGGACGAAGGCCTGGATGCCGTGGAAGACGCCCCAGACGTTGACGGAGAAGGCCCACTTCCAGTCGTTGGGCTCGTGCTCCCACATGCGGCCCTCGGCGCCGGAGCCGACGCCGGCGTTGTTGCAGAGGACGTGGACGGCGCCGAAGGTGTCGAAGGCGGCGTCGGCGAAGGCCCGTACCGAGTCCGGGTCGGCGACGTCGACGGTACGGGCGAGGATCTGCGCGCCGCCGTCCATCAGCTCGTCGGCGGTCTCGGCGAGCGGCCCCTGTTCGACGTCGCCGAGGACGACCGCGAGGCCCTCGGCGGCGAAGCGGCGGGCCATGGCCCGGCCGATGCCGCTCGCGGCGCCGGTGACGACGGCGACCTGTCCCTCCCGGATCTCCATCAGGCGCTTCCTTCCGGGGGGCCGTCGAGGATCTGCGCGGGGTCGTCGTACCGCTGGTGGGCGTAGGGCAGCAGGGCCTCGGCGGAGACCCGCTCGGCGACCCGGCCGCGCTGGTCGGAGGTCTTCTCGCCGAGGGTGATCTCGACGAGCCGGCGGACCGGGAGGTCGGCGACGGGGTCGTACATCGACTCGCGCAGGACGACGTCGCCGGTGATCCGCTCCAGCTTCCTGACCTTCTCGTGGCGCACGCAGTGGACGAGGACCGGGTCGGCGTCGAAGCCGGAACCTTCCACGCCGGGCAGGAACTTGAAGTAGAAGTCGGTCTTCTCGACCGGTTCGGGGAGCGGGAGCGGCCCCGAGACGGCGCCGCGGACCTCGACGAAGGCGATGCCGTGCCGGGCGAGCCGGGCGCCCACCACGAGCCCGTCGCGCTCCACGACGACCTCGCCGAGCTTCTTCGGCTCTCCGAAGACCTCGCGGCCGCCGATCAGGGCCCGCTCGTGGGTCATCGGCATGACCAGCGGGTACCAGCCCTCGACGGCGCCGTGGGCGGCGGCCACCGAGAACGAGCCGGCGCCCAGCGGGTAGCCGGGCAGGTCGACCTTGCTGATGGTGACCCGGACGAGGGGACGTCCGGTGGGCTTGAGCGGCGGCGGCAGGACCGCCGCCACCGCGTCGGGGTCGGTCTCCCAGACGGCGACCACGCCCGTGGACCAGATGTCGGGGAGCCTCGCCGCGGCGGCCCGGGCGGCGGCGCCCTCCGCCTCGGTGCGCGCCCCGTACCGTACTCGTGCCATGTCGTACCACCCTTCCGGACGGATACGGCCCCCGGCCTCCCGGACGGACCGGGGCGAAGGCCTGTAACACTGTTACACCGCCACCGGGGAAGGGTAAAGACGCGTGGCGCGGCGAATTGACGGGACGTCAGGGGGGATGACGGATGGCACGCCGGACGCTCAGCCGCGAGGAGGTCCTGGACGCGGCGGCGGCCCTGGTACGGGCGCACGGCCCGGACGGGCTCACCATGCGCGGCCTCGCCGCAGCCCTCGACACGGCGGTCACCTCGATCTACTGGCACGTGGGCAACCGCGAGTCGCTGCTCGACGCGCTGGCCGAGCGGACGGTGGCCGACCTCGGCGCGATCCGGCCGCACGGAGAGGGGCCCGCGGAGCGGATCGCCTCGGTGGCGCACGCCCTGCGCCGGGCGCTGCGCGAACGCCCGCACCTGGTGGCGATGGTCCACGAGCGGGGCCTGACGGAGCGGATGTTCCTGCCGGCCCAGCGGGCCCTGGTGCGGGAGGCGCGCGCGGCGGGGCTGCGCGGCGAGCGGGCGGCGGAGCTGGTCCGGGCGGTCACCTTCCAGGCCGTCGGATACGTGCTGCTGGAGCGCAACCGCGAGCGGGCGCCGGTCCAGTCGCCGGCCGAGGAGGAGCTGTGGGGCGCCGAGACCTCCGGCGCCGACCCGCTCCTCGCCCGCGCCCTGGCCGCCCCGCCCGACCCCGACCGGCTCTTCGCCGCCTCGGTGCGCGCCCTGGTGGACGGGCTCCTGGCGGGCCCCGGAACCTCTCCCGCAGGGGACATCACGGACATCACGGACACCGGGGGCGGCGCTGTCGGTCGCGGGCCGTATTCTCAGTGACCATGCTCGACGACCGTACGACAGCAGCGACGTGGCCGGCCGCCTACCCGCAGGGGTACGCGGTCGTCGACGTGGAGACCACCGGTCTCGCCCGCGACGACCGGATCGTGTCCGCCGCCGTCTACCGCCTCGACGCGCAGGGCGACGTGGAGGACCACTGGTACACGCTGGTGAACCCCGAACGGGACCCCGGCCCGGTCTGGATCCACGGCCTCACCAGCGAGGTCCTCGACGGGGCGCCGCTCTTCGCGCAGATCGCCGAGGAGTTCTCGGCCCGCCTCGACGGCCGCGTCCTCGTCGCGCACAACGCCATGTTCGACTGGCAGATGATCGCCCGGGAGTACGCGCGCGCCGAGCGGACCGCGCCCGTGCGGCAGCGGCTCTGCACCATCGCCCTCGCCAAGGAGCTGGCGCTGCCGCTGCCCAACCACAAGCTGGCCACGCTCGCCGCCCACTTCGGCGTGGTGCAGCAGCGCGCGCACGACGCTCTCGACGACGCGCGCGTGCTCGCCGAGGCCTTCCGCCCCAGCCTCCACGCGGCGGCCGAGCGGGGCGTGCGGCTGCCGCTCCTCGAATGCCGGCCGCTCACCGAGTGGGCGTCGGCACCGGACCGCCCGCTGATCGGCCGCCAGTCCTCGTACGGAGCGGGGAGCTGGCGCCCCTCCCGGAAGCGGCCCGCCTGCCCGTACCCCAACCCCGGCCGGTACGAGAGCGACAAGCCGCTCAAGCAGGGCATGCGGGTGGCCTTCTCCGGCGACACCTCCGTCGACCGCGAGCTCCTGGAGGACCGCACGGTCGAGGCCGGGCTGCACGTCGCCACCTCCGTCTCCCGGCTCACCAGCCTCCTGGTCACCAACGACCCGGACTCCGCCACCTCCAAGACGGTCAAGGCGAAGGCCTTCGGGACCCCGGTCGTCGACGAGGCCGCCTACGCCCATCTGCTGCGGGACGTGGCCCCGGCAGACGGGTGACACCCCGCCCCCGGAGGGCGCGCCGCGCGGCGCGCGCGGCCCCCGGGGCGCCACCCTGTGGCGCATGGCACGTTGTGAGGTCTGCGGAAACGATTACGGCATGTCCTTCGAGGTGCACGCGCAGGGCGCGGTGCACGTCTTCGACTGCTTCTCCTGCGCCATCCACCGCATGGCGCCCATCTGCGAGCACTGCCGGGTCCAGATCATCGGACAGGGCGTCGAGGCCGACGGGAAGTGGTACTGCGGTGCCCACTGCGCCCGCGCCGAGGGGAAGGCGGGCATCGTCGACCGGGTGTGAGCCCCCGGTCCCGTGACGAAGAAACGATCCTGGACGGGTGGCGCCGGTCACCCGACCCGGTGTGCGGACACCTCACGCCCGTGTCGTACGGTCGTGGGGTGTACCGCTTCCTGTTGTCCCGGCAGTGGGTGATCCTCACCCTCGTCGCCCTCGTCCTCATCCCCGTGATGATCGAGCTGGGTTTCTGGCAGTTCCATCGGCACGAACGCCGGGTCGCCCAGAACTCCCTGATCGCGGACAACCTGAAGGCCGCGTCGGTCCCGGTCGAGGAGCTCACCTCCCCCGGCCACGTCGTCCCCCGCGCCGACTACTGGCGCCAGGTGACCGCCACCGGCACCTTCGACACCGCGCACGAGGTCGTCGTCCGCCGCCGCACCTCCTCCGACGACCGGGTCGGCGCGCACGTCCTCACCCCGCTGGTCCTGGAGGACGGCCGGATCGTCCTGGTCAACCGCGGCTGGGTGCCCGGCGCCGCCAACCAGCGCGACTACCCCGAGGTCCCGCCCGCCCCCCGGGGCCTGGTCACCGTCACCGGCCGGCTCAAGGCCGACGAGACCACCGGTGCCAGCGGCATCAAGGACCTCAAGGGCCTGCCGGACCGTCAGGTGATGCTCATCAGCAGCGGCCAGCAGGCCGAACTCATCGGCCGCGAGGTGCTCGGCGGCTACATCGAGCAGACCGCGCCCTCCTCGGCCAGCGGCTCCCCCGAACAGATCCCCGAGCCCGACCACGACTCGATCGGCGCGCACATGGCGTACGCCGTCCAGTGGTGGCTCTTCGCCGCCGGCGTGCCGGTCGGCTGGCTCGTCCTCGTACGCCGCGAGAAGCGCGACCGCGAGACCGGGACCACCGCCGACGGCGGGACCACCGGGGGCGGCGGGGACGGCGGCGGGTCCGGGGACGGTGACGGCACCGGGGACGGCGGGTCCGGGGACGGCGTCCCGCAAGAGGACGGCGACGCGATCCAGGCCACCTCGCCCCGCTGATTGACCGCCGTCGCTTCCGGGAACAGCCCAGAGCGTGACCCGACGCATCGACGACTACGCCCTGATCGGCGATCTCCAGACCGCCGCGCTCGTCGGACGCGACGGTTCCATCGACTGGCTGTGCCTGCCCCGCTTCGACTCCGCCGCCTGCTTCGCCGCCCTCCTCGGCGACGAGGACGACGGCCACTGGCGGATCGCCCCGCAGGGCTCCACCACCTGCGCCTCCCGCCGCTACCTCGACGACTCCCTGGTCCTGGAGACGCTGTGGGAGACCCGCACCGGCACCGTCAAGGTCACCGACTTCATGCCCCAGCGGGACCGCGCCCCGGACGTCGTCCGGATCGTCGAGGGCGTCCGCGGCCGCGTCGAGATGAGCGCCGTGCTCCGCCTCCGCTTCGACTACGGCTCGATCGTGCCGTGGGTGCGCAGGTCCGAGGGGCACCGCGTCGCGGTCGCCGGGCCCGACGCCGTCTGGCTGCGGAGCGAGCCGCAGGTCAAGACCTGGGGGCAGCAGTACGCCACCTGCTCCTCCTTCACCGTCACCGCCGGCGAACGGGTCGCCTTCGTCCTCACCTGGCACCCCTCCCACGAGCGGCGGCCCGCCCTCGTCGACCCCTTCGAGTCCCTGGAGCACTCGCTCGCCGACTGGCGGGAATGGGCCGGCCGCTGCGCCTACCGGGGGCCGTACCGGGACACCGTGATCCGCTCCCTCATCACTCTCAAGGCGCTCACCTACGCCCCCACCGGCGGCATCGTCGCCGCCCCCACCACCTCCCTGCCGGAGGAGATCGGCGGGGTGCGGAACTGGGACTACCGGGCCTGCTGGCTGCGCGACTCCTCCCTCACCCTCGGCGCCCTGCTCGCCGCCGGATACGCCGACGAGGCCGCCGCCTGGCGCGACTGGCTGCTCCGCGCGGTCGCCGGCGACCCGGCCGACCTCCAGATCATGTACGGCCCGGCCGGCGAGCGGCGGCTGCCCGAGACCGCGCTGCCCTGGCTGCGCGGCTACGCCGACTCGGCCCCGGTACGGATCGGGAACGCGGCCGTGGAGCAGTTCCAGCTCGACGTCTACGGCGAGGTCATGGACACCCTGCACCTCGCCCGGGAGGCGGGCATCCCCGCCGAGCGGCACGCCTGGAACCTCCAGCTGAGCCTGCTCGGCTTCCTGGAGTCCCACTGGCGCGAACCCGACGAGGGGCTGTGGGAGGTCCGCGGCCCCCGCCGCCACTTCACCCACTCCAAGGTGATGGCCTGGGTCGCCGCCGACCGGGCGGTGCGCACCCTGGAGGCGGACCCCTCGCTGCCCGGCGAGCCGGGCCGCTGGCGGGCGCTGCGGGACGAGATCCACGCCGAGGTGTGCGACCGGGCGTACGACCCCGGGCGGAACACCTTCACCCAGTCGTACGGTTCGGCGGAGCTCGACGCCGCCACGCTGCTCATCCCCCGGGTCGGTTTCCTGCCGCCGGACGACCCCCGGGTGGTCGGCACGGTGGACGCGGTGCGCGCCGGGCTGACCCACCGGGGCCTGCTGCGCCGCTACAGCCCCGACTCGGGCGCGGTCGACGGGCTGCCCGGGCGCGAGGGCGCCTTCCTCGTCTGCTCCTTCTGGCTGGCCGACGCCCTGCGGATGACCGGGCGCCCCGCCGAGGCCCGGGAGCTCTTCGAGCGCCTGGCGGCGCTCACCAACGACGTGGGGCTGCTCGCGGAGGAGTACGACCCGGTCGCACGCCGCCAGCTCGGCAACTTCCCGCAGGCCTTCAGCCACATCGGCCTGGTGGGGACGGCACTCGCGCTGGCCGGGGACGAGACGGCAGGATAGGCCCATGGATCTTGGACTGAAGGACCGCGTGTACGTCGTCACCGGCGCGACCCGGGGGCTCGGCCGGGCCACCGCGGAGGCGCTGCTCGCCGAGGGCGCCCGGGTGCTGGTCACCGGCCGCGGGGAGGAGGCCGTCGCGGCGGCCGTCGCCGAGCTGGGCGAGGGCGCGGCGGGGCTCGCCGCCGACAACGACGACCCGGAGACCCCGGCCCGGCTGATCGCGGAGGCCCGCGCCCGGTTCGGCGGCCTCGACGGCGTCCTCGTCAGCGTCGGCGGCCCGCCGCCGGGCTTCGCCGCGGACAACACCGACGAGCAGTGGACGGCGGCCTTCGGCACCGTCTTCCTCGGCGCGGTGCGGCTCGCCCGTGCGGCGGCCGAGACGCTGGGCGAGGGCGGCGTGATCGGCTTCGTCCTGTCCGGCTCGGTGCACGAGCCGATCGCGGGCCTGAGCATCTCCAACGGGCTGCGCCCCGGGCTCGCCGGCTTCGCCAAGTCCCTCTCCGACGACCTGGGCCCGCGCGGGATCCGGGTGGTCGGCCTGCTGCCGAGCCGGATCGACACGGACCGGGTGCGGCAGCTCGACGCGCTCTCCGGCGACGCGGAGGCCTCCCGCGCGGCGAACGAGGCGAGGATCCCGCTGCGCCGCTACGGCACCCCGGAGGAGTTCGGCCGGACCGCCGCCTTCCTCCTCTCCCCCGCCGCCTCCTATCTGACGGGCGTGATGCTGCCGGTGGACGGCGGCGCGCGGCACGGCTTCTGAGCCTGGGCCCGTCCGGCCACGGTCCGGGGCCCGTCCGGCCACAGTCCGCCGGTCGGCCCTAGGTCACCCGGCGGGCGTGGTGCTTGACCGCCCGGAGCCGGGCCTCGGTGGGCAGGGCGGCGAGGCCCGCGGAGGTCCGCGCGCGGGCCAGCGCCTCACCGCCGAGCCCGGCCAGCGCCTCGCCCGGGGAGGCGTACGGCTCCAGGAGGAGCGCGATGCGGGTGCGCGGGGCGGTGCGGCGGCCGGTGAGGGCGACCCGGGCCTGGGCGACGCCCTCCTGCGCGGTGGCGTCCGCCTCCAGGACGCTCTCCAGGGCCCGGCCGCGGAGCACGGCGGCGTCGCCGTCGCCGGTGTCGACGAGGACCTCGGCGAGCCGGGCCCGGCGGAACTGGGCGATGAGCCACCACAGGGCGAGCAGGACGAGGACGCCGAGGACGGCGATGACCGTCGGCCACCACCAGCCCTCCTCGCGCCACCGCTGCCGGCGGGCGGCGGTCAGGAGCACGTCGTCGGGGCCCGACCAGGGCCACCAGGACGGTACGGGCAGGTCGAGGCCGGCGGCGAGGACGGCGCCGCCGACGAGGACGAGGAGCAGCCCGGCCAGGCCGAGCAGGACGCGGTTGACGCGCCGCAGGACGGCGGTGACGGGTGCGTGCACGGGCCTCACCCCTTCTTGGACGGGCGGTCCACCCGTACGGTCAGCGCGGGTCTGCGGGCGAGCCCGAGCTCCTCGACGCCGGCGGCGAGGACGGACTCGACGTCGGCGCGGACGTCGTCGAGCGGGCGGAAGTGGGAGACGGCCCGGACGCCGACCTTGGCGCGGCCGACCCTGACCTTCACGGACTGGACGCCGGAGACCTCCATGGTCCGGTCGCGCAGGGCGAGCGCGGCGGCCTCCCGGTCGAGTCCGGCCCGGACGTCGGGGTGGGTGCGGCGCATCGGCAGCACCTTCCGCAGGCCGGGGGTGGACGCCAGGACGAGGAGCCAGACGCCGAGCAGCACGGTGACGCCGGCGGCGGCGAGGGTCCCGGTGTCGTCGAGGGGCCGGGTCGCGAGGTCGTCGGCGAGCTCGCGCCGCCAGCTCATGGCGGTCCGGTCGGCCCGGACGGCGGCCACGTCGTAGAGCAGCAGTCCGGCGCCGCCGAGGACGACGGCGGCGAGCAGCGCGGCGGGGATCCGCCGGACGGCCCAGAAGCGCCGGACCCGTTCGCCTTCCGCGCCGCGGCCCTCGTCGCCGTCGTGGTCGCCGAGGACGGGGACGGGGTCGGGGACGGGGTCGGGTACGGGACCGGCCGCGGGATCGGGTGCGGGGTCGGTGGGCTGTTCGGGTGAGGTCATGCCAGGCGGCCCTTCCGGGCGGCGGGCGCGGTGCGCGGGGAGTGGAGGCGCTCGACGTGGACGGCGACCTCGTGGACCTCCATGCCGACGAGATCCTCGACCCGGCCGCGGACCCGGGCCCGGACGGCCCCGCAGCGGCGGCCGACGTCGGTGGGGTAGTCGAGTTCGAGGCTGACCGAGATGCGGGCGGAGTCCCGGTGCACGACCACCGAGGCGTGCGGCCGGTGGCCGCCCGCCGGCACCCCGCCCAGGGCCTCCTTCGCGGCCTGGGCGGAGATCTTGGCGACCACCCGGTCGGCGATCGTGGTCGCGCCGCGCTCCCTGAGCGGCGGGCGTGCCGTGACGTCCGTGGGCACCCGCCGTCACCGCCGCCGGTCGCCGCGGTCGCGGCTGCGCAGCAGGTCGCCGGGAGCGAGATCGCCGTCGAGGAGGCGGCCGGCCACGAAGCCGACCGCGCCCAAGGCCGCGACCAGAAGAAACGCCCCGAAGCCGCCGAAGTATCCGGCGAAGCCGAGACCCATGCCGGCCAGCAGGCCGACCACCGCCATGCTCATGCTGAACCCCTTTCCGGGCCCTGCGGGTCCGTGTGCCGTGCCGGGCGGCTACTGGAGCCGGGACTCCGGCTCGTCTTCCTCTTCGTCGGGCAGCTTCACGTCGCTGACCGCGATGTTGACCTCGACGACCTCCAGGCCGGTCATCCGCTCCACGGCCGCGATGACGTTCTCGCGGACCGCTCCGGCGACGTCGGCGATGGAGACGCCGTAGTCGACGACGATCTCCAGGTCGAGGGCGGTCTGCACCTCGCCGACCTCGGCCTTCACGCCCCGGGTGACGCTCGCCTTGGCGCCGCCTCCGCCGGGCACGCGGTCGCGGACGGCGCCGAAGGTGCGGGAGAGCCCGCTGCCCATGGCGTGGACGCCGACGACGTCGCGGGCTGCCATGCCCGCGATCTTCTCGACCACGCCGTCGGCGATGGTGGTCCGGCCCCGGGTGGCCGCCGCGCCGGCGCCCTTCCGGGTGACCGGGGTGGGCTCCCCGCTGCGTTCGCTGTCCGTCATGATTAAGCCCCTTTCAGGATATTTCGGGGTTCTTCGCCCACACTAAGGGCGGTTACCCGATGCCGCTCCGGGGATACGGCAGGCTGGGGCAATGACCACGGGTGACGGTTGGACGACGGCGGTGCGCGAACGACTGGCGCCGGGCAGGCTGCTGCCGCTCGGCACGGCGGCGGACGGCGCGTGGCTCGCGGAGCGCGCGGCCCGGGAGGCGCTGGGCCGGGCGGTGACGGGGGTACGGGACGCGGTGCCGGGCGCGCTGCGGATCGGCGCGGCGGGGGCCGCCGGGGACCCGGGCCCGTTCCCGGTGCCGCCGGGCGGGCTGCCGGCCGGGCCGCTGCGGATCGAGGCGGAGTTCGCCGCGGTGGCGGGCGGGCGCTCGCTGCCGGAGACGGCGGAGGAGGTGCGGGTGCTGCTGCTCGCGGCGGCGCGGGGGCTCGGCCTGGCGGTGACGGAGGTCGACCTGCGGGTGACGGACCTCCTGGAGGAGGCGCCCGCGCCGGAGCCCGCTCCCCCGGCACCCGGCCGGACCTCTCCGGCGACGGACGATCCGGTGGCGCTCGCGGTGCTGCGGACTCCGGGCGTGGCGGCGGTGACCGACGCGCTGGGCCCGCCGGTGCACCGGACGCCGGAGGCGGTCCGGGTGGAGTGCGCGGTGACGTCGGACCGACCGGTCGTGGAGACGGCCCGGGCCGCGCGCGGGGCGGCGGCCGCGGCGGCCCCGGAGGGCGCCGCGGTCACGGTGGTGGTGACGGAGGTGCGCTAGGTCCCGGGCGGGGCGTCAGTCGCCGAGGCCGGCGAGGTCGCGGAGGCGGCGGGCCTGGGCGGCGCGCTCGGCGACGCGCTGCTCCTCGTAGGAACGGCCGGCGGCACCCTGGAGCAGCGCCTTGGTCTCGACGACCGCGTCGCGCGGCGCGGCGAGGAGGGCGGCGCTCAGGTCCCGTACGGCCGCGTCGAGCTCGTCGGCGGGCACGGCGATGTTGGCCAGGCCGATGCGCTCGGCCTCCTCGGCGTGGACGAAGCGGCCGGTGGCGCAGATCTCCAGCGCGCGGGCGTAGCCCACGAGGGAGACGAGCGGGTGCGTGCCGGTGAGGTCGGGGACGAGGCCCAGGCTGGTCTCGCGCATCGCGAACTGCACGTCCTCGGCGACGACCCGCAGGTCGCAGGCGAGGGCGAGCTGGAAGCCCGCACCGATGGCGTGGCCCTGGACGGCCGCGATGGACACGAGGTCGCTGCGGCGCCACCAGGTGAACGCCTCCTGGTACTCGGCGATGACCGCGTCGAGGTCCGCGTCGGACCCGCGCGCCATGTCGAGGAAGGACGGCTCTCCGTCGAAGCCCTCGGGCGTGAAGGCCTGTCGGTCGAGTCCGGCGGAGAAGGACTTGCCCTCACCGCGCAGGACGACGATCCGCACGCTGCCCGGCAGTGACCGGCCGGCTTCCGTCAACGCCCGCCACAGAGCGGGAGACTGGGCGTTGCGCTTCGCCGGGTTGGTCAGGGTCACCGTGGCAACGGCGTCCTCGACGGTGAGCCGTACACCGTCCTTGTCGAAGACGAGCTGGGGGTCGTCGGGCGTGGTCATGGGGCGCCTCCGGTTCCGGTGCAGCACTGCATCCGATGCTAAGTGACTGCACAGTAACCACCCGGCCGGTCGCAGGACCGACCGGGTGCCCACCGGGAGGTTCCCGGTGGACCGGTCGAGCCGCCCCCGGCGTCAGGCCGAGGCTGCCTTCTTGCCCCGGGTCGCGCCGCCGCGACCACGCAGCGTCACTCCGGATTCGCTGAGCATCCGGTGGACGAATCCGTAGGAGCGGCCCGTTTCCTCGGCCAGCGCCCGGATGCTCGCTCCGGAGTCGTACTTCTTCTTCAGGTCTGCCGCGAGCTTGTCGCGCGCGGCGCCGGTCACCCGGCTGCCCTTCTTCAGAGTCTCGGCCACCCGTGCCTCCTCATGGGAAGTGCGCTCTGGACTTCTCATGATCACCCCTCCCCGGCATCCTGGCCACCCATTCGACAAGGTCCGTCCTGCCGGGTTTGCGGACGAGTACGGCGTCCTCATGATCGGAAGCCGACATTCCGCACGGCCGGATCGCATCCCTCGAAGGAGTGGATCAAGGGACTGCCAGGTCAGGCACGTCGAGGGAACAAACGTACGACGCGAGCCCTGCCGGAAGGATTCGGCAGAGGCCCGCGCCGGGGGTACGAGACCTTCTCACTCAGATGACGGATCCGGCGATGAGCCGAATGATCCAGTCGCGGCTCAGGCCAGCGCGACCAGGTCCGCGTAGTCCGGGCCCCAGAGGTCCTCGACGCCGTCCGGGAGCAGGATGATCCGCTCCGGGTCGAGCGCCTCCACGGCGCCCTCGTCGTGGGTGACCAGGACGACCGCGCCCTTGTAGGTGCGCAGCGCGCCGAGGATCTCCTCGCGGCTGGCCGGGTCGAGGTTGTTGGTGGGCTCGTCGAGCAGCAGCACGTTGGCCGAGGAGACGACCAGGGTCGCCAGGGCGAGCCGGGTCTTCTCACCGCCGGAGAGCACCCCGGCGGGCTTGTCGACGTCGTCGCCGGAGAAGAGGAAGGAGCCGAGCACCTTGCGGACCTCGACCAGGTCGAGGTCGGGCGCGGCGGAGCGCATGTTCTCCAGGACCGAGCGCTCCGGGTCCAGGGTCTCGTGCTCCTGGGCGTAGTAGCCGAGCTTGAGGCCGTGGCCCGGGGTGACCTCGCCGGTGTCGGGCTGCTCCACCCCGCCGAGGAGGCGGAGCAGGGTGGTCTTGCCGGCGCCGTTGAGGCCGAGGATGACGACCCGGGAGCCCTTGTCGATGGCCAGGTCGACGTCGGTGAAGATCTCCAGGGAGCCGTACGACTTGGACAGGCCCTCCGCGGTGAGCGGGGTCTTGCCGCAGGGCGCGGGCTCGGGGAAGCGCAGCTTGGCGACCTTGTCGGAGACGCGGACCGCGTCCAGGCCGGAGAGCAGGCGCTCGGCGCGCTTGGCCATGTTCTGCGCGGCGACCGTCTTGGTGGCCTTGGCGCGCATCTTGTCGGCCTGCGAGTTGAGGGCGGCGGCCTTCTTCTCGGCGTTCTGGCGCTCGCGCTTGCGGCGCTTCTCGTCGGCCTCGCGCTGCTGCTGGTAGAGCTTCCAGCCCATGTTGTAGACGTCGATGACGGAGCGGTTGGCGTCCAGGTAGAAGACCTTGTTGACGACGGTCTCGACCAGGTCGACGTCGTGGGAGATGACGATGAAGCCGCCGCGATAGGTCTTCAGGTAGTCCCGCAGCCAGACGATCGAGTCGGCGTCGAGGTGGTTCGTCGGCTCGTCGAGGAGGAGCGTGTCGGCGTCCGAGAAGAGGATCCGGGCGAGCTCGATGCGGCGGCGCTGACCGCCGGAGAGGGTGTGCAGCGGCTGGCCGAGGACCCGGTCGGGCAGTCCGAGGGCGGCCGCGATCGTGGCGGCCTCGGCCTCGGCGGCGTACCCGCCCTTGGTGAGGAACTCGGTCTCCTGGCGCTCGTACTGCTTGAGGGCCTTCTCGCGGGTGGCGCCGGCGCCGGTGGCGATCCGCTCCTCGTTCTGCCGCATCTTGCGGAGGAGGACGTCGAGGCCGCGGGCGGAGAGGACGCGGTCGCGGGCGAGCACGTCGAGGTCGCCGGTGCGCGGGTCCTGCGGGAGGTAGCCGACCTCGCCGGAGCGGGCGATCGTGCCGCCGGCGGGCTGGCCCTCGCCGGCCAGGCACTTGGTGAGGGTGGTCTTGCCGGCGCCGTTGCGGCCGACCAGACCGATGCGGTCGCCCTTGGCGACGCGGAAGGAAGCGTTCTCGATGAGGATGCGGGCGCCGGCGCGCAGCTCGATGCCGGAAGCGGTGATCACGGACAGACTCCAGGGCGGTGGGAAGACGGCGGAAGAGACGGCTGGTGGCGGGCTTCGGCGCCGCTAATGCACCCAGAGGAGAACGGCCATGCGGCCAGTCTAACGGGCTGATGCAACTGGTTTTCGGCCACACGGGCGACGGAGGACGGAGAGGGACTTTTCTCTCATCACTCAGTGGATCGCCTGAATCACTGACAAAAAGAGCGGAACGGTCGAGATCATTCGATACTCGGCGGAGGGCGGCGGTCCGGCCGCCGCGGCGACGCGGAGGTGACCGTGCAGTTCGACGACGACGCCCGTCTGGACACCTCCGAGGTGGAGGACGTCCGCGGCAGCCGCATCCCGGGCGGGAAGGCCACCGTCGGGGGCGGGATCATCGGCTTGATCGCCCTGCTCCTCGGCGTGTTCCTCGGGGTCGGCCCCGACCAGCTCGGGCTCTCCGGCGGCGGGGAGGACACGCCCGCGGCCAGCTCCTCCTCCGCGGAGCAGGTGAAGCGGGACTGCCTGAGCGGCGCGGACGCCAACAGCCGGCAGGACTGCCGGACGGTGGCCGTGGTCAACAGCGTCCAGGACTACTGGCGGGGCGAGTACGCCCGCCGGGGCGGCACCTACGCCCCGGCCTCCACCATCCTGTTCGACCAGCGGGTGAACACGGCGTGCGGCGCGGCGAGCTCGGCGGTCGGCCCCTTCTACTGCCCCGGCGACCGGAGGGTCTACCTGGACCTGGGCTTCTTCGAGGAGCTGCGGACGAAGTTCGGCGCCGGCGCCGGACCCTTCGCCCAGGCGTACGTGGTGGCGCACGAGTACGGCCACCACATCCAGAACCTGATGGGGACGCTCAGCCGCTCCCAGGACGGGCGGACCGGGGCGGACTCCAACGCGGTCCGCGTCGAGCTCCAGGCGGACTGCTACGCGGGCGTGTGGGCCCGGCACGCGACGAGCACCCCCGACGAGTCCATCGGCCGGCCCCTGCTCACCCGGATCGACGACACCGACATCCGGGACGGCCTGGACGCGGCGGCGGCCGTCGGCGACGACCGCATCCAGGAGCGTTTCCAGGGCCGGGTGACCCCGGAGAGCTGGACGCACGGCTCGGCGGAGCAGCGCCGGCAGTGGTTCCACACGGGCTACCGGACCGGCGACATGGCCCAGTGCAACACCTTCCGCTGAGCGGCCCGACGGACTGCAAGACTGTGCCCTAGGTCACATCTGACCGAGGGGGTCGATCGAGAGGGAGTGAGCGGGATGTCCGAGGCACCCGACATCTGTCCGGCGCTGACGTACCGGGACGCGAAGGCGGCGATCACGCTGCTCACCGAGGCCTTCGGGTTCACCGCCACCGCGGTGTACGAGGGCGAGGACGGGCTGGTGGCCCACGCCGAGCTGTCGTACGGGAACGGGACGGTGATGCTCGGCAGCTCGGGCACCGGCAGCGAGTTCGACAAGCTGATGGCCGGTTCCGGTCCGGTGGGCGTCTACGTCCGGGTCCGCGACGTCGACGAGCACCACGCCCGCGCCGCCGCCCACGGCGTGGAGATCCTCATGCCGCCCACCGACCAGGACTACGGCTCCCGCGACTACATGGCCCGTGACGGCGAGGGCAACGTCTGGAGCTTCGGGACGTACGCGCCCGGCGCGGCGGACTGATCCGGGGTCCGGCGGGGCGGGCGCCCGGAGGGGCGCCCGCCGGACCGGCGGCGTCAGAGCGTGCCGGTGTGGACCTGGAAGGCCGCGCGACGGACCGCCTTGGCCAGGGCCGGGTCCGGGTGGGCGGCGGCGAGGGCCACGAGCACCTGGACGGTCCTCGGGTGGCCCACCGCCCTGACCTCCTCCAGGAGGGCGGGCACGGTGCCCTGGACGGCCGAGTCCAGGTGACGGACGAGAAGCTCGCTCTCCCCGTGGTCGGCGACGGCGGCCGCGGTGTCCACCCAGAGCCAGGTCGCCTCCTCGCGGGTGAGGACCTCCGGGGCGTCGTCGGGGTCGGTGCCCTCGTACTCGGCGAGCCACAGCAGCGCGTAGGGGCGCAGCGAGGGCTCGGCGACCGCGGCGCGGACCTCCGCCTCGGCGGGGGCGCCGACGACCCGCAGCGCCTCGAAGGCGAGGCCGCGCAGCAGGGCGTCCTCGCCGCGCGCGGCGGCGAGGAGTTCGGCGACCGCGCCGGCCAGCGGGCGGGCGGCCAGCCAGGCGCGGTACTCGTCGCGGGCCGGACCCGGGGTGAGCCGGGCGCAGCCGCGGAGCATGTCGGCGGCGGACTGCTCGATGTTGCCGGCCGGACTCTGCGCGGCCACGCAGATCTGCTCCAGCTTGACCCACACCGCCCAGTTGCCGAGCGGGGTCAGGGTCGCGTGACGTCCCTCCGGGCCGGCCTCGCCGTCCAGGGTGAGCGCGCCGACCTCGGCGAGGCCCTCGAGGGCCCAGTCCAGCAGGGCGGGCAGCCGCTCGGCGGGGGGCGCGGGGTGGGCGGGCGCGCCGTCGCCGGGCACCTCGCAGCGCTCCTCGCGGAGCTCGTCGACGCGCTGGCCGAGGAGGTCGAGGAGGGCAGGGACGAGGACGGGGCCCTGGGAGAGCTGGAGCAGCGAGAGGACCTGCGGCACGGCCTCCACGACCTCGGCGACCGCGCCGGGCGCGACGCCCTCGGGTGCGGGGTGGACCAGCGACCAGGCGTCGAGGAGCGCGACCCAGCCGCGGAGCACGGCGGAGTCGTCCCGGTCCCAGGCCTGGAGCCGCCAGCCGGGGCGGACGGTGGCTCCGTGCAGCTCGACGAGGCCGGCGAGCCGGGCCCGGTCCCAGCCGGCCCGGACCCGATCCGGCGTCAGGTCGAGGGCGGCGGCGGCCTGTTCGGCGGTCGTCGCACTGGGGGCGGCGGCGGAGCCGGGAGCGGCGGAAGCGGAGGACGGCGAGGCCGTCGCCGTGCGCAGCCCCTGCTGGGGGCCGCGCGGGGCGGCGGCCCAGCGGGCGATCCGCACGGCGTCGGCGAGGACGAGTCTGGCCTGGCGGGCCAGTTCCGCGCGGGGCGGGGTGCCCTCGGGCGGCCTCGGGGCAGGCCGGGTGCGGCGCGTCGTCGCGGCCCGCCGTGCGGTGGCCAGCGAGCGCGGACGGACGAGGCGGAGTCTGGAGTTGCGCGCCAATGGTTCATCGGGCTTTCGAGACGTCACGGGGGCAGTCTTCCCGCTGACGGCCCGAAAGCCCAATCGGAATCCGCCGCGCCGTCGCGGACGGGGTGCCGGGGGCCGTGGGAGCGCTACATGAGGGGGGTCAGATAGCGGCGCAGGGCTTCTTCGTAGCGGAGGGGGTCCGCGTTCCACATCGCGGTGTGGGGGGCCTGGCGGACGGTCAGCAGGGTCACGAGGTCCGGGCGGCGCGCGGCGAGTTCGACGGAGCGCTCCCAGGGGGAGATCGTGTCGTCGGGGCCGTGTGCCAGGAGGACCGGGATGCGGAGGTCCGCCGAGTGGTCGGGGTGCGGGCCGGTGCGGCCGAGGGCGGCGCGGACGGCGAGCGGGACCAGCGGGCCCGGGACGCCCCGGGCGGCGGCGAGGTTGCGGACGGTGGCCTCCCAGTCGAGGACCGGGGAGTCCAGGACCAGACCGGCGATGCGGTCGCGCACGCCCGACTCGGCGGCGGCGCGCAGCGCCATCGTGGCGCCGGTGCCCCAGCCGTGCAGGACGATCTTGGAGGCGCCGCGGCGGACCGCGTACCGCAGGACCGCGTCGACGTCGCGCCACTCGGTGTCGCCGAGCTGGGCGAG
>NZ_JBEZNU010000047.1:0-34842 GCF_040653375.1 Streptomyces sp. NPDC047974
CGTTCCTGTTTCCAGGCCCTCCGGGCGCTTCCTTCGTTTCCGACTCTATCAGATCTTTCCGATCCGATTTCCTCGGTGCTTTCCGGTCCCGAATTTGTTTTTCTCGGGGCCTTCCGGCGCTTTCCGACTTTATCAGAATCATTTCCGGCTACCTAATCGGCGGCTTTTCGTGATTCGCGATAAAGAATCGGGAGTGAGTCAGACTCTAGTTGATTGCTGCCGAGCTGTCCAGCTCTAGGCAACCATCTGAATCTACCTCCCCGCGTCCACCGTGTCAACGGTTTTTTCGGGCACCGGAGGACAGTACCAGCTCCGCGGGGCCCGTCGCACATCGGCCGGGGGGCGTGGCGAGGAGGCGTCAGGCCGGGAAGGTCGAGGGGGGTGTGTCGAGGTCTTCCAGTTCCACGCCGGGGGCGGAGAGGACGACGTCGCCGGCGATGTGGACGGTGTGGCGTTCGCCGGTGTCCAGGGTGCTGACCTGGTACGCGTCGACGGAGAGGGGGCCCAGGTCGGTGGGGTGGGTCTCGGTGCCCAGGAGGGACCAGGACTGGTCGACGGTGAGCGGGGCGAGGACCGGGTCCGTGAGGGCGACCAGGCGGACGCGGGTCTCCGGGGCGCCGGGGGTGAGGCGCAGGAGGCGGGTGAGGGCGATCAGGAAGGCCGGGGACGTACCGGTGAAGGCGTGGGCGCGGACGTTGCCCTCGGTGGCGTGGGTGCCGGTGGGGTCGGTGCGGACCCAGGTGACGCCGTCGAGGGCGGCGCCCCGGACCTGCCAGCCGGCCGCGTGGAGTTCGAGGCGGATGGGGCGGCCGAGTTCGTCGACGGCCAGATCGACGGAGCCTCGGTGGTCGCCGGCGGGGGTGGTGATCTGGGAGACGTAGCGCCAGCCGGAGGGGCCGGGGGCGCAGTGGAAGTGCTCCTCGCCGAGGGGGGTGTGGTCGTGGGGGTCGTGGAGCGAGTAGCGGCCGCGGGGCATCGCGTGGTCCTCGGGTGGTGGAAGGGGGAACGGGGCAGGCCCCCGGCACGGGGTGCCGGGGGCCTGCTGGGGTGTCGCGTCGCCCGGCCGTGCGACCGGGGGGCGGATCAGTAGCGGTAGTGGTCCGGCTTGTACGGGCCCTCGACCTTGACGCCGATGTAGGAGGCCTGCTCCGGGCGGAGGGTCGTCAGCTTGACGCCGAGGGCGTCGAGGTGGAGGCGGGCGACCTTCTCGTCCAGGTGCTTCGGCAGCGTGTACACCTCGGTCGGGTACTGCTCCGGCTTCGTGAAGAGCTCGATCTGGGCCAGGGTCTGGTCCGCGAAGGAGTTCGACATCACGAAGGACGGGTGACCCGTCGCGTTGCCCAGGTTCAGCAGACGGCCCTCGGACAGGACGATGAGGACCTTGCCGTCCTCGAAGGTCCACGTGTGGACCTGAGGCTTCACCTCGTCCTTGACGACGCCCGGGATCTTGGCCAGGCCGGCCATGTCGATCTCGTTGTCGAAGTGACCGATGTTGCCCACGATCGCCTGGTGCTTCATCTTGGCCATGTCGGAGGCCATGATGATGTCCTTGTTGCCCGTCGTGGTGATGAAGATGTCGGCGGTCTCGACGACCTCGTCCAGGGTCGTCACCTGGTAGCCGTCCATCGCCGCCTGCAGCGCGCAGATCGGGTCGATCTCCGTCACGATGACACGGGCGCCCTGGCCGCGCAGCGACTCGGCGCAGCCCTTGCCCACGTCGCCGTAACCGCACACGACGGCCGTCTTGCCGCCGATGAGGACGTCCGTGGCACGGTTGATGCCGTCGATCAGGGAGTGACGGCAGCCGTACTTGTTGTCGAACTTCGACTTCGTCACGGCGTCGTTCACGTTGATCGCCGGGAAGAGCAGGGTGCCGGCCTGCATCATCTCGTACAGGCGGTGGACGCCGGTGGTGGTCTCCTCGGTCACGCCGCGGATCTCGGACGCCAGCTGGGTCCACTTCTGCGGGCTCTCGGCGAGCGTGCGGTTGAGGAGACGCAGGATGTAGCCGTACTCCTCGCTGTCCGCGGTGGCCGGGTCCGGGGCGGAGCCGGCCTTCTCGAACTCGACGCCCTTGTGGACGAGGAGGGTGGCGTCACCGCCGTCGTCCAGGATCATGTTCGGGCCGCCGGTGGGCGTGTTCGGCCAGGTGAGGGCCTGCTCGGTGCACCACCAGTACTCCTCCAGGGTCTCGCCCTTCCAGGCGAAGACCGGGACGCCCTGGGGGTTCTCCGGGGTGCCGTTCGGGCCGACGGCGATGGCCGCGGCGGCGTGGTCCTGGGTGGAGAAGATGTTGCAGGAGGCCCAGCGGACGTCGGCGCCGAGGGCGACGAGCGTCTCGATGAGGACGGCGGTCTGCACGGTCATGTGCAGGGAGCCGGTGATGCGGGCGCCGGCGAGGGGCTGGGTCTCGGCGTACTCGCGGCGGATGGCCATCAGACCGGGCATCTCGTGCTCGGCGAGGGTGATCTCCTTGCGGCCGAAGGTGGCCAGGGAGAGGTCGGCGACCTTGAAGTCCTGCTGTGCGGCAGTCGTCATGACTGGTGCTGCTCCTCGTGGGATCGCATGGTGAGGGTCGGTTGTGGCGCCTGACACCGCGGTCGAGGCACCGGCGGGCATACGGATGCCCGGGTGGTTCGCGGTGCAGTCGTCGGAGGTCCTCTCTCCCTCGGCCGGTCCCCTGGGGGGCCGCCCGACCGCCATCAGCAGCGACGTCTGGCGGTCACGAATCTACACCGATCGGCCCACCGGGCGCAGGCCCGCACGGAGAAGCCCCCGGGGCGGCGTGATGCGCTCCGGGGGCCTCGTCAGGGTGTTCGGCGGGTGGTGCGGGGGTCAGTGGCCGCTTCCGCCGGGGGTGGCTGCGGGGTCGGGGCCGGCCGCGGCGGCGGACTCGCTGTAGACGTCCGGCTCCAGGTAGATGACGCGGGCGATCGGGACGGCGGCGCGGATGCGCTCCTCGGCGGCGTCGATGGCGCGGGCGACCTCGGTGGCGGACTCGTCGTGCCGGACGGCGATCTTGGCGGCGACGAGGAGTTCCTCGGGGCCGAGGTGGAGGGTGCGCATGTGGATGAGGCGGGTGACGGTCTCGCCGTCGACGACGGCGTCCTCGATCTTCTTCACCTCGTCGAGGCCGGCGGCCTCGCCGAGGAGGAGCGACTTGGTCTCCAGGGCGAGGACGATCGCGATGGCGATGAGCAGGACGCCGATGCACAGGGTGCCGATGCCGTCCCACACGCCGTCGCCGGTGAGGAGGGCGAGGCCGACGCCGCCGAGGGCGAGGACGAGGCCGACGAGGGCGCCGAGGTCCTCCAGGAGGACGACGGGGAGCTCGGGGGCCTTGGCGCGGCGGACGAACTCCTTCCAGGAGAGGCCGCCGCGGACGAGGTTCGACTCCTTGATGGCGGTGCGGAAGGAGAACGACTCGGCGATGATCGCGAAGACCAGGACGCCGACCGGCCAGTACCAGGCCTCGATCGGGTGCGGGTCGTGGATCTTCTCGTAGCCCTCGTAGATGGCGAACATGCCGCCGACGGAGAAGAGGACGATGGAGACGAGGAAGGCGTAGATGTACCGCTCGCGGCCGTAGCCGAAGGGGTGCTGGGGGGTGGCCTCGCGCTGGGCCTTCTTGCCGCCGAGCAGGAGCAGGCCCTGGTTGCCGGAGTCGGCGAGGGAGTGGACGCTCTCGGCGAGCATCGAGGACGAGCCACTGAAGAGGAACGCCACGAACTTGGCTGCGGCGATCGCGAGGTTGGCGGCGAGGGCCGCCACGATCGCCTTGGTTCCGCCTGACGCGCTCATGGGTCTGTCTGTTCCCTTCGTCGATGCTCCGGCCCGGTGCCGGTGACCGTGGTACGGCCGGTCATTGTTGCATCAGGCCACGACGGTGGCGCGGAACACGGTGCCCGCTGCGGTCAGTTCGACGGGCTCGCCGGCGGGAACGAAGACGGATTCGCCCGGGGAGAGGGTGATTTCACCGGCTTTGGGTCGTCCGGCGGTGGCGAGCAGGATCTGCGGGGTGGCCGCGGTCAGGTCGGTGGGGGCGGCGCCCTCGGCGCGTACGAGGCGGGAGAGGCGGAACTCGTCGATGGGGGTGTCGTAGACCTCCTCGCCCGACGGGGAGGCCTCGGGGCGGAGCACGCCGGGGTCGGCGGGCTCGAAGCGGACGACGCGGAGGAGTTCGGGGACGTCGACGTGCTTGGGGGTGAGGCCGCAGCGCAGGACGTTGTCGCTGTTGGCCATGATCTCGACGCCGAGGCCGGAGAGGTAGGCGTGCGGGACGCCGGCACCCAGGTAGAGGGCCTCGCCGGGCTGGAGCGTGACGTGGTGGAGGAGCATCGCGGCGATGACGCCGGGGTCGCCGGGGAAGTGGTGGGCGAGGACCGCGTACGGGGCGTGGGCGCCGCCGAGCCGGTCGGCGGCCGCGGCGGCCTCGGCGACGGTGTGGGTCATCTCGGCCGGGTCGGCGGTGAGCAGGGCGGTGAGCACCTCGCGGAGGGCGTCCTCCTCGGGGTGGGCGTGGAGCAGGTCCACGTACGGCTTGAGGGAGTCGACGCCCAGGGCGGCGAGGGTGTCGGCGGCCTCGGCGGGGGCGCGGAAGCCGCAGAATCCCTCGAAGGGGGTGAGGGCGCAGATCATCTCGGGCTTGTGGTTGGCGTCCTTGTACGTGCGGTGGGGCGCGTCGACGGGGATGCCGGCGGCCTCTTCGGCGGCGTATCCGGCGCGGGCCTGCTCCAGGTCGGGGTGGACCTGGAGGGAGAGCGGGGCGCCGGCGGCGAGGACCTTGAGGAGGAAGGGCAGGCGGGGGCCGAACTTCTCGGTGGCGGCGGGGCCGAGTTCGCGTACGGGGTCGGCGTCGATCAGCTCGTTGAGCGGCCCGCGGGGGGTGAGCGAGGGTGCACCGGGGTGGGCGCCCATCCACATCTCGGCCTGCGGCTCGCCGGTGGGGGCGGTGCCCAGCAGTTCCGGGATGGCCGTCGTGGATCCCCAGGCGTAGGGACGGACGGTGTTGACGAGGCGTTCCATGACGGGTTCCAGCTCCTCGGGGCGAAGGACGGTGACGGTGCCAGACGACAGATGACAGGGGGTGGGTGACACGCGGGTGACGGGTGGGTGGCCGCAGGCCGTACGCCGGTGTCGTGTCCCGGACTGTCAGGGGGTCGGGTGGCCCTGGGTCGCCAGGGAGAGGTAGACGGCGGCGAAGTCGGTGACGGCGAGGAGTTCCGCGAGGGTCTCCAGGGCGTCGCCCTCGTCGGGTTCGAGTTCGCTGACGGCGGTCTCGTGGCCGAGGGCGAGTTCGCGGGCGGCGGGGGCCGCGCTGAGGGCGTCGGTGGGGCGGTCGCGGAGGAGGACGACGCGGGCGCGGAGGGCCTGGGGTTCGTCGACGCGGTCGCGGAAGAAGTCGTCGGGGTCGGCGGCGGCGGCGTAGGCGCCGGTGAGGAGGACGCCGTGGGCGGGGAGGGCCTCGGGGAGTTCGGCGGCGAGGGCGGGCAGGCCGGCGAGTTCGGCGAGGACGGCGGCGAAGCGGCGGCCGGCGGGTCCGGCGGCGTCGCCCTCGGTCCAGACGAGGGGCAGGGTCTCGGCGAGTTCGGCGGCGAGGGTCTTGGCCGGGTTGGAGTAGGTGGCGATGGCCGGGCCGCAGCGTTCGGCGGTGCGGTCGAGGCGGTCGGCGACCCGCTCCAGGGCCTCGGGCGGGGCTTCGAGGAGGCCGACGCGGTCGAGGAGGGCAAGGAGGGGGGTGAAGAGGGCCCAGAGGGCGCCGGGGCTGGCGGAGAGGTTCTCGCCGTACTCGTCGGGTTCCTCGTGCGGGGCCATCGCCATCGGGACGAAGAGGCCGCGGGAGCCGTTGACGGCCTCGGAGAGCGGGCAGCCCTTGGGGGCGACGGCGGCGACGGTGATGCCGCGGCGGTAGGCCTGCTCGGCGAGGAGGGCGAGGCCGGGTTCGGAGCCGTCGGTGGTGGGCAGCAGGAGCAGGTCCACGGATCCGGCCCAGCCGGGCAGCGCCCAGCGCAGGGCGCCGGCGGCGGGGGCGACGCCGGTGGGCGCGAGGCGTACGACGGGGGCGGAGGCGCCGGCGAGGGCGCCGATCAGGTCGGCGACGCCGGCGGCGGCGGTGCCGGGGCCCGCGACGAGGACGGCGCGGGGGCGGCCCTCGGGGCGGAGGTCGGCGATGCCGGCCTCGGTGGCGTGGCGGGCGGCGGTCCTGACCCGGGCGCCGGCCTCGGCGGCGCCGCGGAGGAGTCCTCGGCGGTCGGCCGTCGCGAGGGCGTCCGGTGCGTCTAGCAAGGTCTCGTCCAGCATGGGCGGGCCTCCGGGTGCGGGTGCGGGCGCGTGCCTTGGTGCGGATGCGGGTGGGCGCGGGCGCTCGGGGTGAACGAACCGGGGTCGGGTGCCGCTCCGCGGGCGTTGCGCCCACCCGTTCCGCCGTGCGGAACGATTGCCCACAACGTGGGTCAGGACGGGCGGCGGGCCTCGTCGACGAGGAGGACCGGGATGTCGTCGCGGACGGGGTAGGCGAGACCGCAGTCGGCGGAGGTGCAGATCAGCTCGGGGGTCTCGTCCGCCGTGCGGTCGTCGAGCGGAGCGTGGCAGGCGGGGCAGGCCAGGATCTCCAGGAGGCCGGCTTCGAGCGGCATTGCGGTGTCCCTTCGTACCAGTGATCGGTGCTGGTCAGCCTACCGCCGGGGGCGGGGAGTCGCGGCTCGGCGAGCGGCGACTCCCCGCCGGTCCGGGGGTCAGGCGCGGACGAGGGCGAGGACCTCGTCGCGGATCTTGGCCATGGTGGCCTCGTCGCGGGCCTCGACGTTGAGGCGGAGCAGGGGTTCGGTGTTGGAGGGGCGGAGGTTGAACCACCAGTCGGCGGAGGTGACGGTGAGGCCGTCGAGCTCGTCGAGGGTGATGCCGTCCTCGTTCTCGTAGGCCGCCTTGATCTCGGCGGTCTTGGCGGTCTGGTCGGCGACGGTGGAGTTGATCTCGCCGGAGCCGGCGTACCGGTCGTACGAGGCGACCAGCTCGGAGAGGGTGCCCTGCTGGCCGCCGAGGGCGGCGAGGACGTGGAGGGCGGCGAGCATGCCGGTGTCGGCGTTCCAGAAGTCCTTGAAGTAGTAGTGCGCGGAGTGCTCGCCGCCGAAGACGGCTCCGGTCTTGGCCATCTCCTCCTTGATGAAGGAGTGCCCGACCCGGGTGCGGACGGGGCTGCCGCCGTGCTCGCGGACGACCTCGGGGACGGACCAGGAGGTGATCAGGTTGTGGATGACCGTCCCGCCGGGATGCCTGGCGAGCTCGCGCGCGGCGACGAGGGCCGTGATCGCGGACGGCGAGACGGGCTCGCCGCGCTCGTCGACGACGAAGCACCGGTCGGCGTCCCCGTCGAAGGCGAGCCCGAGGTCGGCACCCTCGGCGATCACCCGGGCCTGGAGGTCGACGATGTTCTTCGGGTCGAGCGGGTTGGCCTCGTGGTTCGGGAAGGTGCCGTCGAGCTCGAAGTACATCGGGATCGTGTCGAGCGGGAGGCCGTCGAAGACGGTGGGGACGGTGTGGCCGCCCATGCCGTTGCCGGCGTCGACGACGACCTTGAGGGGGCGGATCGCGGTGAGGTCGACGAGCGCCTTGAGGTGGGCGGCGTACTCGGCGAGGGTGTCCCGCTCGGTGACGGTGCCGGGGGTGGCGGCGGCCTCGGGGGCGCCCTCCGCCAGCCACCGCTCCGCGAGGGCGCGGATGTCGGAGAGGCCGGTGTCCTGGCCGACCGGGGCGGCGCCGGCGCGGCACATCTTGATGCCGTTGTACTGGGCCGGGTTGTGGGAGGCGGTGAACATCGCACCGGGCAGCCCCAGGCTGCCGGAGGCGAAGTACAGCTGATCGGTGGAGCAGAGCCCGATGAGGGTGACGTCGGCGCCGAGGCGGGCGGCGCCGCGGGCGAAGGCGTCGGAGAGGCCGGGCGAGGAGGGGCGCATGTCGTGGCCGACGACGATGGCGTCGGCCTCGGTGACGCGGACGAAGGCCGCGCCGAAGAGTTCGGCGAGCTTCTCGTCCCACTGGTCCGGGACGACCCCGCGGACGTCGTACGCCTTCACGATCTGCGACAGATCGGCAGTCACGGATCCACCCTCCTGAGTTCTCGGCACGCGTGTGCGGCGCGTGTGCGGAACGCCCAAACTACCCGGGGCGGGAGGTGTGGCACGCGGCCGGTGGCCGGTTGTGGACGCGGTCGCCGGTCCGTGGGCTCAGTTGTCGGGGGAACGGAGCACCCGGAGGTGTCCGCGGCGGCCGACCTCCATGGGGTCGCCGCCCCGGCCCGTGCCGGGTTTGCCGGCCTCGGCGGCGCGCTCCTGGGGGCGGGCCGCTTCCCGGACCGCGTTGGCCAGGGCTTCGAGGTCGTCGCCGCTGGGGCGGGTGGGGGCGGAGGCGTCGGAGAGCCGCACGACCTCCCAGCCGCGCGGGGCGGTGAGGCGCTCGCTGTGCTCGGCGCACAGGTCGTAGCAGTGGGGCTCGGCGTAGGTGGCGAGCGGGCCGAGGACCGCGGTCGAGTCGGCATAGACGTACGTCAGTGTCGCGACGGCAGGGCGGCCGCACGCGGTGCGCGAACAGCGACGTACAGGGCTCACGACGTTGGACGGTACCGCACTCTTGACCGGGCCGCGACGACTCTCCCCCAGGTCACTCCACCGTGTCGCGGTGTGACGTCCGACACCCCCCTTCGAGTGGCGCCCGTTCTGACCTGCGCCGGAGGGGGCGCAAGGGGGGTGGCACGGGGGGCGATCCGGACAGGGAGAGGGAGGAATCCGGTCAGGCGCGGCCAGATGGCCGATCGCGCGCGGGTGCCGAATCGTTCCCTGGGACGGCCGGAATGTTCAGGTTTGGACAGCGGAGGGGGCGCGGGCGGGGTGCGGAGGGGGCGGGACGCGCCGATCGGCGGGTCCGCGCCACGGTGCGGAGTGACCCAGGAGAGTTACGCTGCGTCAGTGATGGACACTCCTGTGCCGCCCGGGCAGCCGGGCCCCTCGCGGAGCTCCGGGGAGCCGCCGGCCGAGCCGCGGGTCCGCCGGCGGGACCGGCACGGCCGTGGGATGCGGGGGCCGGTCGCGCCGCCGCAGGTCCCGCTGTCCGTGAGCCGTGCGGACACCTTCCGCGATCTCGTCCTGGACTCGGTGGAGCGTCTGGAGCGGCGCTGGCCGCAGCTTCAGGACGTCGAGTTCATGATCTTGGAGGTGCCTCCGGTGGTCTCCGGCGAGGTCGTGCCGCTGGGCGGTTCGGTGCCGGCCGAGAAGCGGGAGCCCGCGAAGGTCGTCGTCTACCGGCGGCCGGTGGAGATCCGGTCGAAGAGCCGCGACGAGCGGGCGCTGCTCGTGCACGAGGTCGTGGTGGAGCAGGTCGCCGAGCTCCTCGGGCTCTCCCCCGAGTCGGTCGACCCCCGGTACGGGCAGGACTGAGCCGCCCGCACCGGGGGGCCGTCAGTCGTCGAGGACCGTGATGTCGCGGCGGGCGGCCGGGACCTCGACCGTGCCCCGGTCGTCCACCAGGGTCTGCACGGTGAACATCGGGATGCCGTCCTCGGGGAGGGTGAGCGCGCGGGACGCGTACACCGGTCCGCCGCCCGCGACCGGTTCGACGGTCAGCGCGTAGGAGCCCTTGACGTCCTTGGGGGCGAGGTCGGTGAGGACGGTCGTGGTGCCCGCCTTGAGGGAGACCGTGCGGGTGGCGGGGGTGCCGCCCTCCGTGCCGGCCGAGGCCGTGACCTTCACCTGGGCGGCCGCCTCGGGGGCGGTGAGGGCGAGGGCGGTGCCCTTGGCGCGGTTGTCGGCGACGGTGGCGCGGCCGGTGACGGGGGCCGCGGCGGGGATGAAGGCCATCTCCGTGTCCGAGCCCTTGCCGCGGACGACCTTGAGCGCGGCCACGACCGGGACCTGCTTCTTGGGGTCGGTCGGGGTGAGCAGCAGGGAGGCGGCGGCGCCCCGGGTGAGGTCCGGCAGGTCGACGAAGGCGGTCATGCCGGCCTTGACGTGCAGGGATTCGGCGGCGGCGGGGACGATCGTGCCGTTCGCGGTGGCCAGCTGGATCTTCAGGTCGGCGTCGGAGTCGCCGGGTGCGAAGGCGACGAGGCGGACGCCGGTGGCGTCGGCCGGGATGCCGGGGAGCACGAGGCGGGCCGCCGGGTCGGCGGAGGCGGAGAGCCAGTCGCTGCCGACGCCGTCGGTGGCGGAGCCGAGGGCGGCGCCGACCCGGCCCGCGCGGGTGGAGACGTGGGCCGTCAGGTTCTCGTGGGGGCTCTCGGAGAGGAGCGTGCTGAGGCGGACGGCGGTGGTGGAGTGGGGCGGGACGTCGAGGCCGTCCCGCTCGATGGTGGTCTTCAGCTCGCCCTCGGGGCCGTACAGCTCGATGTCGGCGACGGCGATGTCGTCGTCGGGGTTGGTGAGGTGGATGTAGTCGGTGCGGCCCTTGGCGGTGGAGACGGCCGGGAACCAGAGGTCGGTGTCGGGGGCGGAGCAGGTGACGCCGAGGAGGCCGCGGGCGGCGCCGGCGGGGACGACGGTGGTCTGCTGGACGGTCCAGCCGGGGGCGAGGGTGCCGGTGGCGGTGCCGGTGAGGCCGTGGGTGACGGCGCCGTCGGCCTCGACGGCGACGGGCTTGCCGGGGGCGGTGACCGTGCCGGGGGCCTTGGCGCCCTTCCTGAGGGCCGGGGCGTCCGGGTTCTTGGCGAGGCCGAGGACGGCGGTCGGCTTGGGGGCCGTGGTGCCGGCGGCGGCCGCGGCGGCGGCGCCGGGCGGGGTGTAGGAGGTGGTGAGCGTCTCGGCGACGTCCGAGGTGCTGGGGGCGGGGCAGAGCAGGCTGGTGCGCTCGACGGGGAGGCGGGCCGCCTGCGGCGCGGGGGCGGCGGACGCGGCGCCGGGCTCGCCGGGGGCGGTCAGCGCGGCGAAGCCGGTGACGGCGGCGAGGGCGGTGACGACCGCGATCAGGGAGGGGCTGGGGCGCTTCACTGGTTGCTGCTCCCGTCGGGACGCTGCTCGGTCTCGTGGGCCTGGCCGCCCTGGGGGTAGCCGTAGTCGTAGCCGGCGTAGGGGTCGTACGCCTGCGGGTTCTGCGGGTCGTGGCCCTGGCCCTGGTCGTAGGCCTGGGGGGCGGCATAGGGGTCGTACGCCGGGGGGTTCTGCGGGTCGTAGCCCTGGCCCTGGTCGTAGCCCTGCTGGGGGTACGCGTACGCCTGCTGCTGGTACGGGTCGGCGTACTCCTGGGGGTAGCCCTGCTGGTCGTAGCCGGGGGCGTACTGCTGCTCGGCGTAGGCCGGGGCCTGGCCCGTCGTGTCCCACTCGTCCGCCTCGGCGGTCTGCTGACCGGGGATGGGGGCGGGGGCGGCCGGGTGGCCGGTGTCCGGGGCGTCGGGGTCCTCGGCGCCCGCGGCCACGGCGGCGGCCTCGGCCTCGGCGGCGGCGCGCAGCCGGCGGGCGCGGCGGCCGTCGCCTTCGGTGGCCTGGGCCGGGATGGCCGTCTCCTCCTCGGGCAGATCGTCGTCGATCTCGCGGCGGCGGCCGGGCAGGGCGAGGACGACGAGGACGACGGCGAGGCCGAGCTGGGTCCAGATCCAGGCGGTGTGCGCGAGGGGCTCGTCGTAGGTGAGGTCGAGGCGGCCGCCTTCGGCGGGGAGCTGGAAGCCCTGGGCCCAGCCGTCGACGGTGGTGGGGGTGAGCGCGGTGCCGTCGAGGGTGGCGGTCCAGCCCTCGTCGGCGCGGTCGGCGATCCGCAGGACGCGGCCGGCGGGGCCGGCGGGGATGTCGGCGTGGGCCTCGACCGGGCCGGCGGCAACCGGCAGGGGGAGGACGTCGGCCGTGGTGCCGGGCTTGGCCGCGGGCGGCACGATCATCACGCGGGCGATCTCGCGGTCGACCTCCCAGAGGGCGACGCCGTCGAGCTGGCTGAGCCGGGAGAGGCCGGGGGTGGTGTCGAGGACGCGGCTCATCTGGCGCGGCGAGCCGTCCTTGACCAGGACGTAGCGGATGGCGAAGGCGCTGAGTTCCTGGGTCTGGTCGGCGCCGGAGCCGGCGACGAGCTTGGCGACGACGGAGTCGAGGCGCGCGTCGGGCTCGGCGGTCGCGGTCAGTTCGGCGTCGCCGAGGCGCGCGCCGGAGCCGCGGACCAGGGTGTAGTCGACGGCGCCGGGCGAGCTGCCGGAGAGCACGAGGGTGCGGGGCTGGTTCTTCTCGCCGGCCATCTGGGCGACGAAGGCGGGCACCTGGACGGGGTCGCGGCGGGTCAGCGGGCCGTCGGCGCCGCCGATCATCCAGCCGGCGGCGGCGACGGCGGGGCCGACGGCGCAGGCGAGGGCGACGAGGGCGGCGACGGGCTGGCGCCAGCCGAAGCCGTGGGCGGCGACGCGGCTGCGGCCGCCCTCGGCGCCGAGCATGCCGGCGGCGATGAGGCCGCCGCCGTAGACGAGGGTGGCGGGGCCCGCCCAGCCGGTGCCGTCGGCGCCGTTGGCGAGGGCGGCGAAGAGGAGGCCGGCGAGGGCGGCGGTCCAGGCGGCGAGGACCGCGCGGCGGCGCTCCTCGCGGAGCAGGCCGGCGAGTGCGGCGAGGACCAGGCCGAGGAGGAGGAGTCCGCCGGTGGTGCCGGGGCCGCCGGGGCTGCTCGCGAGCAGGTCGACGGCGGAGGCGGTGCCGGTGCGCAGGTCGAGGCCGGCCTCGTGGAGGAAGGCGGAGGGGTCGGTCAGCAGGGAGAGCGACCAGGGGGCCAGGGCCAGGATCGGGGTGCCGACGGCGGCGAGGAAGCGGAGCCCGTAGGCGGTGATGTCGTCGCGGCGGAAGGCGAGGACGCCGAGGCCGAGGACGACGGCGAGCGGCCACACGATCGGGGTGAACGCGGTGGTGACGGTGAGCAGCAGGGCGTAGGCCCAGGTGGCGCGCCAGCTGCCGCGGTCGGGGCGGTTCAGGCCGTGGGCGGCGACGGCGGCGCGGGCGATCAGGGGGAGCAGGATCGCGAGGATCGCGGTGCCGAGCCGGCCGGTGGCGAGGGCGCCGGTGGCGGCGGGCAGGAAGGCGTAGGCGATGGCGCCCCAGGCGAGCAGGAGGCGGGAGCCGACGAGGCCGCGGGCGGCGAGGTAGGCGGTGAAGCCGGCGAGCGGGACCGAGCAGACGAGCAGCACGGTCAGCGCGGTGGAGGTGGAGCCGAGGAAGAGCGCGGAGAGTCCGGCGAGGATGCCGAGGTAGGGCGGGGCGGTCTGGGTGCCGCCGGTGCCGAGGGTGTGCCAGGCGTCCGCGTACCGGCCCCACAGTTCGGAGACGGTGTCGGGGGCGGGCAGCAGGACGCCGCCGGCGAGGGAGCCGCCGGCGAAGAGGTTGCGGCAGGCGGCGAGGGAGACGAGGAGGAGGACGGCGAAGAGGACCGGGCCGGGCTTGCGGGCGATCTTCTTCAGTCGGGCGAACTGCTCGACTTCCAGGAAGTCGGCGTCGTCGCCGCCGGGGCCGGACTCGACGGCGCCGTGGCGGGAGCCGCCGGAGTCGGCCTCGTCGCCGCCGAAGTGGGAGACGAGCTGTTCGGCGGCGGCGCGGACGGTGGCGCCGGGCGGCGGGAAGAGCGGGCGGAGTTCGGCCGAGGGGACCTCGGGGTTCTTCCGCCGTTTGCGGGCGGCGAGGATCTTCTCGGGCCGCAGCAGGGTGGCGAGGAGGCCCATGATCTCGTCGACGGCCTGGCCGGGGGCCTTGCCGACGAGGAGGCCGAGGGTGCGCAGGACGGTGCCGAGGACGAGGCGGAGGAAGACGTAGGGGAGGGCGCGGCCCGAGGTGTTGGCCAGCAGCGTGTAGACGGCGGCGGCCTTGTCGACGCGGTGCGGGCTGGCGGCGGTGCGGCCGGCGCAGTCGACGGAGCGGCGCTCGCGGGCGGAGGCCTCGGCGTGCCGCAGGACGGCGTCGGGGGCGACGAGGACGCGGTGGCCGGCGGAGTGGGCCCGCCAGCAGAGGTCGACGTCGTCGCGCATCAGGGGCAGGCGGCGGTCGAAGCCGCCGAGCTCCTCGAAGACGTCGCGGCGGACGAGCATGCCGGCGGTGGAGACGGAGAGGACCGGGCGGATCTGGTCGTGCTGGCCCTGGTCCTGCTCGCGGCGGTCGAGGCCGGTCCAGCGGCGGCCGCTGCGGGCGATGGTGACGCCGGCTTCGAGGAGCTGCTTCCTGTCGTACCAGCCGCGCAGCTTGGGGCCGATGACGGCGGCGTACGCGTCGGAGTCGGCGACGCGCAGGAGTTCGGCGAGGGCGCCGGGCTCGGGGGCGCAGTCGTCGTGCAGCAGCCACAGCCACTGGACCGGTTCGCCGTGCGGGAGTTCGGGGAGGTCGTAGGCCTCGTCGTTCCAGCTCCGGCTGACGGGGTCCCAGCCGCTGGGGCGCTTGAGGTACGGCAGGTCCTCGGGTCCGAGTACGGGCGCGGTGCGGACGGCCTCGTCGACGGCGGCGCCGAAGCCGGTGCGGCGGGCGAGGTGCAGGACGCGGTCGGGGCCGACGGCTTCGGCGACGAGCTGCGCGGACTCGTCGGCGCTGCCGGTGTCGGCGGCGATCACGCTCTGCACCGGGCGCTCCTGGGCGAGCAGCCCGGAGAGCGCGTCGGGCAGCCAGCGGGCTCCGTCGTGGGTGACGAGCACGGCGGTGACGACGTGCCTGGGGAACTCAGGAGTTGAGGACATCGAGCTACAGGCCCTCCGGCCGGGGTCGCCCGCGGTGGGGCGTGGGAGCGGCTTGGACGGAGGCCCACACTAGTGGTTGCGGGGGTGGCGCTCGGTGGGCGCGGGTGCGGGTGCCCGCGGCTGCCGGGGGGTGCGGGCCCGCGGACGCGGGGCTCTCGGCGGTGCGGGCCCGGGTCGGTGCGGGCACCGGAAGCGGGGGCGCGGCGGCTCGGGCGCCGCCCTTGGGGCGTCGTGCCCGCCCGTTCCCGCCCGGGGGTGCCCCCTCGGGGGGAGGGACGCCTGCCCGCGACGCGCGAACGGTCCGCCTCCCTCGTGCGGGGAGACGGACCGTGGGTGGTTTTCGGACGGGCGGCGGGTCAGACGGCGGCCTTCTTGAGGCGGCGGCGCTCACGCTCGGAGAGGCCGCCCCAGATGCCGAAGCGCTCGTCGTTCTGGAGCGCGTACTCCAGGCATTCGGAGCGGACTTCGCAGGCGAGGCAGACCTTCTTGGCCTCGCGGGTCGAGCCGCCCTTCTCGGGGAAGAAGGACTCGGGGTCGGTCTGGGCGCACAGCGCGCGCTCCTGCCAGCCGAGTTCCTCGTCCGCGTCCTCGACCAGCAGTTCCTGGAACAACTCGGTCATCTGCGCCCCTCGTCTGTCTGTGCGTCCCGTGATGTCGCCGTGATCGAAACGGCCGAACGACACGAGTGAAATTACAAGTTCGTGCTCTGTGCGAGTCAAGCCGAGATCTGCTATTGGGCCCCGTATTCACTCTGCGGAACCAAGCCTATGCGGAAAGTGTTCAAATCACCAAAAACGTGACACATGCCACCGGCGGTTCCCGTGATGCCGGGCCTCCGTCCAGAAGGACGTACGAGACTTGGATCTTGTTGCGATCCAGCCATGGAAGCGATCCGGATCACAGTCCGATCACGGACCGCCTCCGCCGCGGCCATGTTTACGGGCCCGACTGCTGCGCCATCTTGCCTGGTCCGGGCCTGAACAAACCTTTCTCCGGGCACGGTAACCGGATGAGGTGAAACATTACCCCCAAATCGGGCATTGAGTTGACAGTCGGGTACCGCTCCCGCCACTTTGGTGGCATGCCAGCGACCGCAGCGCCCTCCGCGACCCACGCCCGTGGGTTCCGCCGCGCTGTCCAGGCGCGCTGTTGCTGTTGCTGTTCCAGCTGTTGATGCCCCCGAGCTCCGGCTGCCCCTCCCAGCGTCACCCTGCGTCACCCGTGTCACCGCTGTGCCCCTCCCCGGGCCGTGACCCCCCACCGCATCCCCGTTTCTGCTGAGGAACCACCCCACCCATGAACATGGACAGTGACCTTCAGATCGCCGGCGACCTCATGGAGGTCCCGCACCTGCTCCAGCCCGAGCGCGAGCACCCCGTCACCGTCGCCGAGTTCGCCGGCCTCGCCCGCGAGCTCGCCGCCGACCGCGACCGGTGGGCCCCGCACGTCGAGTACGACGCCACCACCCGCTGGTACCACCGGCTGCGCACCGGGCCCGGCTACGAGGTGTGGCTGCTCTCCTGGGTACCCGGCCAGGGCAGCGGCCTCCACGACCACGGCCGCTCCTCCGGCGTCCTCACCGTCCTCCAGGGCGAGTTGACGGAGCGCACGGACCGGGGCGTGCGCGTCCTGCGGCCCGGCACCCAGCGGGTCTACGCGCCGGGGTACGCCCACGAGGTCGTCAACGACTCGCTGGAGCCGGTCGTCAGCCTCCACGTCTACTTCCCCGGACTGACCGAGATGCCCATGCACGAGCCGATGCACGAGTCGCTCCAGGGCCGGTGCGCCGCCCCGACCGCCCCGACCGCCCCGGAGGCGATCACCGCCTGACAGGCCCGCCCTCCCCCGGCCACCGCCGGGAGGTGCCCCCCCAGCCCGGCCACCACCCCTCAGAGGATCGGCCTGCGGCTGACAGACTGTCCGCATGCGCATTGTGGTTCTGGCAGGCGGCATCGGTGGTGCCCGTTTCCTTCGTGGTCTCCAGCAGGCCGTCCCGGCCGCGGAGATCACGGTCGTCGGCAACACCGGTGACGACATCCATCTCTTCGGGCTGAAGGTCTGCCCCGACCTGGACACCGTGATGTACACCCTCGGCGGTGGCATCCACGAGGAACAGGGCTGGGGCCGCGAGGGGGAGACCTTCGCCGTCAAGGAGGAGCTCGCCGCCTACGGGGTCGGACCCGAGTGGTTCGGCCTCGGCGACCGGGACTTCGCCACCCATATCGTCCGCACCCAGATGCTCGGCGCCGGCTACCCGCTGAGCGCCGTCACCGAGGCGCTCTGCGCCCGCTGGCAGCCGGGCGTCCGGCTGCTCCCGATGTCCGACGACCGCGTCGAGACGCACGTCGCCATCGAGGTCGACGGGGAGCAGCGGGCCGTGCACTTCCAGGAGTACTGGGTGAAGCTGCGCGCCTCCGTCGACGCGAAGGCCGTCGTGGCCGTCGGCGCGGAGGCCGCCAAGCCCGCGCCGGGCGTCCTGGAGGCGATCGCCGAGGCCGACGTCATCCTCTTCCCGCCGTCGAACCCGGTGGTCTCCGTCGGCACGATCCTCTCCGTGCCCGGCATCCGCGAGGCGGTCGCGGCCGCCGCCGCCCCGGTCGTCGGCCTCTCCCCCATCGTCGGGGACGCGCCCGTGCGCGGCATGGCCGACAAGGTGCTCGCGGCCGTCGGCGTCGAGTCGACGGCGGCGGCCGTCGCCCGCCACTACGGCTCCGGCCTGATCGACGGCTGGCTGGTGGACACCGTGGACGCGGGCGCCGTCGCCGACGTCGAGGCCGCCGGGATCGCCTGCCGCGCGGTGCCGCTGATGATGACCGACGTGGACGCGACCGCCGCGATGGCGCGGGCGGCGCTGGCGCTCGCCGAGGAGGTCCGCGGGTGACGGCCGCGGCCCCGTCCTACCGGGTGTGGGGGCTCGCCGGGCTGCCGGAGGTGGCGCCCGGGGACGACCTCGCCAAGCTGATCGCGTCCGTCTCCCCCGGCCTGGAGGACGGCGACGTGCTCCTGGTCACCTCCAAGATCGTGAGCAAGGCGGAGGGCCGGATCGTCGCCGCCGACGACCGCGAGGAGGCCGTCGACGCGGAGACCGTACGGGTCGTGGCGCGGCGCGGCACCCTCCGCATCGTCGAGAACCGGCAGGGGCTCGTCATGGCGGCGGCCGGGGTCGACGCCTCCAACACCCCCGCCGGGACCGTGCTGTTGCTGCCGGAGGACCCGGACGCGTCGGCGCGGCGGATCCGGACGGGGCTGCGCGAGGCGCTCGGCGTGGACGTCGGGGTCGTCGTCACCGACACCTTCGGACGGCCGTGGCGGGCCGGGCTCACCGACGTGGCGATCGGCGCGGCCGGCGTGCGGGTCCTGGACGACCTGCGGGGCGCGACCGACTCCCACGGCAACGACCTGAGCGTGACCGTCGTCGCCACCGCCGACGAACTCGCCGCCGCGGGCGACCTGGTGAAGGGCAAGGCCACCGGCGTGCCCGTCGCCGTCGTCCGCGGGCTGCCGCACGTCGTCGGGGACGACGACGAGCCGGGCGCGCGGGCCCTCGTACGGGCCGCCGCCGACGACATGTTCCGGCTCGGCACCTCGGAGGCCGTACGGGAGGCGGTGACGCTGCGGCGCACGGTGCGCGAGTTCACCGGCGACCCCGTCGACCCCGGGGCGGTGCGGCGCGCGGTCGCCGCGGCCGTGACGGCGCCTGCCCCGCACCACACCACGCCCTGGCGGTTCGTCCTCCTGGAGTCCGCGGAGTCACGGCTCCGGCTGCTCGACGCGATGCGGGACGCGTGGATCGCGGACCTGCGGCGGGACGGGAAGTCCGAGGAGTCCGTCGCGAAGCGGGTGCGGCGCGGGGACGTGCTGCGCAACGCGCCGTACCTCGCCGTGCCCTGCCTCGTCATGGACGGCGCCCACCACTACGGCGACCCGCGCCGTGACGCCGCCGAGCGCGAGATGTTCGTCGTCGCGGCCGGCGCGGGCGTCCAGAACTTCCTCGTCGCGCTGGCCGGGGAGCGCCTCGGCTCGGCCTGGGTCTCCTCGACGATGTTCTGCCGGGACGTCGTACGGGACGTGCTCGGGCTGCCGGAGGGATGGGACCCGATGGGGGCGGTCGCGATCGGCCATCCGGCGGCGGCGCCCAAGGAGCGGCCGGGGCGGGTGGCCGCGGAGTTCGTCGAGGTGCGCTGAGGGGGGCCCGACGCCGTCCGCGTCACCCTTCACCGTCGCCGTCGCCGTCGCCGTCGCCTCAGATGCGGGTGATGTCGTTGGGCGCCAGGCGGGGGGCCTGGCGGGGCGGGGTGCGGCCGCTGAGCAGGATGAGGCGGGCCGCGCGGTGGCGCTGGCCCTCGTAGGGGGCCAGGAGCTCCAGCATCGTCGCGTCGTCGGCGGTGCGGTCGCCCGCCAGGGCCCAGCCGACGATGCCGGGGAGGTGGAGGTCGCCGGTGGTGACCTCGTCCGGGGCGCCGTTGCTGCGCTGGACGGTCTCGGCGGAGGTCCACGGGCCGATGCCGGGGATCAGTTCCAGGCGCCCGCGGGCCTCCGGGGGCGGCATGTGGGCCGCCTCCTCCAGACGGGGGGCGACGCGGGCGGCGCGGACGATCGTGGCGGCGCGCTTGCCGTCGACGTTGGCGCGGTGCCACTCCCAGGACGGGATCCTCGCCCAGGTGCGGGCGTCCGGCATCACGTACAGGCCCTCGGGGGCCGGGCCCGGGGCGGGCTCGCCGTACTGGCGGACCAGGCGGCGCCAGGAGCCGTACGCCTCCGTCGTCGTGACCTTCTGCTCCAGGACCGACGGGATCAGGGACTCCAGGACCAGGCCGGTGCGGGTGAGGCGGAGGCCGGGGCGGCGGCGGTGGGCCGCCAGGAGGAGTCGGTGGCGGGGGACGAAGGCGGCGGGGTCGTCCTCGGCGCCGAGGAGGGCGGGGAGCTGTTCGTCCAGCCAGGCCGCACCCGGGCCCCAGGTGTCCGTCTCGACCTCGGCCCCCTGTACCCGGACCCGGAGCGTGCCCGGCCCCTCCGGGGTGCGGCTCGCGCGCCAGATCTCGCCGGTGGGCGTGGTGCGGAAGGTGGGGTCGTGGGGGCCTCTGCGGAGGGGACCCAGGGTGAGGCCCAGGTCCAGTTGCTCCGGCGGTACGTCGAGGTGGCCGCCGCGGGTGGTGGTGCGGGTGGGTCGTGGTGCGAAGCGGCCGGCCATGGGTACGAGCGTAGCCGGGTGCGGCTCCGTACAGGCGCGGGTACGGAGCGGCGGCCCGGCTCCTTCTACTGGTCCGAGCTGAAGCGGACCGTGCCCGCGGGGAGGACGGCGTCGCACCAGATGCGGATGCCGTCGCGGAGTTCGTTGTCGGGGCCCACGTGGGCGCCGTCGCCGATGACCGCGCCCGTGAGGACCGAGCGGGCGCCGATGCGGGCGCCGGCGCCTATGAGGGAGTCGGTGACGACCGCACCGGGTTCCACCACCGCGCCGGCGAGGAGGGTGGAGCCCGTCACCCGGGCGCCCTCGCCCACCGTCGCGTGCGCGCCGACCACCGTGCCGCCGGTGATCTTGGCGTCGGGGGCGACCCGGGCGGTCGGGAGGACCAGGCGGTCGCCGCAGCGGCCGGGGACGGCCGGCGAGGGGGCGCGGCCGAGGACCAGGTCGGCGGAGCCGCGGACGAAGGCCTGCGGGGTGCCGAGGTCCAGCCAGTACGTGGAGTCGACCATGCCCTGGAGGTGGGCGCCGGAGGCGAGGAGCTCCGGGAAGGTCTCGCGCTCGACGGAGACCGGGCGGCCGGCGGGGATCGTGTCGATGACCGAGCGGCGGAAGACGTACGCGCCGGCGTTGATCTGGTCGGTGACGATCTCCTCGGGGGTCTGCGGCTTCTCCAGGAAGGCCGTGACGCGACCCGTGCCGTCGGTGGGGACCAGGCCGAAGGCCCTCGGGTCCTCGACGCGGGTGAGGTGGAGGGAGACGTCCGCGCCGGAGTCGGCGTGCGTGGCCACCAGGGCGCGGATGTCGAGGCCGGTGAGGATGTCCCCGTTGAAGATGAGGACCGGGTCGTCGGGGCCCGAGTGGAGGCGGGAGGCGACGTTGCGTATCGCGCCGCCGGTGCCGAGCGGTTCCTCCTCGGTCACGTACTCCAGGCTCAGGCCGAGGTCGGAGCCGTCACCGAAGTGCGGCTCGAAGACCTCGGCGAGGTAGGAGGTGGCGAGCACGATGTGCTCGACGCCGGCTGCCTTGGCCCGGGCCAGCTGGTGCGTCAGGAAGGGGACGCCCGCCGCCGGGACCATGGGCTTGGGCGTGTTGACCGTGAGCGGTCGCAGCCGGGTGCCCTTGCCCCCGACCAGGAGGATCGCTTCTGTCACGTGTCGTCTCTGCTTCCTGCTTCGGGGCCGTTCGGCGCGCCCGTCTCGGTCGTCCGTGCGATATGACCGGTCAGTTTATGCAGATGGTTGCCTCCGTGCCCCCATCAGCTCCTTCCCTGGTATTTCGCGGAGGAGGCGCGGGCGGTTCCGAGCTTGCCGTAGAGGCGTCCGCCGGGACACTCCGTGGCGAATCCGTCACGGTGTCCGGCGATGGTGTGGAACGAGACCTTCCTGCCCTTCTTGTAGAGGTTGCCGCCGCCGGAGACGAGGGTCTGGGTGCCCTTGGGATCGATGCCGTGGAGCCCGAGTTTCCAGGCCGTCAGGCGGGCGACGGCGGTCACGACGGCGGCCGGCGGGTTGGTGCTGGTGAAGGTGCCGAGGACGGCGACGCCCATGCTGTTGGTGTTGAAGCCGAGGGTGTGCGCGCCGAGGACCGGCTTCGCCACTCCCCCGGCCCGGCCTTCGTAGATGTTTCCGCACTTGTCGACGGCGAAGTTGTAGCCGAAGTCACGCCATCCACTGCTCTTCACGTGGTAGCGGTAGATACTGCGCAGGACGGAGGGGGCCTGGCCGCAGGTGTAGTTGTTGCCGGTGGCGCTGTGGTGGACGAAGGCCGCCTTGATCGTCTTGGTGTAGACGAAGCCCTTCTCGCGGATCTTCTCGTCGGCGCCCCAGCCCTTACGGGTGATGATCTTGGGGCGGGGGCCGATGTACGGCTTCTTCTTCGCGGCGGCGGGCTCCGCCGCCTCCTGGGCGAGCGCCTCCCCGGCGAGCGCCTCCCCGGCGAGCGTCTCCCCGGCGACCGTCTCGCGGGCGGGGTCGGCGGCCGGGATGGCGCTCGCGCCGTAGGGGGCGAGCTGGCTGTTGACGCCGCTCGCGGCCGCCTCCGCGGCCGTGAGGACGGCCGGCGGGGCCATCGCCCGGGTGCGGGGGGCCGGTGCCGCCCCGGTGTCCGACGCTTCCGGGGCCTCGCCCGGGTCGACCAGTTCCAGGCGGAGGCCGGCCGGGAGCGGAGGCGTACCGCCTCCGGCCTCTCCCCGTACGCGGATCTCGACGCCGTCCGAGTCGCCGACCCACAGGGGGGCGGTGGAGCCGCGCAGGGTGCCGGTGGCGCCCTCGGCCGTGCCGGGGTCGGCGCCGTGCTCCTCGTTGTGGGTCTCCACGTCCTGCCAGGGCGACCAGGCGCCGTCGGCAGTGGCGCGGGTGCGGACCTGGACGGTGCCGTGGAGGGCGGCGGCCGGGTCGTCCCAGACCACGCCGACGAGGGAGAAGGGTCTGACGTCCCGTCGGGTCAGGCCCTGCTCGGTGGCGGCGCCCGGGTCCGTGCCGAAGGTGCGGACGGAGGCGCCCAGCGGACGGAGCGGCAGCGACTGGGTGGAGCCCGGCAGCTCGTCCTGGGCCGGTGGCAGGGCGTTCGCCGCCGGACGCGCGGTGGCCGTCGCGGGGGCGACGAGGGTGACCGGCAGGGCGAGCGCGGCCGCGCAGGCGACGGCGATCGAGGAGGCGAGTGAGGCACGCATGGCCCGATCGTGGGCGGTTCGGATGCCCGGCGCGCGCCGGGAGACGGACGGCCCGTCAGGCCGACCGGAGGACCCCGTCACCGGAACGGCCCAGGGCGGCGCGCCGGCCCGCGTACCCTGTGCGGCGTGAACGCCAGCGACCGCACCCCCGCCGACCTGCTGCGATCCGCGCTCGCCGCGGACCCGGCCCGCCCTCTGGTCACCTACTACGACGACGCCACCGGTGAACGGGTGGAATTGTCCGTCGCCACCTTCGCCAACTGGGTGGCGAAGACCGCCAATCTGCTCCAGGGCGAGCTGTCCGCCGAGCCCGGCGACCGGCTCGCGCTGCTGCTGCCCGCGCACTGGCAGACCGCCGTCTGGCTGCTCGCCTGCTCCTCCGTCGGCGTGACGGCCGAGCTGGGCGGCGACCCGGCGGCCGCCGACCTGGTGGTGGCGGGGCCGGACGCGCTCGACGCGGGTCTGGCCTGCTCCGGGGAGCGGATCGCGCTCTCCCTGGCGCCGCTGGGGCGCCGCTTCCCGTCCGTGCCCGCCGGATACGCGGACTACGCGGTCGAGGTGCCGAGCCAGGGCGACCGCTTCGCGCCGTACGCCCCGGTGGACGCGGACGCGCCGGCCCTCGTCGTCGACGGTACGGAACGCAGCGGCGTCCAGCTTGTCGAGCAGGCCCGGCTCGACGCCGTCCGGCTCGGGCTCGGCCCCGGCTCGCGGCTGCTGTCCGGGCTGCCGTACGACTCCTGGGAGGGCCTCTCGGCCGGGCTGTACGCGCCCCTGGCCGCGGGCGGCTCCGTGGTGCTGTGCCGGCACCTGGGCGAGCTGGCCCCGGAGTCCCTGGAGAAGCGCATCGAGAGCGAGCGGGTCACGGCCACGGCCCTCTGACGGGCGGAGCGGAGACGGGCCGGGCCCCCGGACGGGCGCCCGGCCCGTGGCGTTCGCGCGTCCGTTGCACCCGTTCGGCCGACCGACCCGCCGCGTACCCGCGACCGTACGGCGAGTCCGGTACATGATCGGCCCGGGGGGAGTCGTCTCCTCCGTACAACCCCGTGTCGGGTTCGGCCGTCTCCTTCAGCGAACGCCGGGCGCCCGACGCGCCCGAGACGCCCTGACCCGAAGGACGGACTGACGACGTGACGGAGCGCGCTGGCACGCCCGCCGAACCGGACCCGGAACCGGACGCGGAACGGGACCCGGACCCGGAGCGGGAAGCGGAGCCGGAAGCGGAGCGGGATGCGGAAGCGGAGCCGGAACCGGGCTCCGGGCCGGGCGCCGCCCCGCGCCGGCACTGGTTGCGGTGGGGGGCGCTCGCGGTCTCCGTCGTGCTGCTCGGGGCGGCCGGGACCGGCTGGTGGTTCTACCGGAAGCTCGACGACAACATCACCACCGACACCACCGCGGCGGACGAGCTGCGGCGGTACGAGAAGGAGCGGCCGTCGGCCGTCGTGTCGGCCGCGCGGAACATCCTGCTGATCGGCTCGGACACCCGTTCCGGCGAGGAGAACCGGAAGTACGGGAAGGACCGGGGCACCCAGCGCTCCGACACGGTCATCCTGCTGCACCTGGCGGCCGACGAGTCGGGGGCGACGGCCGTGTCGATCCCGCGCGACCTGATGGTGACGATCCCGAGCTGCGCCAGGACCGAGGGGGGCGGCCGGACCCGGGAGCAGCTGGCGCAGTTCAACTGGGCGTTCGAGTGGGGCGGGACGGCGTGCACGATCCGTACCGTCGAGAAGCTGACCGGGATCCGGGTCGACCACCACATGGTGATCGACTTCCGGGGCTTCAAGAAGATGGTGGACGCGGTGGACGGCGTCGAGGTCTGCCTGAAGGAGCCGGTGGACGACGCCGACGCCAAGCTGAAGCTGCCGGCGGGCCGGCAGACGCTGGACGGGGAGCAGGCGCTGGGCTTCGTGAGGGCCAGGAAGTCGCTGGGGAACGGCAGCGACACCGAACGGATGGACCGGCAGCAGATGTTCCTGGGCGCGCTCGTCAACAAGGTGCAGAGCAACGGGGTGCTGCTGAACCCGGCGAAGCTGTATCCGGTGCTCGACGCGGCGACGAAGTCGATCACGACGGATCCGGGGCTCGACTCGCTGCGGGACCTGTACGACCTGGCGCGGACGATGCGGGCGATCCCCACGGAGAAGGTGCAGTTCCTCACGGTGCCGCGGCGCCCGTACGCATACAACGCGAACCGGGACGAACTGGTGCAACCCGCGGCGAGCGAGCTCTTCCGGCAACTCCGCGAGGACAAGCCGGTCCTGGTGACGAAGGCGGAACCGGAGGAGGGCGCGGACGCATCCTCCGACGGGAAGCCCGACGACGCGGGCACTCCGGCGCCGAGCGCGACGCCGACCTTCACGGGGCGGAACGCCGCGGAAGGGGTGTGCTCCTAGTGGCGGGCGGGTCGCTTGGGTAAAGCCGGAGCCAAGGGAGGGGCCGGGGCCGATGTGGTTTGAGCGGATTGCCCAGTTGTAAGGGGCGTGGAATTTGTCACGGACGTCGCCCCGCGCTGAACTGGGCGGATAGTGTGACGCGATCCGGTGCACCCCGACCGCGTGGTCGCACTCAGCCAAGGATCGAACGACCGAGCGGCGCCCACAGGGGGAGGCGCCCCGCGTGGCACCGACGGAGGACAGGAACCGTGGACGCGCACAGCCGTGGACGGGCGGACGAGATCGACCCCGCCGACCAGTGGGTGCTCAACCCGCAGACGGGCAACTACGAACTGCGACTGGACCACTCCGCTGGGCAGTCGCCCGGCGGTACCACCGGTTCCAGTACCCGCCCCCCGGCCCGGTCAACCACCCCGGCCGAGGCTCCTGTTCCCGGCCAGAGACGGCGGCGCCCCGCCGAGCCGGAGGCCCCCGAGGCCGCGCCCGGCTCGTCCGGCGGCGGCCGCCGGGTGCCCCCGCAGAGCCGCCGCAAGCGCAAGCAGGGCGCCAGCCGCAAGAAGAAGGTCCTGCTGTGGACCGGCGGCACGATGGCCTTCGTCCTGGTCGGCGGCGCGGTCGGCGCGTACGCGCTCTACAGCCGGCTCAACGGCAACCTCGACGTCGTCGAGGTCGTCGGCAAGAACAAGAGCGCCGGCTTCCGCAAGGGCGAGGCCTTCAACATCGTGCTCATCGGCACCGACAAGCGGACCGGCGCGGGCAACGCGGGCTACGGCGACAAGAACAGCCCCGGCCACGCCGACACCACGATCCTCTTCCACGTCTCCAAGGACCGGTCGAACGCCACCGCGGTCTCGATCCCGCGCGACCTGAAGACGAACATCCCCGAGTGCCAGGTCAAGGACGGCGACCAGATCAAGACGATCCCCGCCGAGGCCGACGTCCGCTTCAACGTGAGCCTCGGGCAGAACGGCCGCGACCCCGGCTGCGTCATGCGCACCGTGGAGGAGCTCACCGGCGTCGAGGTCGACCACTTCATGATGGCCGACTTCAACGCCGTCAAGGAGATGACGACCGCCGTCGGCGGTGTGAAGGTCTGCGTCGAGAAGCCCGTCGACGACCCGAAGTCGCACCTGAAGCTGCCGGCCGGCGAGTCGGTCGTCCAGGGCGAGCAGGCCCTCGCCTTCGTCCGCACCCGGCACAGCTTCGGCAACGAGTCGGACCTCGACCGCATCAAGGTCCAGCAGCAGTTCCTGAGCTCGATGATCCGTCAGATGAAGTCCGACGACACCCTGACCGACCCGGGCAAGCTCTTCGACCTCGCCGACGCCGCCACCAAGGCGCTCACCGTCGACGCCGGAATAGGGTCGCTCACCAAGCTCCAGGACCTGGCGGGCGAGCTCGCCGGGATCGACACCAAGAACATCACGTTCGCGACGCTGCCGGTCATCGACAACCCCGCCGAGAAGGTCAAGGCGACGGTCGTCCCGCACCCGACCAAGGCGCCGCAGCTCTTCGCGATGCTGCAGAGCGACACCTCGCTCACCGAGGTGAAGAAGAAGGAGCAGGCCGCCAAGAGCGCCCAGGCGAAGGCCCAGGCGGCGCTCCTGGAGGGCGAGCGGGCCCCCTCCGCCGAGGTGCGCGTCGACGTCTACAACGGCAGCGGCATCCAGGGCGCGGCCCAGTCGACCATCAACTGGCTCCAGAACGAGCAGGGCGTCCTGCGCTCCAGCAACAAGAGCAACGCCCCCGAGAAGGCGGCGAAGACGACCCTGGAGTACGCGCCGAACCAGGCCGATCAGGCCCGCGCCCTCGCGGACATGATGGGGCTGCCCGCGACGGCGCTCAAGCAGGGCACCGCCGACGCCGCGGAACGCGAGCCCATGACGCTCGTCCTCGGCTCGGACTTCAAGGGCGCCGGGGTGCCCATCACCGGACCGGCAAAGGCGCCGAAGGATCTGGGAGAAGTAGCAGCGGACAAGCAGGTGTGCGCGAAGTGACCCGGAAACACCGGAGTCCGGCGCGCGCCTGACCGAAGAGGGGACCTGGGGTGGGACAGAACAGCGTGCGACGGGAGGGGACGCAACCAAGCGTTCCGCACGCCCGAGACCGTGGCTGGGACGACGAACTGCACGGCGCGGGTGAGGCCACCGGCGCCGGCGGGACGCCGGATCCGGCCGACGTGCCGGCGCAGGCCGGCCGCGCCGCGCGCCGGCGCGGGACGACGGGCGACGGCGGCTCCGCCGCGAGCACGGCGGGCGGCCGGGCGGCCGCGCGCCGCAATGCCAAGAAGGCCGGCAAGCGGAAGGTGCTGCGCTGGTCGGCGATCGGCGTCTCCGTGCTGATCCTCGGCACGGCCGGCGCCGGCTACGCGTACTACGAGCATCTCAACAGCAACATCCGCAGCGGTGGCCGCGCGGGCGGCGAGAGCGGCGTGAAGAAGGCGGCGCCGAACGCGCTGGGCGACACGCCGCTGAACATCCTGCTGATCGGCTCGGACGACCGGGCCTCCGACGCGAACGTGGCGCTCGGCGGCGGCAAGGACCTCCGGAAGGACAAGCCCCGGGCCGACGTGCAGATGCTGCTGCACGTCTCCGCCGACCGGCAGAACGCCTCGCTGATCTCCATACCCCGCGACACCGTGGTGAAGATCCCCGACTGCAAGGGCGAGGACGGCACGCCGTACCCGGGCACCACCGACCGGCCCATCAACGAGACGCTCACCCGGGGCGGGGCCGGCTGCACGCTCACCACCTGGGAGACCCTCACCGGCGTCTACATCGACCACTGGATCATGGTCGACTTCGCGGGCGTGGTGGCGATGGCCGACGAGGTCGGCGGCGTCCCCGTCTGCGTCAAGACCGGTGTGCACGACAGGTCGACCGCCCGGGTCAAGGGCGGATCGGGACTGAAGCTGCCCGAGGGCACCCACGAGGTCAAGGGCGAGCAGGCGCTCCAGTGGCTGCGCACCCGGCACGCCTTCGGCAGCGACCAGAACCGGGCCAAGGCCCAGCACATGTACCTCAACGGCATGCTGAAGAAGCTCCAGCAGCAGAACGCCTGGACGGACACCCCCCGGCTGATGGGCCTCGCGGAGACCGGCACCAGGGCGCTGGAGGTCTCCGACGGCCTCGACACCGTGGGCAAGCTCTTCGACCTCAGCATGCAGCTGAAGAACGTGCGGGTCGACCGGCTCTCCACGGTCACCATCCCGACCGACCCGTATCCGCAGAACCCGGACGCCTGGCTCAAGCCGAAGGCCTCGGCCGACAAGATCTGGAACATGCTCCGGGACGACGTCGCCCTCGACAAGAACGGCGACAAGGCGCCGGCCAAGCCGAAGTCGACGGCCTCCGCGACGCCGAAGGCGACGGCCGCCGCGCCCGCCACGCTCGCCGTCACCGTCGTCAACGGCACCGACGGCAACGAGGAGCCGCCCGTCGAGGGCCGCGCCAAGGACATCGCCGCGGCGCTGGTCGCGAAGGGCTTCACCCAGGCCGGCACCTCCAAGGACCCCAAGCCCAGCAAGGGCACGGTCGTCGCCTACCCGAAGGCGGCCGGCGACCAGGGCCGGGCGGACGCCGAGTCCGTGGCGGCCGCGCTCGGCCTGCCGCCGTCCACCGTCCGCGCGGACGCGAACGTGCAGGGCCTCACCCTGGTGGTGGGCGCGGACTGGCGCGAGGGCGACACGTACGAGAAGCCGCAGCACGAGGCCGGCGACCTGCCCGAGGGCGCCAGCGACAAGGCCGACTGCATGGACGTCTACTCGGTCTACAAGTGGGACGGGAAGAGCTGACCGCCCGTCCCTCGGACACGGCGACGGCCGGACCCCTCGTGGAGGGGTCCGGCCGTCGCCGTTCGCGCCAGGGCCGGTGACGCCCGCGCCGCCCGGATGCCGCTCCCCTTCGAGGACCGGCATGATCGCGGATACGGGGGGTGTCGCGTTCCTCTACGGGTCGCGTTACCGCGAATGGGGGACAGCGACGCGCGCCGCCGGGGCCGGTGACCCTACCGGCTGATCGTATGGGCCTACGGTGCTCACGGTCCCCCGTCTTCACTCGGTCACACCAGCGGAGGTGTCCGTTCGTGCCCACACCGCCCCGCACGCCCCGTCCGCCCCGCACGCCCGGCACGGCCGGCCGCCCGCCCGTCCCCCGGCGCGGCGGTCCCGCCCCGGTGCGGCGGCGGCCCCGGCGGCGGCCCCGGTGGGGGATGCGGATGGCGACCGCGCTCTCCGTGGTGGTGCTCGCGGCCGGCGGGATCGGGCACGCGGTGGTCACCGGGCTCGACACGGGGATCACGCGGGTGGACCCCTTCAAGGACATGAAGAACCGGCCGCAGGCCGGGACCGGCATGAACGTGCTGGTCGTCGGCACCGACGGACGCGACCGGATCACCGCCGAGGAGAGGAGGAAGTACCGGCTCGGCGGGGCCCCCTGCCACTGCACGGACACCGTGCTGCTCGTGCACGTCTCGGAGGACAGGGACCGGGCGAGCGTCGTCTCGCTGCCCCGGGACTCGTACGCCGAGCTGCCCGAGCACACCGACCAGAACAGCGGCGAGAAGCACCGCGCGCACCCGGTGAAGCTGAATGCCGCCTACGCGGAGGGCGGGCCGGCGCTGACCGTGCGGACCGTGGAGGCCATGACCCGGGTCAAGATCGACCACTATCTGGAGGTCGACTTCACCAGCTTCATGCGGACCGTGGACGCGGTCGGCGGGGTGCAGATCTGCACCCCGAAGCCGGTGAAGGACGCCTACTCGGGCCTGGACCTGGCGGCCGGGACGCATGAGCTGGACGGCGGGCAGGCGCTGCAGTACGTGCGCTCCCGGCACATCGACGGGGCCGCGGACATCGGGCGGATGCAGCGGCAGCAGAAGTTCCTGGCGGCGCTGGTGGACCGGCTGACCAGCGGCGGGGTGCTGTTCAACCCGGTGAGGTTCCGGGAGGTCGCGACGACCATGCTGGGCTCGGTGCGGGCCGACGAGGACTTCGGTACGGATCAGCTGCTGGCGCTCGCGAAGGGCATGCGGGGGTTCACGCCGGCGTCCTCGGAGTTCGTGTCCGTGCCCATCGGGGACATGGACTTCCCCGTGAAGGGGATCGGCTCGACGGTGAAGTGGGACGCGGACAAGGCGCAGCGGCTGTTCGCGGCGGTGCGCGAGGACCGGCCGCTGACCGCGCCCCGGCCGGCGGCCGCGGAGAAGAAGGCCAAGGCCGTGGTCGTGGACGTCGCGCCCAAGGACATCCGCGTGCAGGTCCACAACGGGACGCGGACCGACGGGCTCGGGCGGAAGGTGGACGACGCGCTGCGGGCGACGGGGTTCGACACGACGCGGTCGCCGATGACGGGGGCGGGGCCCTCGCGGGAGCGGACGCTGGTGGAGTACGACCCCCGGTGGGACCGGTCCGCCCGGTCCCTGGCCGCCGCCCTGCCGGGGGCCGAGCTGAAGGCGGTGCCGGGGCGGGGCGGGACCTTGCGGGTCACGGTGGGGGCGGACTACAAGGGGGTCACCGCGGTGCGGGCGGAGACGGTGCCGGTCCGGGGGCCGTTCGAGGCGGTCACCGGGGACCAGGTCGTCTGTCCGTGACCGTCACGCGGGGCCGGGGCCCGGGGCCCGGGACGGCCCCCGCACCTCAGTCGAGGTAGCCCTCGGCCTGGCGCCGCTCGCGCAGTTCCTTGATGGCCTGGCGGCGGGCCAGGCGGTGGGTGCGGCGGATCTGCGCCTCCTGGTAGCGGCGCTTGTCCTGTTCGGTCTCCGGGAGGACCGGGGGGACCGTGCGGGGCTTGCCGTCGCCGTCCACGGCGGCGAAGACGAGGTAGGCGGAGCCGACCTGGGTCGCCGGGGTGGTGTCGTTCCAGCGCTCGGCCATGACGCGGACGCCGACCTCCATGGAGGAGCGGCCGGTCCAGTTCACCTGGGCCTTCACATGGAGGAGGTCGCCGACGCGGACGGGCTCCAGGAAGGCCATCTCGTCCATGGAGGCGGTCACGGCGGGGCCGCCGGAGTGGCGGCCGGCGACGGCGCCCGCCGCGTCGTCCACCAGCTTCATGATCACGCCGCCGTGCACCGTGCCGAGGAGGTTGGTGTCGTGGCTCGTCATGATGTGGCTGAGGGTGGTGCGGGAGGCCGAGGTGGGCTTGCCGGGTATGCCGGCCGGTTCTGTCATGTCGTCCACCTTATGCCGGGTATCGGCGTTGTCTGCTTTGCATCAGCTTCGCAACAGCCCCGGTCCTATTTTCCACCCGGCCTGTCGCCCGGAAAGCGGAGACCGGCACACTGGTCCGCATGAATGACTGGCCTGAGCAGCAGCGCCGCCCCCAGGGGCAGCCGTACCCCCGGCAGCAGGGGTACGGCGACCAGGGACACGGGCAGGAGTACAACCCGAACTTCACTCAGGCGCAGGCCACGGGGTACGACTCCGGGTACAGCACCGGGCAGGTGTACGGGTCCCCGCAGGGCGGAGGGCCCGGTCACGGCGGTCCCGGGGGTCCGGGGGGACCCTCCGGTACCGGCGGCCGGCCCGCCGCCGCCGCGCCGGACTGGCGCAAGCGGATCAAGATCGGCTCGATCGTGCTGGTGGTCGGCGTCCTCGCGTGGGGCGTCGGGACGTACGCGTGGGCCAGCTCGCAGATGCGCAACGAGGTCGACCTGTCGAAGGTCATCGAGCGGCCGGCCGAGGGCGACTGCACGACGTATCTGATCGTCGGCTCCGACAGCCGCGAGGGCATGACGGCCGAGGACAAGAAGAAGCTGCACACCGGTTCCGCGGAGGGCAAGCGGACCGACTCGATGATGATCCTCGCGGCCTGCTCCAGCGGGAACACGATGATCTCGCTGCCCCGCGACTCGTGGGTGACGATCCCGAACTTCGTCGGCTCCGAGTCCGGCAAGGCGTACCCGGCGCGCGGCGGCTCCAAGCTGAACGCGGCGTACGCGATGGACGGGCCCGAGCTGCTCGTGCGTACGGTCGAGTTCAACACCGGGCTGCGGATCGACCACTACGCGGAGATCGGCTTCGCCGGCTTCGCGAACATCGTGGACGCGCTCGGCGGTGTCGAGATGAACATCGAGAAGGGCTTCAAGGACAAGAAGTCGGGCGCCGACTTCCAGGCCGGGAAGCAGACCCTCAACGGCGAGCAGGCCCTCGCCTTCGTCCGCACCCGCTACGCCTTCGCCGAGTCGGACCTCGCCCGGACGAAGAACCAGCAGAAGTTCCTGTCCGCGCTGGCGAACCAGGCGGCGACCCCGGGGACGATCCTCAACCCGTTCGCCCTGTACCCGACGCTCGGGGCCGGCCTGGACACGCTGATCGTCGACAAGGACATGTCGCTGTACGACCTCGGCAAGATGTTCTTCGCGATGAAGGGCATCAGCGGCGGCGACGGCAAGTCGATGAACATGCCGCTCGCGGGCAGCGCGCCGCAGGGCTCGCTGAAGTGGGACATGACGAAGGTGAAGCAGCTCGTCGAGCAGATCAGGAACGACGAGCCGGTCACGGTCACCTCGGACCGGTGATCCCGGTACCGGCGATCTCGGTGCCGGTGATCCCGGTGCCGGTGACCTCGGACCGGTGAACCGGCCCCCGCCCCGGTCGGCACGCCGCGGGCGGGGCGCTCCCTCCGGGGGCCACCGGCGCCAGACGTCCTCCGCGCGCTCCTCCACTGGGGCGGTCGCGGGGACACCCGCGTGAAGCCTTGCCCGTGTTGCCCGTTTTACCCCTTTATCCCTGTTACGTTCCTCCCCGCGCGCCGCCCCCGCACCGTCGGCGACCGGGACCTCCGCCACCGGCACGCGGTGACGACGCGGACGCGCATGACCTCTCGCTGAGCACCGAGGAGCGTTCGCAGTGACCAGACCCGTACCCCTCAGGCGTCATGCCGGCACAGCCCTGCTGGCCGTATCGCTCGCCGGGGCGTTCATCGCGCAGGCGTCGCCGGCCCAGGCCGCCCTGTCGGCGGCCCTGCCGATCTGCGCGACGCCGAGCGCGCTGGACGGCAGCCGCTTCGAGATCGACACCAACGCCAACCTGGTCGTCAACGGCGCCGCGGCCACCTGCGTCGACTGGCTGACCGGCGGCACCGGCACCCCGCTGCGGATCGTGCCGAAGCGCGACCGGCCGAGCGGGGCCAACGACAACTCGTTCGGTCAGGGCTCGTCCGAGAACGACGCGAACCCGACCATCGTCACCGGGTCGATCCCGCCCAACAAGAGCGATCTGCTCTCCTTCGGCGTCCACACCGAGGAGACCACGACGCCGAAGTTCCTCGAACTGTTCTGGCAGCGGGTGAACAGCCCGCAGGGCACCACGAACATGGACTTCGAGCTGAACCAGAAGTTCTGCAACCCGATGGCCATGCCGACGAACTGCGCGAACAACGGGTCCGTGGAGACCGCGACCCCGGTCCGCACCCAGGGCGACAAGCTCATCACGTACGACCTCTCCCGGGGCGGCACCGTCCCGACCATCTCCATCCGGGAGTGGACGGGCGCGGTCTGGGGCCCCGCGGACGTCATCAGCGACGGCGAGAACCCGGACGCGCTCGGCTCGGTCAACACCACGCTGATCCCCGCCAACCAGGCCGGCGGCACCATCGCCGCCGGGGGCCTCGGCCCCCTGGACCCCTTCACCTTCGGTGAGGCGGCGATCTCCTTCGACGCGATCTTCCCGACCGGCGGCGACTGCCGGACCTTCGGCTCGGCCTACGTGAAGAGCCGCTCCTCGGACTCCTTCAACTCCGAGCTGAAGGACTTCATCGACCCGCAGCGGGTCAACCTCACCAACTGCACGTCGCTGATCACCACCGCGACGCCGAGCGTGACGATCGGCGACCCGATCCGTGACACCGCCACCCTGGGCGGGGGCGTCAGCCCGACCGGAACGATCGCCTTCCGCCTCTACGACAACGCCCAGTGCGGCGGCACCCCCGTCTTCACCAGCACCGTCAACGTGAACGGCAACGGGAACTACAACTCCGCGCAGTACTTCCCGACCGCGGTGGGCACCTACTACTGGATCGCCCAGTACAGCGGTGACGCCAACAACTCCGGCTCCACCACCGCCTGCGGGGACCCGAACGAGTCGTCCGTGGTCACCAAGACCCGGCCGTCGATCACCACGGACCTCTCCGCCGACGAGGTCGTGATCGGCGGCTCGGTGTCCGACTCGGCCACCCTGTCGGACGCCACCCCCGACGCGGGCGGCACGGTCACCTACGCCGTGTACTCGGACAACGCGTGCACCCAGGACCGGCGGCCCGCCGGCGAGAACCTCCCGGTCGTGAACGGGGTCGTCCCCGACTCCAGCGCGCTGACGTTCGACACGATCGGCACCTTCTGGTGGCAGGTCAGCTACAGCGGCGACGCCAAGAACCAGGCCGCCATGAGCGCCTGCGAGTCCGAGCCCCTGCGGGTGATCAAGGCGGGCGCCACCGTCACCACCGCGCAGTACGTGTACCCGCAGGACAGCAGCACCGTCACCGCCACGGCCGGCGGCCAGCCGACCGGCACCGTCGTCTTCAAGCTGTACGGCCCGGCCGACGCCACCTGCAGCATGCCCGTCTACACCAGCCCCGCGATCCCGCTGGTCAACGGCCAGGCCTCGACGAACAACACCACGTTCCGGATCGACGCCGCCAACGACGGCGACTACAAGTGGACCGCCTCCTACAGCGGTGACGCCACCCACGACACCGCCTCCAGCGCGTGCGGCGCGGAGCACTCCGACATCACGATCACGGACAACTAGTCCCCCCGCGCGGGCGGACGCCGACCCCGCACGGCACCGCGGCCCCCGGCATCACGCCGGGGGCCGCGGTCGTGCCGGAGCCGCGCCCTACGGGAGGTTGCGGGCCATGACGATGCGCTGGACCTGGTTGGTGCCCTCGTAGATCTGGGTGATCTTGGCGTCGCGCATCATGCGCTCGACGGG
>NZ_JBEZNU010000048.1:0-31844 GCF_040653375.1 Streptomyces sp. NPDC047974
TCCCCTTCTTCTCCCCACAAGCCGGCGCTTGAAGGCCGCCAAGCTGAGCACGTTCATCCGTACCTTGCTGAGCACCTCAGTGAGTACGCGGACAGGTGGTGTAGCCGCGCCACCGCTCGGCGCTGCTGAGCAGGCTCTTGCTGAGGTCGATGCGGTACGCGGCCTGGGCGGCGCGGTGCGCGGCGTCGGTCTCGGCGGCGGCGCCGATCTGTCCGAGCGCCTCGTCCAGGTCGCTCGGCACGGCAGCACTGCGGAGCTCGGCGATGTCGGCCTGGGCGACGCGGCGGCGCAGCGGGGCGAGCAGTGCGTCGGCGACCGTGGTGAAGAGGAAGGTGCCGCCGAGGGCGACGGCGCCGGTGGCGGCCAGGCGCAGGTCGGCGTCGAAGGTGGCCGGGTAGTAGGTGTAGCCGACAACGGCGCCGCTGACGGCACCGGCCAGCATGATGACCATGTCGACGCCGTCGAGCAGGGCCTGGATGGAGCGGCGTACAGAAGCGCGCACAGCTGTTCTCCTTCGGAATGCGGGGAGGACGGCCCGCAGGACAGCGGGCCAGTTCAGCAAGGTGGGTCGTGATGCCCGGCCGGGCGGCGCGGACGGAAAGGTGCGGGGCGGCCGGTTACCGGGACTTCGCGCCGGTGGTGGCGATCAGGGCGGCGACCGTCTCCCAGCCGTGGTGCCAGGCGGAGTCCAAGTGGAAGGACCCGTTCATGCCGAAGTCTGCGAGCTTGTAGAAGCCGCCCGTTGCGGTCTTGGTGGCGAGCTTCTCCAGCAGGCCCTTGCCCGGGACGCGCCGGTCGGCGGCGTAGTGGGTGCCGAAGGAGATGGCGAGGGCGGCCGCGGCTGCGGCCGGGTGGACGCGGATGCCGAGGGCGCGGGCGCCGAGCCCGGTGACGATCGCCTGGGTGGCGGTGTAGGTCAGGCAGTGCTCCAGGCACGCCTTGCGGCCGTCGGCCGTGCCGTGGACCGTCTTCTTCTCGGTGACCGGGTCCTGGTAGGTGACCGGGTGGTCGTCGGAGGCGCCCTTCACCCGGGCGCAGAAGTCGCTCTGCACCCAGAAGTCGCCGATGGCGCTGGCGGCGCGGGTCAGTCCGAGTACGGCGGCGAAGGTGGCGGGACGGTGAGCCTGCATGAGGTGGTCCTCTCGGTTCAGGCGGCCAGCAGGTGCGGGGCCGGGGGAGCGGTGTAGGAGGCGGGGTCGGCGGGCGTGCCGTCGTGGCACTCAGGCACGAGTCCAAGGTCTTGAGCGGGATGCAGTGGAAGTAGCGGCGGCGGCAGGTGCCGTAGGTCTGGCGCTTGGCCATCGCCTTGTCGAGCGCCGCTTCCTTGGCGAGGGTCATCGGCCGCTTCGGCTTCGCCAGGTCGATCCGGTACAGCCACGCGAACCGCCGGCCGCCGCGGCACTCGATGCGGGCGACGGGCTCCTGGCCGCCGGGGCGCAGGCCCATCTCCCGCAGCTGGCGGTGAGTTGCGAGCCCGGGGACGGCCTGGCGCCACCGGAAGACCGGCAGCGAGCCGTCGCCGGGGTCGTGGGCGTGCACGGGTGCCTCCCCCGGAGTGGGCGGGCGGTCAGCGGGGGAGCGGGGCGGAGCTCCTCGTCGCGGCGACGGTGAACTGTCCGTCGCCGGTCAGGGCGTCGCTCAGGCAGGTGGACAACTCGCTGTCCTCGGTCCTGAGGAGCTCCAGGGCCTGGGTGATGCGGTACTCGGCGGCCAGGCGGCCGCGCTCCTGGCTGGCGGCGCGGTCGTGGAGCTCCTGGACGTGGGTGTGGAGCTCGCGGTAGGTGCGGGTGCGGATCACACGGAACATCGGGTCTCCTGAACGGGATGGTGGAGCAGGACGGGAAGTGCTGCGCCCCGCCGACCGGGAGGGTCTGTGGGGCGCGGGTGGTGGCCGGTCGGCCTGTCCGGTCACCGGGACCGGCCGCCCCTCGGAGTGCGGGGCGGGCCGGTGCCGGTGGCCAGGCGGGACGGTCGGATCCTGTGTCAGAGGGCGGCGGAGACGACCAGGGCGATGAGGGCGGCGGAGCCGCCGATCAGGAGGGCGGAGCCGGCGCTGGCCCACCAGTAGTGGCCCATGGTCTTCTCGTCGCGCAGGTCGCTGAGGCCGTCGGCGATGCGGGCGTGGAGCACGGCGAGCGGGGACAGGGCGGCGTACCAGCGGCCCAGGCGGTCTATCTCGCCGGCGAGTTCGTCGTCGGGGAAGTGGCCGCCGTGGACGGCCTGGCGGTGGGCATCGCCTTCGGCGTCGAGGTCGTCGGGGTGGAGGACGACGGGGCTGGTGGTGCGGCAGATGGTGCAGCGGTAGCGGTAGCGGTAGCGGCGCACGGTGGCGGTCTCCCGAGAGGGTGGTGGTTCGGGCAGGGAACGGCGACGCCCCGCCCGGAAGGAGGTTCCGGGCGGGGCGCGAGGCCGAGCTGTGCGGTGTGTCAGGTGTTGATCTGCCTGCGGACGTCTGCGACGAGGCGGAGGATCTCGTGGGCCATGTCGGTGATCGTCTGGAGCTGCCTGTCGATGTCGGCCGGGTCCGGTCCGGTGAACGAGAACGAGCGGCCGTCGTCCTCCGGCTGTGGGTCGGTGAAGGAGGACGAACGGCCGCCGCGGTCCGGCTGCGGGTTGGTGAACGAGAACGACACGGGCAGCTCCAGCGTCAGATGTTCAGGTGTTGGGCGCGCCGGATGGCGGCCTCCCACACGCTACGCACCTGCGCTCCGCTGTGGCAGTCGTTCCAGGACGGGATGGTCTGCCACTTCTTGCCGTGCTGTCGGCGGGCCTCGTCGAGGAGGAGGTTTCCGGCGTCGCGGTAGGCGGTGTTGCGGGCTCCGGCGGCGGCGCGCAGGGCGCCGATGGAGCAGCGGGCGCCCTCCGTGTTGATGAGGGAGTACCGGGTCCAGCCGTGGGTGTCGAGGAACGCGAGCGCGTCGGTGAGGGTCTTCTCCACCGGCCCGGTCAGGCGCACCGGAGCGGCGGCGGTGAGGGGGACCTGCGCGGGCACCACGAGAGCCGCAGGCGGCGCGGGTTCCGGGATGGGGACCGGGTCGGGGTCCAGGAGCCGGAACGCGGCCGCGTACAGGTCCTGGTCAATGGGGGTGAAGTCGGTCTTCGTGTGGGTGTTCATGCTGCCCTCCACAGGCCGTTCTCGTTGGTGACCTCGCCCCTCTTCTTCAGCTCGGACAGCCGCGGCTTGACGCGAGTGGCGGGGATCTCGAGCTTGCGGGCGATGGTTTCGGCGGTCATGGGGATGGAGTGCTCCTGGAGGAGCTCGAGGATGCGCGGCTTGATCAGCTCCTGTCCCTCGGATGCCGCCGGTGCTCCACCCGGCCGGGCGGGCCCGGGGACGGCGTGGAGACCGGCGGGGTTGTGGTGGGCCGCCGGCTCCGGCGAGGAGGCGGCGGCCTCGGCGGCGGCGAGGAGGTCGGCGAGGCTGCCGATGAGGTTCTTGCCGCGCTTGTCGACCATCCGCGTCTGGGCGATCGCGTCGCGCTCGCGCCAGGCGTCGCAGTCCTCGATCCCGACCGGCCGCTCGCCCCCGGCGAGGGAGACCGGCGGCACGTCCAGGTGCAGGGAGCGGAACTGGACGGCCTGGCTGCCGGGGGTGAGGAGGTAGCCCAGGCCGAAGGTGCCGTCCTCGGGGGCGGCGGCGGCTTCGGTGGCCAGGCCGGACATGTCGCGGTCGGCGACCTTGGCGTACTGGCCGGGCCACTGCGAGGGGATCCTCGACAGGTCGATGCCCTCCGCGCCCTCCACCGCGTTCGTGCCGACCAGCGAGCCCTGGCCCTTGGCGCAGCGCAGGAACACCGCGCCGCCGCCGATCAGCAGCTGCGAGCGGATGACCGTGGAGTTGCCGAGGTCTTCGGCGAGCGGGGTCTGGGTGGCCAGGACGACACCGATGCCCCGCTTGAGGGACCGGCGGGTCAACTGCTCGACGATCGCCTTCGCCTCTTCGGCGTAGGGCGAGGAGGCCGACAGCAACATGTGGGCCTCGTCGATGACGACCAGGACCAGCGGGTCGGTGAAGGGGAACGCGGGGGAGCGGTAGCGGGATTCGCGGTCGAGCAGCATCGCGTAGGCGAGGCGCAGCGCGCCCATCGCCTCGTCCAGGCCGTCCCCAAGGTACGCGGACAGCGAGGCGCCGGCGATGGTCCCGGCCTGCGGGGAGGCGAGGATCACCGCGATATTGGAGCGGTGGGCGGAGAGCAGGATCTGCTCCAGCAGCCCCGACTTGCCCGACCGGGAACCGCCGACGAGGTAGAGGTGGCGGGCGCCGGAGCCGGGCTGCGCGAGCGGCAGGAGCGCGGGGCGGCCGTCGACGTAGGTGCCGGCGCGGACGTAGCCGCGCGAGTCCATCGACAGCTCGTCCAGGACCGTCGAGAGCATCGTGCCGTGCATCAGGGCGTGCTCCCGCATCACCCGGATCCCCATCTGAGAGGGCTTGTCGCCGGGGGCCAGGGCGATCTGGATCGTCTCCAGGTCGAGGTTGCCCGCGAGGTCCTGCAGGTTCACGGTGCCGATCGCCCGGCGGTCGCGGGTCGCGATGCCTTCCCAGTCCAGCGGCCCGTCGTAGCGGGTCAGGGTCAGGGTGGTGCCCGGCATCGCGCCCTCGGGCACGCCGACGTAGGCGGCCCACAGCTCCTGCGGGGTCGTGGGGGCCCCGGCCGTGATCTGCGGCTGCTCCGCCAGCACCTTCAGATGCACGGTGACCGGCAGGGCGTTCGGCGCGTAGTGCTTGGGGTCGCCCAGCTCCACCTGGGAGACGGGGATCTGGTAGACGGAGGCGATGTCGGCGGCCCGGACCCGCACCTGCTGCCCCTGGGGCAGGGTGATGATCCCGGTGAACGCGACGTGGTCGGCGTCGATCCCGAGGCCGAGGTGCTCCAGGTTGGCCCCGGCCTGGATGAGGACGCGGCCCTCGGTCTGGGTCGGGCCGGAGATGTACTCGCGCCACCAGGCGGTGATGAGCTGTGCCTGAGACGTCTGCCCAGTGGTCACCCCCGCGCCCGTGGTCACGGAGATGAGCTCGGGCGCGGGGAGGTGGCCGGCGAGGTTGCGGTGGTGGGCCAAGGCGGCGGCCCCGGCCGGGACCGCGAGCCCAAGGGCGATCAGCGGGTTCATGCCGGCGGCGAGGACCTCGCTGGCGGCGATGCCGCAGCCTGTGGTGGTAAGCCCGCACGCGATCAGGGACCGCAGCACCGGGGCGGAGGCGCCAACGGCCCACGCCCCGGCTCCGGCCGCCGCGGCGGCGAGGGCGGACCAGGGGCCGGCGGCAAGTGGCACCACCGCGAGCGCGGCGGGCGCGTACTGAACGAACTGTGCTCGGGTCGGCCCCATGATCCTTCGGTCTCCTTAACTCTGGGCGTAGAAGCCGGCTTCGGCCATGTCGACGGGGGAGGTGGCGACGGCGTCGGCGATGCCGCCGTGGTCGTTCTCGGTGGTGGTCTTCGCGTCGTCGGCGGCCGCGGCCGCGCTGTCGGCGGCGGAGGTGTAAGCGCCGGCCGCGTCCTTGACGCCGGTCATGGTCAGCGCGGCGTCGGCGAACTCGGAGGTCGTGGCGTCGTCGACGGCCAGCGCCTTCATCGTCTCGGCGGCGTCGAGCATCTGCTCGGCGGCGTCGTCGACGTCCGCGGCGAGCTTGGTGACGGTCCGGGCGTGCGCGTGGACGTTGTGGGTGAGCCAGGCCAGTTTGGTGCGCAGGGCCGCGTAGTTCGCGGCGTCCTTCAGGGTTTCGGTGGCGCTCATGCGGGGCTTCTCCTGTCTGTGGTCAGCGGGCGTTGTAGAAGTCGCGCTCGGCGGGCTTGGTCAGGGGGGAGTCGGCGACGGCGCGGAAGATGCCGCCGTGCCGGGCCTCGGCGTTCGCGGACGCGGTGCGGCACGCCTCCTCGCCACCCTGGATCTTGTCGTGGACGTCCTTGGCGGCGGCGGCCTGGAGGTCGAGCTGCTCCTTGAGGTGCTCGCACTTCGCGATGAGGTTCGCGCCGACGCCCTTGGCGGTGATGTCCGCGATGAGCGTGTCGCAGTCCGTGGCCAGCTCCAGGGCCTCGTCCATGAGTTCCAGGGCGGTGTCGGTGCTGGCCTGGCACAGGGTGGCCGAGCCGTCGGCGAGGTCGATGACCTGGGTGAGGTTCATGACCTCACCGCCGCTGTAGGTGCGGGACTTGCCCGCGGCGGTCGTGACGTGGACGCCCTTGTCGTCGACGGTCGCGGCGTGCGGGACGGGCGGGTTGGGCTGCATCGCGGGGTCCTTCCGGATGTGGTCGGGCAGCTTGACGGTGCGGGGCCGCGGAATGGTCCCGGCCGGGGGAACTGCGGACCCCGGCGGCACCGTCACCGGCGGGGTCGTCGGCGGCGGAGGCGCCGTCGGCCGCGGCGGGGTCGTCGGGGGAGGGGGCGCGGACGGCGGTGGGGGTGCGGACGGCGGTGGAGGCGTCGTCGGCGGAGACGTCGAAGACGGCGGCGTCGCCGTGGAGGACGGGGTCCCCGCCGGCGGCGTCGCCGAGGACGAAGAGCCCGTCGGCGGGGTCGCCGAGGAGGGAGTCGCCGTAGGCGGCGTTGTCGAGGACGGCTTCCCCTTCGTCGACTTACCCTTCGGCGGCTTCGCCGCAGAGGGGTCTGCGGAAGGGGAAACGGAAGGCACCTCGGTCGGCTTCTTGAGGTAGGCCGAGCGCCATCCGTCGCGCAGGCCACCGGCCATATGCGCGCCCGCCAGCAGACCGTAATGCGTTTTCGCCGCGATGTTGTACGGCGCGTTTCGGAATGTGTCCGGCGCCCGGGTCGGATTCCATTTATCTTTTGTTTTAGCGGGGGGTTTCTTGATTCCCGCCTGCTCGTATTTCCCGTGCGTTTTCTCCACGCCGAACACGTAGCTGATGGCGAGGAGCAAGAGCAGTTCCATGCCCCTCCTTTCTGTGACTCTATGTGGTTGAGGTCGGTTACCGGTTACCGGTTACAGGCCCCCAGGACCCCGGTTCGGGCCCTCCGGCGGAGGGTTCGAGGGGTCTCTGGGGGCTGTAACCGGTAACCGGTAACCGCGATCGGTCACTCAGCGCGACGCCGAGCCGATGTTGTTCACGGTCGTGTTCGCCGTGTTGAACACCGACTCCAGCGTGCCGCGGATCGACTCACTGAACGGCGTGTACGGCAGGAAGATGCCGGAGACGATGAGCATGATGCAGACCACCATCTGCTTCCCCTTCGTCTTCCTGAAGGTGAAGAACAGAGCCCAGCAGAAAAGACCGAGGGCGAAGAACTGAAGCGTCATGTCACGCACCCTTCTCGAAGGTGAATCCTTTGTTGCTGACGGGGGTTACCGCGCCCGAACCGGAGGGCGCGGAGAGCTTCTTGTAGGCCAGGAGGCCGCCGCCTCCGACGAGCGCCACCCACAGCCACGGGCTGGAGGTGATGCCGCTCCCAGAGCTGGCGCCGGCGGGCTGCTGGGCCCTGGCGGAGGTGCCGCTGAAGACCGGGGCCGGGCACTCGGGGATCCGGGAGATCTCGAAGGAAGACGCCTTGGCGACGGCCGCCGCGCGGTCCTTCATGCACTCGCGGTAGACGGTCAGCTCCCGCTCGTACGCGGCCTTGGCGGTGGCCTCCTCGATCTGGGCCCGCTGCTTGTCGGCCTCCGCCTCGACCAGGGCGTTCGCGGCGTCCTGCTGCGCGCGCGCACGGTCCTGGGCGGCCTGGTCGGCCTGCGCGTTGGTGACGGCGATGACCGTTCCGCACACGGCGACGACGGCGATCGTGCCGCACACGGCGAGGGCCGCGGTGTTGCGGCGCATCCCGTCGACCGCGGTGGAAAACCTCGAGGTCGCGGGCTTCTGCGGCTTCTCCGGGGCCTCGGGGGCCGGGGTCTGCGGGGTCGGGGGCTGGGGCTGGGGGGTCATGAGGCTGAGCTCCTTGTCCCAGTCGATGCCGGACATGGCTGATGAACTCCTTCTCGGTGTGGTTCGAGCCCGCCCAGGCATGCCGGAAGCGGGGTCTGATCAGGGGAAACGTGCTGTACTGGTCGTGACTGCTTCCGGCAGTCGCAAGGAGGGCCAGCCCGCTGACTTCGGGCTGGCCCTCCTTGGTGTGTGCCGGACGGTGGGTCAGGTGAGGTGCTTGTCGGCGTCCTCGGGCCGCAGCAGGCCGGCCTCCTTCAGCAGCCGGACCGCGCGGGGCAGGTTGACCGAGAGGTCGGTACGGACCCGGTACAAGGTCACGTAGCCGTCCTCATCGCGCGGCAGCGCCTGTACGAGCGGGAGGAGTTCGGCGTCCGTACGGGCAGGCGTACCGGGTCGGTCCGTACCGGCTGTACGGCCCGCACCGCTGGCTCCGGTTGCGCGAGAGGAAGTGGCCGCCGTACCGGTACGGCCACCCTGTACAGCGTCGAAGCCGAGCTGGGTACGGACGCTGACCGCGCCGCTGCGCTCCTGTACGGCCGCGTGAGCCGTACCGGTACGCCTCCGGGTCGCCGTACCTGTACGCGCCGCCCCGTCTAGAGGGGTGTGTACGCCGTGTGTACGGTCGCTGTACGGCCTGGTCAGCGCCCCTTCACCCCCATCGCGGTGCGCCGGGTGGGAGAGGGCGTGTGCCGGGTCCGTACCGTCGTATCCGGCGCCCGTACCGTCGCCTCGTCCGCCGCTGTTCGCGGCGTACAGGTCGCCGTACGCGGGCTGCGTACGGCCCGACGCGATGCTGTCCGTACCGGCCGTCCGGCGGTGCGTACCGGTACGGGCAGCCGTACCGCTTCCGCCGTCCACACCGGTACGGTCCGGCGTACCGGTGGCCGTACCGGACGAGGTGTCCGTACCGCCGTGGCCGTCCGTACCGTCGTCGTGCATGAGGGTGTGTACGCGCCAGATGACGGCCACGAAGATCAGGACGACGAACGTCGTCAGCCACCACGGTGCCGACCCGCCCTCGGGAACGAGGTGCGCCTGCTCGGACAGGTGGAAGACGACGTTGGCCGACGCCATCAGCGTGAGCGCGGCGGGAATGTCTCGCTTGGCCCGGAAAGCCGTGACGCAGTAGACGTCGATGCTGACCGGAAGAAGCGGGGCGACATACTTGCCGATGCCGACCATGCGGGCCAGCTCGTACTCACCGGCGGCGGCGAGCCCAACTCCGGCGGCCAACGCGACCCACGGCGCCATCTTCCACAGCTTGCCGCCGAGGTTCTGACGCCAACCGCGCCACTTCGAGGCCGCCCTCTTGGCCTCGCGGGCCTCGTTCAGCAGCCGGCGGGCGCGGGCCTCGTCGGCCTGCGCCCGCTCGGTGACAGCCTTGGCCTTGCGCTCGGCCTCGGCGGTGATGCGCTCGGCCTCCTTCTGCGCGGCCGCGCGCAGCTCCTGGGCAACGGTCGTGGCCTCGGTGCGCAGCTTCTCGCGCTGCTGGTCGCACGCCCTCTTCAGCCCGGCGAGCTCCTCAGCCAGGGCCTGGCGCTTGCCCTCGGCGTCGGCGTCGAACTTCTCACCGAGCTCGCGCAGCTCGGCGCGCAGCTCGGCGCGGGCGGTCTCCGCCTCGGTGTGGGCGGCGGCGACGTAGGCGTCGGCCTCGCGGCGCCGCTCGGCGGCGGCCTGGACCGCGTCCGCGTGCAGCGCCTCCGCCTCGGTGCGCCGGGCGGCGTACTGCTCGGCGGCGGCCTTGGCGAGCCGGGCGTGGCGCTCGCGAGCCTGCTCGACCTCGGCCTGGGCAGCGGCGAGCAGCTCGTCGGCCTCGGCGCGGGCGCGGGCGAGGATCTGCCCGGCCTCGGTGCGGCGGGTGGCGACCAGGGCGCCGATCTCGGTGAGGTCGGCCTCGGCCAGGCGCCGCAGCTCGGCGACCGCCGTCGCGGTGGCCTGGTGGTCGGCGGCGGCCAGCTCGGTCAGCTCCGCGACCCGCGCCCGCGCCTGGGCGAGGAGCTGGCCGGCGCGGGTCTGGGCCTCGGACAGGAGCCGGTCGGCCTCGCCGCGCAGCTGCTGCGCCTCCCCGCGCACGGTCTCGGCCTCGGTGGTGGCCGCCGCCCGCTGGGCGGTGGCCTCCTCCTGGGCGCCGGCAGTGACGGCCTCGGCGCGCGTGCGCGCGTCGGCCAGCAGGGCGGTGGTCTGCTCGTGGGTATCGGCGACGGTGCGCGCCGCCTGCTCCTCGGCCTGCGTCTGCAGGGCGAGGGCCTGCTCGCGGGCGGTGTCGATGATGTCGGCGGCCCGGTCGCGGGCGTCCGCGACCGTGGCCAGCGCCACCCAGTCCGTCTCCGGTACCACCGTCGTCTCCGTCTCGGAGACCGGCGTCATCTCGGAGAGCGGCGCCGGGGCGGGGGCGGGCAGGGTGGAGGCGGCGGGCTGCGCGGCCGGCGTGGCCGGCGTCTTGGTGCGGGCGTTGGCCCTCTTACGGGTTCGGTTGGCGGCCACGCCGCCTCCTTCCAGGTCGGGTGCCGCCCCGGGAGGCCCGGGGCGGCGATGGTGCTCGGTGGGTGGGGTCAGCCGCGCGGGCCGGGCAGCTCCGGCCGGACGTTGGCGGTGGCCTGCTGCTGGGTGAGCCAGGCCATCGCCGCCGCGGTCATGTCGTCGGCGGCGTCGACGCCGTGCAGGGGGGCGGTGTCGATGTCGCGCATCGCGTCGATCGGCGGCAGCAGCCGCATGTAGTCCGGCTTGACGAACTCGACCAGGCGGCCGGAGACCAGCGCGGTCAGGGTGTACTCGCCGGTCGCCCACGCCTTCTTGACCTTGCAGACGAAGGTGTGGCCCGCCTGGCCGGTCCAGTACAGCTCCGGGTCGCGGTACAGGACGTAGTCGCCGGCCTTGAAGACGGCGACGGGGGTGGTGGTCTTCTGCGGGCTGAGGGACATGTCATCTCCTCGAGGAGGTCGGTGGTGCAGTCCGGGCTGTCCGGCTCCCCTCGCCCCGTCCGTACCGGCACACAGGCCGGGACGGACGGGGGAGGCAACCGACAGGCGGGAAGGACTCAGTGGACGTCGATGAAGCGGAAGGCCGCGAAGGCCGTGCCGCGCGGGTCGGCGGTGGCCTGGACGATGCGGTCGGCCTCGCCGGTGTCGCCGCGGTTGACGGCGTCGGCCGCCGCCCGGGCCGCGTCCCAGTCGATGCCCGCCGCCGGCGTCACGTCGGCGGGACGGTGGAGCCGCGCGCGCAGCGTGCGCCAGGCCCGGCGGAGCGGGCGTCGGCGGCGCGCCCGGGTCACCTGGGCGGCGGCGTCGCGGTGCCCGAGCTGGTGGAGGATCTGCTCGGAGTCGTAGTCGGCGGCGGTCCAGCCGTCGCGGCGGATGGTGCGCATGGTGCCTCCTGGAGGAAGGGCGTCGGCCCCAGCCGATGCCCGGTAGAGGGCGTGCGAAAGGCCGGCGGCCCGTCAGGCGGGCGGCCGGGCACGGCGCGTGCGGTCAAGCGGGAAGGGACCTCGGTCGGGCTCCCGGCCGGCGGTCACGGCGGCCGGGAGCCCGACAGTCGGCGGGGCGGAGCTCGGTGTCAGGTCAGCACCTCTGGCAGGACTCGGTCTCCCACCAGCAGCTGCACAGGGGGCACTGCCACAGGTGCCGCAGGGGCGCGGCCAGGACGGCCAGGATGTTCGTCATGCCGTCGCCCCCTGTCCGGCGCGGTGCCGGTTGCGGGCGGCGCGGCGCTTCATCGCCCGCCGCTCGTCCTCGCTGAGCCCGCCCCAGACCCCGGAGTCCTGACCGGACTCCAGCGCCCACTGCAAGCACGCCTCCATGACCGGGCAGCGGCGGCAGACGGACTTGGCTTCCTCGATCTGCAGCATGGCGGGGCCGGTGTTGCCGACCGGGAAGAACAGATCCGGGTCTTCCTCGCGGCAGGCCGCGTTATGGCGCCAGTCCATCGCGGTCACTTCCCCTGCCGAACGCGGCGCAGGGCCTCGTCCATGTCCGTGTCGGAGTCGCCGTTGTTCCGTGCGATGCTGTTCTGCATAGGTCCTCCGCGTAGGTCCTGGACAGCCTCGGGGGCGCAATCCCCGGGGCTGTCGTTCGTTGGCGGGTCGTACGACCGGCCACGACCAGCGGCCACTCCCCTGGTGCAGTAGGGGGTGGCCGTTGATCGTGGGCGTCCGTCCGGGGCCGGTGGGTCAGGCGGCGGCGTATTCGGGGCGGCATCCGGAGCGGATCGTCCGGCGCAGGCGAGCGGCGTGGGGGAGAAGGACGTCGACCAGGCGCTCGCGGACCAGGCTGGTGATCGACGGGTCGGTCGCGAGAATGTCCAGGGCCGCGTGCCGGCGTGCGAAGAACTCGCCGAGGACCTCGGTGTGCGGGCGGGTCAGCGAGGCCGCCTTCTCGCGGGGCGTCGCGAACAGCTCGTACATCCCCAGCGGTGTGCCGAAGGCGATGTCGAGGTCGACGTCGAAGTCGGCGAACTCGGTGGGGAGCGGGACGTCGAGCTCGTCCAGGAGCGCGAGCGTCTCGGCGTCGAACACCTCGCCGCTGCTGGGCCGGTGGGACGTCAGGGTCAGGGTGGCGGGCATCAGGACCTCCAGGGCGCGGTGAGCGGGCAAGGGCGGGAGCAGACGGTCCCGGCCTCGGCCCCCGCGCGGTGCGGGAGCCGAGGCCGGGGCGGTTGTGCGGGTCAGGCCGCGAGAGCGGGCTTGCGGCGGCGGGCGCCGAGGGCGGGCTTGCGGCAGCGGGCGGTGTACACCGCGGCGGTCTCACCCAGGGCCGGGGCGGGCAACTCGGCCCGGACCGCGTCCACCAGCTTCGTGTGCTCGGACTGGTCGGCCGGGGTCAGGGGGCGGCGCCAGAGCGTGGCCAGGTGCGAGTAGGCGACGCGGGCGAGGTGCTCCTCAAGGACGTCGCTCGCGGAACGGCCCGGGGCGGCGTCGGCCAGGACGCGCAGGGTGCCGGCGGCCAGGGCACGGACGGAACGGCCGTCCCCGGCCTCCTGCCCAATCATGGCCGGCAGGGCGCCGGCGGGGCCGTCGACGGCCCGACCACGCGTGGTGGGGAGCGCGTCGGCCGGAACCGCACGGGCGGCGTCGGCCCGGCGGGCGGCGGGCACCGCACGCTCCCACTGAGCTCGCCGGTCGGCGGGACGCTCCTGCGGCCGGGCGACCTTGAGGGTCTGGACGGTGGCGCGGCGGTGACGGGTCAGGTCGACCGCGAGACGCTCCTCACGCGCCCACTCGCCGTACTGGCGGCTCCAGGTGTCCGCGCTGACGTCGACGTCGACGAGACGGTTGCTGGAGCTGCAGCGGATCGCGGCGTCGACGCCGGCCCGGCCGGTGTGGTGCGGGACCGTCTTGAGCAGGTAGGTGCCGCGGTGGGGGGTCACGGCCACCCAGGTGTCGCAGGCCGGGCAGACCAGCGAGATACGGCGCTTCTGGGTGGACTCGACCCGCCGCATGTCGATGTGACCGGGCGACAAGGTCGAGAGGACGATCGGGGCGAGGGGGCTGACGCGGGAGGTACGGGTGCGGCCCCGGCGCTTGGCGGCCTTGGGCATGGCGAGCTCGGACATGGCAACTCCTCGGCAGGAGAAATGGGGAGGGGGGTGCGGGGCGGATGCTCTCTCCACCCACCAGGCCCACGAGCCAGAGGCCCGCGTCCCGGCGGATAGACAGCGCATCAGCGCTGAGGTCGTACAGCAGTCCTGCCGGTCGGGGGGGTTTGGTCTTAGCTACCGCCTCCGGCCACCTGCCCGACTCCGAAGAGACGAGCTGCGGGACTGCGATGGTGCAGTGGTACGTCCAGCAGGGCGGCTCTTACCGCCCCACCAACCTTGCTGACTTACCTAGGTTAGCTGGTAAGGTTGGGTGGATGTCAAGCACTTGATTGAGGAAGCTATGGAAGCTAGCTAAGACGAGGGGGTCGACCTACGATGTCGCTCATGAGCAACGAGGCCGTGCAGCCGTACCAGCGAATCGTTCAGGATGTCCGCGACAAGATCCGCTCCGGTCTCCTGACCCCTGGGACGAAGCTGCCAAGCACACGGGAGCTCGTAGAGGAGTACGGCGTCGCAGCTGGGACCGTCCAGCGAGCCCTGACCGAGCTGCGCACGGCGGGCCTCATCTACTCCCATCAGGGCCGCGGCTCTTTCGTCACCAACGCTGCCTCCGCCGGCGAGGACTCGACCGCTCGATCCATCAAGGCACTTGAAGAGCAGGTCGCCGATCTCACAGCACGCCTCGAACGGATCGAGAAGGACCGAGGCGACTGACGTCGTTCCTCGCGTGCCGTTCTGCATGTTCGTCCCTCCCTGGCCGGTCCAACTTCGTTAGCAAAGTTGTAGGCCCGACCACGGAGCTGGTTCTAGGTCTGACATGTGTCCAGCCGCTGGACACACCGATAGGAGACATGGAGGGGGATCAGCGTGGGGCAGAAGCCGAACGTTCTGACCCCGGAGGCATCGCCCCTGGACCGCTTCGGCTACACAGTGCGAGACCTCCGCGAGCGGCGCGGTCTCAGCCTGCGCGGCCTCGCGGAAGCCACCTTCTTCTCGTACTCCAAGCTGTGGAAATGGGAGAACGCGAAGCGCGCTCCGAAGCACCGCTCCGAGGTCGAGGAGTTGGACCGTGTGCTCAACGCGCACGGCCTTTTGATCGAGCTGTGGGAGCGCATCGCCTCGGATGATTCCCCTCGAGATCATGTGTCCGTTTCAGGGCTCCATGTGTCCGAATCATCCGTGGACCTGGCTGTGGCCGCGTCCCAGCGGGCAACGTCGGACGGTGAGGGGATCTTTGTCCCCGCTCGTCTACGGGATGGATCGGTGATTTTCGTGGCGCTGGATCGACGCGCGATGCTGCGTGGCGGGATGGGGCTCGGTGCAGCTGCTGCGCTGGGCGGGGTATCGCCGGCGGCCGCCAGCTCTCTGCCGAGGCTGACACGCTCGGCCCGGTCGGCTTCCGCCTACAGCGGTACGCCGGTGGAACACTTCCAGCGCGCGCGTCGTCTGCTGATCGACAGCGACAACCTCCTCGGCCCCGGCCGAGCCATCGCGGCCGCGCTCCAGCACATCGAGGACATCAAGCAGCTGCGCCAGGACACGAAGGGCACGGACCGCCACGCCCTCATGGAGCTCCAGACGCAGTACGCGGAGTTCACTTCCTGGCTCTACCAAGACCTGGGCGACTTCAACAACGCGCAGTTCTGGCTCGACCGAGCGTTCCAGTGGAGCCACACCGTCGGAGACGGTGACCTGACCTCGTACGTGATGGCCCGCAAGGCACAGCTCGCTGGCGAGATGCGCGACCTGGTCGACGTCGTCGACCTCGCCGAAGCCGCGCAGCGCATGGCGCGGCCCCGCAGTCGACTGGCCGCCGTCGCCCGGACCTACGAGTCGTACGGGCACGCGTTGCGCGGTGAGCTGGCCGACAGCGAGCGCACGATCGACGATGTGCGCAACGCTCTCGATCGCGTCTCCGGCGACACGACCCCCTGGGGCGTGTGGCTGAACGAGCAGTACGTGGAAGTGCACCGGGCGCAGGGCTTGGAGGTACTGGGCAAGCATGCGGAAGCCGCGGAGGTCTTCACCAACGCCATCAAGGCACTGCCCGACGGATACCACCGCGACCGCGGCGTCTATATGGCTCGGGCCGCCGTGGCTCACGCCGGTGCCGGCGCGCCCGACCAAGCCGCTGCGGTCGGTCTCCAGGCCCTGAGTATCGCCAACGACACGGGCTCGGGCCGGATCGTCCGAGAGCTCGCGCGTCTCGACAAGGCGCTGGTGCCCTGGCAGCGCCAGCCCGAGGTCGCGGAGTTCCGCGCGCACTTCGACGGCACGCTCGCCCACGAATTCTGAGCAGAACGGATCACACCGCCTATGACCATGCGTCCGTACGTCATCCTCTCCGCCGCCATGTCGGTCGACGGCTACCTGGACGACACCAGCTCCGAGCGACTGCTGCTCTCCAACGCTCAGGACTTCGACCGCGTCGACCAGGTCCGGGCGGAGTCCGACGCCATCCTGATCGGCGCGAACACCATGCGCCGGGACAACCCGCGCCTGTTGGTCAACAGCGACGAACGCCGTGCTCAGCGCGTCGCCGACAGCAAGTCGGCCTACCCGCTGAAAGTCACGGTCACCCGCACCGGCGACCTCGCCGCCGACCTGAAGTTCTGGCACCACGGCGGCGACAAGTTGGTCGTCACCGTCGACAGCGCGGTGGAAAAGGTTCGTGCGACGCTCGGGGACCTCGCTGACGTCGTCAGCGTCGGGCCCGACCTCGACTGGGGCCTGGTCCTCGACGAACTCGGGCACCGCGGCGTCAAGCAGCTGATGGTGGAGGGCGGTGGCACGATCCACACCCAGTTCATGGCGCAGAACCTGGCCGACGAGGTCCACCTCGCCGTCGCGCCGCTGCTCGTAGGCCAGGCCGACGCTCCGAAATTCCTGGGAGCCGCTGAATACCCGGGCGGGTCAACCTCCCGGATGCGTCTGCTGGAGGCCCGCGTGATCGGCGACGTCGTGCTGCTGCGCTACGCCCCGAAGGAGCGTGGCTGATGTACGTCCCCGACCGGGACGAGGACCTCCGCTGGATGCGGCGCGCGATCGGCCTCGCCGCGCTGTGTCCCCCGGCTGCCGGGGCGTACTCGGTGGGGGCGGTCATCGTTGCCGAGGACGGCACCGAGCTCGCGGCCGGCTACTCGCGTGAGGCCGATCCGCGGGAGCACGCGGAGGAGGCCGCCCTCGGAAAACTGCCGGTGGGCGACCCTCGGCTGGCCACGGCGACGATCTACTCGTCCCTGGAGCCGTGCTCCCGGCGGAGCGCGGACCGTACTCCGTGCGCGCAGCGGATCCTCGAGGCCGGGATCCCGCGCGTCGTCATCGCCTGGCGCGAACCGCCCCTGTTCGTTGCCGACTGCGTCGGAGTCGAGCTCTTGGTCGCTGCTGGCGTGACGGTGGTCGAACTGCCTGAGCTCGCAGATGCCGCTCAAATGCCGAACCGACACCTGGGTGACGGCCACATCGGGTAATCCACGCTCACTCGCGCAGGGGTGAGGCAACGGCAAGGCCGCTCAGAGGCAACGAAGGGAGGAAGTCATGCAGACCGACCCTCGTAGGCGAGTCCGCGAGGCGCGTACCGCGGTGTACCGGCTGTACTACGCCGAAGAGCGCCTTCTGTACGTCGGCATCACCATGGCCCTCAAGCAGCGCTTCGCCGATCACCAGCGCCAGAAGTTCTGGTGGCACCTGGTAAAGAGCAGAGACGTCAGGTGGTACGACGACCGCGCGGCGGCCGAAGCTGTCGAAGCTGAAGCGATTCGGACAGAAAGCCCCAAGTACGACGGCACCAGCCGCATTGCCGACTGGGTCAATGCCCGCCACCTACGCCCGAAGGATCCGTTCTGGCGGGCAGTCGCACAGTCAGTTCTCGCGCGCATTCAGGATGGAACCTACCCCGTGGGTAGTCCACTGCCGTCGCCGCGAGCACTTGCGTCGCTCTATGAAGTTTCGGAATCGTCCACGGGATACGCCCTCTCCGTGCTCTGCAGCGCCCGGGTCGTAGGACCTCGTCCGCAGCACGTGGTCCGTCCCTTCTCAGACCACCGCCCGTTGAGGGGACCTGATGCCCCGGCCGCAGATGAACACGACAAGGCCGATCTGCTTTTCAGCTACGGGACCGGACTTCAGTCGCCAACGCGCAGCAATCCTCTCGCGGCAACGACGCCTGCCGCTCAGAGATCAAATGGTGTATCTTTTTGGGAACCGTTGAATGGGATGGAGGCTGTCGTGCCAGATCCGCTGCGTCGAGTCGATGCTCTGGTGGATGCTGACACGTTGCCCCCGCCCCACATCCGGCAGCAGTTGCGTATCGCCGCGAATCTCACCCAGTCGGAAGTCGCCGAGGCCATCGGCGTGAAGCGGCTTGCTGTCGTGCGATGGGAAGCCGGCCATACCCAGCCCCACCGAGGAAACCGCTTGAAATACGCGGAGCTACTCCGTCGGCTGGCTGAGGAACACCCTGAAGTTGCTCAAGGAGAACCGAATGAGGGCTGACCTTTCGCCCGCTTTCGGGCACGCCGACTCCACCTCTGTTGCGAGGGGGTCGGCGTGACGTAACCGCCATGGCCACGCGCTGTCTCTGCGGACTAACCACCACATCGGCCGCGCAGGCCCCGTCTCGACCGGACTCACGTCCAGGTCAACGCTCAGTCCCGGATGCAACCGGTCCTGAGCTTCGGCTCATCGAGCCAGATTCACCAATCGCACCACCGGCCACTAACCACGGCCACCACAGCCGCGCAGCACCCGCTGTGCGTATCCCGCGAGACCCCCACCACAGGGGCTTCGCGATCGACCACCAAGAGAGGAGAAGTTCTCCAGTCCCGGTTGGTGCACGTCCCGCTCCTCACGGAGCAGGCGCACCCACCTGCTGAAACATCCATCCGGCGATACGCCGGGAGATACAGAGAGGCGGACGTCCTCATAGTGCCCGATCTGGTGTCCCCTGAAAAGTCGAGCCCTGCCCGTTTTGGCAGGCTTCGCGCCTTTGGCGATTTTCACGCGTCGGGACAAGCGTCCTTGATCCACCACTTCGCGGCTTTTGGGCAGGAAGTGGCTCTTCCTGCAGGAAGCGACGAGCTGATCGTTTCGGCTGGGTCTGTCCGGCCGTTCCTCAGCGGCGGTGTCCGCGCGAGCGTCGTCCTGTGTGGCGGGACGCGATCCGAAGTCGTTGCCCGCCGTGCGGGAGCGCTGGGGGCAATCGGGGCTTCGTGGCCTCTGTCCACAGGTCGGCCGGTCCAGGCTGCCAAGATGATCGCTTCCCTCGCCGCCGTACCCAGCCCTCGCTTCGCCCGCCAGGGGGGTGTCCGGGTTGGCTGGTACCCCACGGCCTTTATCGCCTGCACCGCCTTGTCCGCCCCGGCACCTCTCTCCGTCCGCGCTTCCTCGGTGACGCTCGTCGGGGGTGCTCGATGAGCGCCGTGGCGGCGTCGGCCGGCGTGCTTCCGCGCTCCCGCACGGTGTCCGCCAGCGAGACCTCGCGTCGCCGGCTTCGGTCGGTTCCGGCGCAGGCTGGGCCGGTCCCGGAGCGGGCTGCGGGTCATCCGCTGTCGCTCGGTCGCGACGCGCGTGCGCGTCTGGGTGGTGCGGTGCGCTCTCTCCTGGATGCGGCGGGCCTGGAGGGCGCGTCGGACGCGGTGCGTCTGGCGGTGCTGGTGCTGACGTCGCGGACGCCGTCGGAGAACGGCGTGGTGAAGATCCGTACCTCGGAGCTGGGCCGGTGGATCGGGATGTCCGCGTCGTACACGGCGTCTGAGGTGGTGTCGGGGCTGCGCCGCTCGGGTGTGGTGTCGGTGGAGACCGAGAAGGGCGAGTACTGCGAGGACATCGGCCTGGAGTGCAAGGTGCTGCCTCTGTGGGCGGCGCAGGACGTCGTCGGGCACCCGCTGAATCTGGCGAAGAAGGAGTACGCGACGCTCCAGCGGCTGTTCGAGGCCGTGATGGCGCCGGGCTGGAAGCACAAGGACGGCCGGATTACCCCGGCCGGGCTGATCGGTACGCGTACGGGTCGGGGTGCGGCGACGGATCGTCTGGCGCTGCTGCTGCTGGTGCTGGAGGCGCGGGAGACCGGGCGGGTGCGGCAGTGCGGCGGGACGGTGGATACCCGGCGCGGCCGTGCCGCGGCGACGGTGGCCCGGCTGCTCGGGTGCACGGCGTCGGCGGGGGAGCGGGTGCTGGAGCGCCTGGAGGCCCGGGAGCTGGTGCTGCGGGTGCGGCTGAAGACGGGCTCTGGCATGCCGAACCGGTCCCGGCTGATGGTGCCGGCGGTCGCCGCCGCGCACGGCCGCACGGTCGCCGACGACCTCCAGGAGGACCGCGCGGAGGACCTGGAGCCCGATTTTTCAGACCCCGACGTTACGGCAGGGCCTAGTGAGGCTCCGGGGACGGAAGCGGAATCGCAGGTCAGCAGCGTGCCGGTGACGGATGAGCCGGATGTTGCAGACCCCGACGTTGCGGCAACCCTTCACACTGACCACCCTCACCTGGTTACTCCCGTCGTTGATCTCTCGCTCGCTGGTGGCTTTTCCGGCGAAGGCCGTGGAGCTGACGGTCGTCGGCCGGGACGCGCGTGCGCGAGCGAGGACCAGGCCGACGACGGCGATGACGCCGCTGCCGGTTCGACGTCGCCGGTGGCGGAGGTCGGCCCGCTTCGCGGTGAAAAGCCCAAGGAGTCACCGGTCGACGAGCAGGAGCAGGCAGGCGGCGTCGCCGCTGGTGCTGGTGCCCGGCTGACGGTCGTGGGTGGTCGAAAGACGCAGCCGCAGGGGCGGTCGGAGCTTCCTGCCGATCTTGATCTGCGGGTGGCTCTGACGCCGGTGTCCTGGCTGTGGCAGAGGCTGAACCGCTGGCAGCAGGACAACGTCGTGAAGGCCGCGACGGCGGAGCTCGCCCAGCTGCGCCAGGTGCTGGAGTGGTCGGGGCAGGCCCCGTCGGCGCTGGCCGCCCGGCTGACGTCCCGGCTCGAGGAGACCGGCGGCGAGGCCCTGATCGCCCGCCCGTTCGGCTGGATCACCCGCCGCGGGCTGGTGCGCCGGCCGTCGTGCTCGGATGTGCGGTGTGACGACGGCGCCCGGCTCGACACAGGGGCCGACTGCGACAACTGCGCCAACGTGCTGCACTCGCGGCGGGCCTGGCGGGCCCGGATCACGTCGACCGTCGCTGAGGAGATGCCCGGCCTGGACGAGTACGAGCGGCGCCGCGTCGTTGAGGCCCGGATGCGCGAGTACGCCGCGGTCGAGGCTGCCGACTACGTGTATCGCCGTGAGCAGGCCCAGGCTGAGCAGGTTCGGCGGGCTGCGGCCCGTGCGGAGGCCGAGGCCCGTGCGGCGGCAGAGCGGGAGCGAGCGGACTCCGAGGCGGCCGCGCGTCGGGTACTGCCCTGTGAGGAGTGCGGCCGGGCGAATGCCGACGGGCGGTGCGACGCCTGCCGCTACCGGCGTGCCGCCCAGGAGCTTTTGGCCGAGGCGGAATCCTTGTCCGCCGCGGCGGTGGATCCTGCGGATAGCGAGGGCACCCGCCGAGCGGTCGGCGACACCCGAGAGATCCTCGGTGTGCTCATGGGAGAGGCCCGGCAGCGGTTCCTCACCGCCCACGTGCCCAGCGGAACGCCGGGGGAGCAGGACACGGTGCGGGACGTCATCGCGTACGCGGAGCTGGAAGTGCTCAAGGAGATCGTTCCGCAGATCCGGCAGTCGGCGCTCAGGGCCCTTGCGGCCAGCCAGCAGGCCACGGCCGAGGCGGACCGCGTCTACGCCACCGAGCGGGCACGTCGCTGGGACTGGCCTGACGCCAGCGAGGCAGACGTGATCGCGGCCGCACGGCAGAGTGCTCAGCAGGCCCGTGCCCGGACGGCCGAACACCTTCTGGCCGTCCGTCTCGACCAGCTGAGCGGTCAGAACCCGACGCGAGATGCCAAGGCGACGGCGTCAGACTCACGGGCGCAGCGACTGGCCGAGTACGCCGCCCGTGCACTGCCCGGCGAGGTGGTCGGGACGTGAATCTGCGGGACAGCCACCGCGGCCCGCCGTCCCACGGGCCCCGCCCGCAGTGGACTTCGGCAGTGCCGAAAGCTAGGCCGGCCCCTTCCGCTCGTGGTGTGACATGAGAAGCCGGACGGGCCCTCAGGCTGAACGCCCTGGAATATCCTTCACGTTCGCGGGCGCTGTCCCGCAGTACCGGATCGAGGAACAGCCTTGTCCATGCACCTGCACCGCTCGAACCAGACTCGCTTGCTGCGGCGTTTGGCCGCAGACCGCTGCAAGTACTGCGATACACCGATTGAGTGGTTCGAGCGGTATGACTCGCTTCGGATCCCGTTGTCCCCGGAGTTTCCGGCGGGGCCAGTTCCCCAGAGGATGCAGTGGCACCTGGCCAAGGGGGTCGCCTACCCGGGGCGGGATCCTTTCACCGGGTACTGCCGTATCCCGCACCCGGCGATCTGCCCGGCCGCTGAGCATCCTGATCTCCCCGAAGAGCTGCAGGATGTGGTGGCCCGTCTGGCCGTGCGCATGCGCGGACGTATCGACCGCGGTGAGTTCGCCCCGTACATCGAGCCTGTCATCGAGGAGCAGGTCGCCTCCCCCGATCCGGACGAGGCCCAGCAAGTACGGCATGTCATCTCCTACCACGGCACACTGAGGCTGGCGCCGTGCGAGGTCCATGAACTGCGGTGCATCTCGACTTTCAGCGGGACGCAGGAGCGCTGCGAGAACGGTGTCTTCGACGTCGAGGAAGGCAAGTGGGAGGAAGTTGACATCCCCTACGCTCCCGGCCGGCAGGGACAACAAATCCTCAACCTCACCGGCGGCCGGATGTGGGCGTGGGTCGTCAACGACTTCACCTTCCTGCGCCGCTGGTGGAAGCAGCAGTGCGTCGACCACTTCGAATCCGGCGCCCCGGATCACGTCACCTTCGAGCTGATCCAGTTCCATCCGCTGCTGCACGACGACTACATCCTGACCGAACGGCCTGAGGGCTACGAGCGCGCACCGGTGGGGCAGGACATCGTCATCCACGACGGCCCGACCGGAGACAAGGCCCTGTGTGCGACTCCCGGGTGCTGGCACTCGACCGTGGGCAAGCAGCCTGAGGGCTGGCGGTGCTGGGAGTGCGAGCGGGTGGAGAAGCGCAGGGCCCGGGTCCACCGCCGGTGGGGACAGACCGCTTCCGGATCATCTGCCTGGTGACCTGCGCATGCCCGGGATCCCGGCTGGGCAGTGTCTGCCTTTGACCCGCCGGCGGAACGCTGCCCCCGAGCTCTCGGAGTGAGGACCTGTTGACCAGCACCATCGGATCATTCGACGAGCAGTCCCAGACGTCGCGTGACCCGCAAGACCCCATCCCCACTCCCTGGGAGTCCTTCTCCGCCATCGCCGAGCTCATCTACCGGCACAAGGTCGGAGTCGTCGTGGAACGAGGCACCCCTGAGACATCCCTGGGGACCGACCTTGCCGTCTACGCGGCCGAAGCCGGCATCCCCACACTGCTGTGCACCCTGCGTCGGCCGCCGCACGTACCGCCTCTGCTGCTGGTGGACACCCTCGCCCACCCCACGTCATCTCGTATCAACGATCGCCTTCAGGCACAGCACCGGGGAAAGGAGTTCGGGTTCCTCGTCGTCGAGGACTACGAACGGATGCGCCCCGACGAATACCCCTACGTGGACCGGTACGACCCGATCGACGACCTGGACTACGAACCCCCCACGCCGGCGGAAGAGCTGCTGCGGGCCGTCCAGATGCTCAGGACCAGCGTGCCTTCCCTGTTCACCACCGCCCTGCCCACCACCCCCGACACCTCCCGCTCCCTCCTGGAGGCCTTCCCCGCCGAACACCCCGCGTCCGTGCTGACTGACGCCTGCAAGCCGGTCCTCACCCTCCACCGCACCGACCTGCGCACCGTGCAGGCCCGCGTGGACCTCAGCTCCACCCCAGGAGCGCAGCTCGTCACTCTCCTCTGGCCGACAGTCCCTGCCATGCGCACCCTGGCCGAACTTCGCCAGTCCCTCACCGCCTACGGAGCCGCCGGCGACCGGAACCGCTTCGACACCGAACTCGACGCCGTCGCCCTCGACGACCTCGAGCAGATCAGCGGGATCGTGCAGACCTACCGGCAACGAGTGATCCAGCGAACTGCCGCGGCGATCCTGCCGGCCCAGGCCACGGACGATCCGGACGATCACCAGGGGTAAGCAGCCCAGCGTTCGCGATGCATCCCGCTCTTCGTCCGGCCGCGGGGCGTCGTACACGGTGACCCCCGTACAGCCCCGCACTGACTGCAGGCAACCTTCGCCATCACATCGGAGCGGTCGAGCTCTGGGCGTACAGGGACCACCCTCATGGGCATCGGCTCAGGCACCACCGGCGCGGCCGGTTCCATGCTTCGCGCCGGCGCCCGCCACAACTGCAACAGACTGGCGGCGGCCGGGTTCACCGCCCGACATGTGCGGTGGTGCCACACCCACCACGGGCCGGTCCCATGCTGGTCAGGGCTCACCGCCACCCCCTCCGAGATAGTCCACAGCACGTCGGACGGGACGTGAGGGCGCACAGAATGAGTGATCGGATCCGGGTCGACCAAGATCCACTTTCCCGTCGGTACCTGGTACTTCAGTACCTCCATGGCGCAGTCGGGACACCTGCCCCGCCTTTCATCGAGACCAGACGCCTGGGGCCGTTCGACCGCAACCGCGTCACCGAAGGACCCAGGAAGAGCCTCTTGCACGGAAGGAGGACGGGCCGGAGGCGTCATGAAGCCGACGGGAGACGCCGAAGCGGAACCGCCCGCAGCTCGCCACTCCCGCTCAAGCCGCTGCTTCCATCCCTTCGGGGCCGGCCACGGGACACCCCAGGCGGCCAGCTGCGCACGAGTCCAGCCGCCTCGCGGGGTCCGAGCAGCCTCGATCTCCTCCGGAGACGGCAGCCGCGGCCGAGGCAGACCTGCACGACCGCCCGCGGCAGAGACCGGTGCCTCACCACGCGCCCCAGGCTTCCATTGCCCTTCGCCGACCCGATCCACCGCTTCCCCCTCCCGAGAACGATCTCCCACTGTCCTGCCCCTCCGTCCGCCGGCCTGATGGCCACGGCCACCGTTCTCAACGCGACGATCCAAGCTCAGGACTTGAGTCACCGCTCACACAACGGCCTACCCACCAGCGGGTGATCTTTTCGCCCGGAAGGAGCAACCCTCCGGCAACAGAGAGGAATACCGCAGAGCAGGTGCGGTCTAGTGCCCTCGTGCACAATCCGCAAGACTCCACCTACCGGGTTCCGACCAAACGGCCCCCCTTGTTGGCCGAGCTCCGCACCAAACTGGCCAGCGCCGGAGACCACATCCGCGCCCTTCCTGAGCACGGCGATCCCGCAGAGTTCGAAGCCATCGCGGACGCCCTCTACCAAGCATTCGCGACAGCGCGGAACCTGGCGCCCTCCAAAGACTCCACGAACTGCACCTCCCACCCCAAGGGCCCTATCGATCCCGAGGCCCCCGCCGGATGGGGACAGTGCCTGCTGTGCAACACCCACCGGCGCGCAGGCAACGCAAGTGCCCGCGCGGGAGCACCCCAGGCCCTGATCCAGTGGGACGTGCCACCACCGCCCTACACCCGTGAGGGCCTACTGGACCGGATGCAAAGGGTCAACGACGCGAGCTTCGAACTTCACCTCAGGTCGTCCGAAAGAGACTTCGTCGTGATGGCGGACCTCCTACACGGCGCGTTCATCATCGCCCGTGAACTGTCCCGGCCCCGGTCGGCATCAGGGTGCCTCCGTCATCCCGGAGCGCCCACCGACCCGGCAGCTGCGGGTGGCCCCCGGTGCCTGTTCTGCGTCGCCGACGATCTACGCCGGCAGCGCGCCGCGACACCTTCACGCATCCCTCAGCCTCCCCAGGCCCGCCGCATGGGCGGGGCCGGCTCGATCCCGCCGAGGTGAACCCATGGCCTCCTCGTACGAGCACCTGGTGGCAGCCGAAGAGCTCCTTCAGACCGCGCACGGACTCCTGCAATCCGGAAAGCGCCGCCGGGCGGCCCCGCTGATCCGGCTGGCGTCCGGATTTCTCGAGGCGGCCACCATCCGCGACCGGATCACAGCAGAACCACCTCTTCTCTCGCGCACACCGGAACCGGTACTTGAACCTGTGCCAGGCTCGGTGCCGGCGCCCTCAGCCCGGTCATCGCTGCCTCCCTGGTGCGGGCAGTGCGACGGGCCCGAAGTCTCACTCCGCTGGATCAGCGAGGAAGACCCCGAAGGTCGCTGCCGCGCCGCGAAGTGCCCCCGCTGTCACCCTGGATCCTTCCCGCTGACGGTCACCTCCGCCAAGGCGACCACCTCACCCGGACAAACCATGCCTCTCACCAGGCTGTAGCCCGCCTAGTCGGCCTCGCACCACCCTTCGGCACCGTGGTACCAGCAACCGGCACCGGCTCTGCACCAGCCATAACGGCGCGAAGAGCATACGGGGATGTCGCACGCCCCTGCACACGGCGCACCGGTGGATGAACGAGGGCCGCGACTCCAGCGCGCCCGCGATCGTCCTCGCCCACACGGCCCAAATTGCCGACCGTCCTCGCCGCCAGAACGCTTCCCCCGAGAACGGTCGGCCGTAGCTGCTGGCCGCAGAGAAGGACGTTTACCCTCACGCCGAACTTGCTGCCCGACATCCCGAGCTTGCTGGGCACGGCGGACCCGCTCTGTTCTAGCCATTCGCCCCAAGTGACGCACGGTTTTCAGGTTGGCCGCCAGCCACCTCGATATCCTGACGTCCACTCAGCAGGAGGGGACGCTATGGGGAAGCGTGACCGGCGCCGGAAGCGGCAGCAGGCCAAGCAAGCAGGAGCGGCGGTCACGAAGCAGAAGCACGTTCCTTCAGGCGAGCCGTCGGTCGGCGAACGGGTACTTCTACCCACCCCTGAAGCACCTCTGATCGAGCTGCACTTCAACGATGGCATCACCGACGACGCGAAAGCCTTGTGCCGGGCCTACTGGGATTTCACTCAGCCCGGCACCTGGGCCCGGAACGTCGCCCAGATCGGTCAGACCACGTTCGTCTCCCAGACCGCCCGCACGTCCTGCCGGGTCTCCCTGCTGACCGTCGTCTGCCCCAGCTGCACCATGCCGATCACGGTGGCCAACCGTTCAGAGATGACCGCGACCCGGCTCTGGAACGACGACTTCCCGCTCGAGCCCATCCCCGCCCGAGCGGTCTGCCAAGACTGCCGCACGACTGCCCAGGCCCAGGCCGCCGCCGAGAAAGCTCTCGAGCAGGAGCGAGCCGCCGCCGCGGACAAGCGGAAGATCGACAGCGCTTCAGCCTGGCTGGGACGCAGCCTGCACGCGGACGAGCCGCTGAGCTACCCCACCCCTCACCAAGCCGTCGGCCTCCTCGCCCTCGCAGAGATCATCCTCCGCAACGACCTGGAGTCCTTCGGGCCTCTCAAGAACCTCAGCTACACCGTCACCGCCTCCACCAGCACCGACATCGAGCTGTTCCGCGACATGTTCCAGGCCCACTGGATCGCCGCCACTACGCCGGCCACGACCGCCTGCTTCACGTACAACGAGGACGACCAGGCCGAGACCATGTACGTCGACGCCGTCTGCTGGACGTTCCCTCGCTGGCTCGGGCCCACCACCCATGAAGCCGCCACCGCAGCCGTCGACCAGCTGAGCAAGTACCTAGCCGACCATACCGACGCCGTCACCAAGATTGTCCAGTCGCTTGAGGCCGGCATGGCCGTCGACTACCTCAACGGCCTCCTCACCGACCGCTACAACGAGCTCCCCATCCCCGAGCACCGCCTGCCAGACGCCTACGAGCATGCCCTTGAAGCCCTTCAGAACGGCTACGTTCTCGAGCAGGTGATCGCCGAAGCCTGGGGCGCAGCCGCCGCCTCCGCCGCCTGGGGCCAGCGAACCCCCGGCCTCAAGCCCGGCGCCGTATCCTCCGCCTCCGTCACGAACCTCAAGCGACGTATCGGGTTCGCGAAGGACCGGCCCGTGCCGCACTACAGCGTGCCCAACTCAGTCCCCCGCCCGGCCACGCACAGCACCGCAGTCCGCTTCCTCGCCGAGCGGCAAGAGGCCGACGCCGCGCTCGCCCGCTTCAGGGCCATCCACCAACGCATCAACAGCCGCGACGCTCAGGAATTGAGCCACGATCCTGATGACGCGCCTGATGACGGCTGGACGAGGTTCGACTCCAAGAAGTGGCTGGCCGACTTCATGGAGGGCAAGAAGAAGCCCGACACCACCCCAGCCGTGACCTTCGCCGCCGTGACACCCACTGGGGACCTGGCCATCCAGACCGCTACCGAGCAGGAGATGCGCTATACGGTCGGTGGCATGCCCGAAGCCCTTCCCTTGGACGGCTCCGCCACCCTCGACGCCCTGGTCCCTGTCTTCGAAGACCACAAGACTCACAAGCCCAACCCCGTGGCCACCCGGATGATTGAACTTCTGGGAGGCGGCTTCGGCATCGTGAACGGCACCGTCGTCTTCTTCCAGACCCCCGTCGGCAGCCGACGCCCGCGCGACCTGGATGACGACCACCAGGAACTGCTCTGGGCCGCCCACACCGCAGCGAAGGTGACGGCTGAAAGTTGAAGCTGGGGGAGTGGTCTCGTCTGTCAGATCGTGACCGCCGGCGTGGCCTCGTCGCCCACTGCAATGCCGCCATGCGCGGCGCCCACGAGCGGGGCGTCGACAGGGACACGATCGCCCGCGCCGTCCGGCTGAGGCTGGCCCACGTCGGCCAAGCGCTGCGCGGAGAGGCCACCCCGGAGTAGCACGCAGGTGCGGCAGCTGGTGGTCTTGCACCTGGCGGTCGAGGCCACCTGGCAAACGGGATCCCGCAAGTCGCCAGGAAAAATGACGGATCTCCCTCGAATTCGGCTTATTTCGGGGGAAGATCGCCCCATGAAGCCCAGACTGACCTTTGAAGCGCACACGGAGATGGGCCAGGCCCTCACCAGCATCCAGCAGGACCTGCAGATGCGCTCCGTTCAGCTCGCCAACGCGTACCCCCGATCCGGGCAAGAGGGGATCCCCGAGAAGAAGCTGGACCAGGCATGCAAGGCCCTCAGCGAAGCACGTTCCGTGCTGAAGAAGCTCTTGTTCAAGGAGCATCCGGAGCTGGCGGAAGTCACGGTGTACTACCCCGGCCGTCAAGATCACCGCGCGTAGCACCCGTCTCTGAGCCTCACGCTGGCCAACGAAAACCGCGGATGCGGCCGATCACGCCCCACCGTTGGCGGCGCAATCGTCCTCGCCGTCTACGTCGAGGTCGACTGACTTATCGGCCCGCCGTCAAGCCCCTCTCTCGAAGGGCGCGGCTGGATCTGGTTTCGTGGCCGGCGCCGGAAGCGGTGAACTGGCCGCCCTGTGCCAACCCCGGTGCTGGCTCCAGCTTGGCCCGGATCGCCCTACACCAGGCCCGCGCCGCCGCAAAGGCCCGCGGCCAGCAGGCCACCCGCGCACCCCGCCGCCGCCCCCGGCCCAACGCAGCGCTCCCCGACCGCCGCGACCCGGCTGGCTTCGCCGCCGTCCTGCAGCACCTGATGGCCGAGCGCGCGTGGGACATGCCCGCCGCCGGCGGCACGGTCCTGGCCCAGTGGCCCGGCATCGCCACCGCCGTCTCCCCACCCTGCCCGCCCACGTCCAGGCCACCGGCTACGACCCCGAGGCGGGCCGCCTCGACCTGCGCCCCGACTCGCCCGCCTACGCCACCCAGCTCCGCCTACTGACCGCCCGGATCATCGCCACCACCAACGAACACGTGGGCTCCTCCGCCGTGAAGGCGCTGCGGGTCCTGCCGCCCGGCGCCGTCGACACCACCCCGCCCCCGGCCGCCGACCGGCCCGCCACCGGCGCGGCCGCGGCCCCGGCCGGGCCGGTGAAGACTCGGGAGTCCGCATCGGTCGGCTACCGCCTCGCCCTCGACGCGCACCGCGCCGCCGTCGACCCCGCCCACCAGCGCCCCGCCGCGCCCGACGGCGGCGACCCCTCCCGCATCCCCGCCGACGCCCGCGAAGCCTTCGACGACTACCGCGCCCAGGCCCGCGAGACCGCCTCCGCCGTCCAGGACGCCGCCATCCGCCGCGCCCGCGCCGAACGCACCGCCGCATGACCCCAGTACGGGAAGCGGCCTTGCCGCCGCCCGGGGCGTCCAGGCCGAGTGCGCCCTCGTTCTCGTTTCCGCAAGCAGTCCTTCGACCACACCACCAGGAGGAACCCGTGCCGTACCCGCAGCCGCTCACCCCCGAGGAGAAGCTCACCGAGGCGAAGGAGCAGCTGGGCCTCCCGCGTATCGTCGTGATCTGCGGCTCCACCCGCTTCATGACCGAGATGGCCGAGGCCGATGTGCGGGAGACCCACGCCGGGAAGATCGTCGTCAAGCCGGGCATCGACATGAAGTCGCCCCACGCGCTCTGGTCCGACCCGGTCGAGGCTGCGGCGCTGAAGGTTCGGCTCGACGATCTGCACCGGGCGAAGATTCGGCTCGCTGATGAGGTGCTCGTGGTCGGAGACTACGTCGGCGACAGCACCCGGGCCGAGGTCACCTACGCCCGGTCGCTGGGCAAGCCCGTGCGGTTCACGCACCCCGAAGTCGACCCCGACGCGTCCACCGAGCACAGGGTGCTCATGTACCCCGACCCGACCGACCCCGTGGGGCCGGCGGGCGACGTATTCGAGGTACACGACGCCACCGGCCGCGTGTTGGTGAGCGACACCGAGGTGCGTGACCACCCGGAGGTGCCGCTCACTCTCGTGCAACGCGACGCAGTCGTACGACGCCTGGGGTATGTGCGCACAGGTTCCTGGAGTGAAGAGGCCGGCGGCCAAGCCCATGCTCCGGTCCGATGACCATTGAATACGCCCGCCGCTCCCAGGACGCGGCCGGATTCTCACCGGCGACATCACCCTGCACCCGCGCGGCCTGGTCGTCGCCGTCCCGATTCCGGTTTGTACGGCTGCCGCGGCGGCGGGCACGACTGGTGCAGCTGACCGGGCCCGTGCTCCGGTTGGTCGTCGGCGCCTCCGCAGATACGCCCACCTCGCTGCCTGCGGTCTGACAGGTGTCTCCGGATTGGTCAGGCGGACATGGCATGTTCAAGCGTCGACATGGGCATTCATTTGTACCTTTTCGCCTATGTATGGTTTCCGTGGGGTTCTTGTCACTTTTTCTATCGGTGTATTCGCATTCGGCGGGGTCGCCTGTGACTCCGGAGCAGAAGGGGCCGATCCTGTACGGACGCAGGAGCGTGAGGCATCGACTCCGACCGCGTCCGTTCCCCCCGAGAAGAGACGGTCGTCGGCGCCTCCGCTTCCGACCAGGTCTGTTCCCGTCGAGGAGACACGGTCTGCGGCGCCGTCGCTGAAGCCGGGCAACGAGCGAGCGGATCTGAAGAGCTTCGAGATCGATGACCGAAGGGCCTTCGGCGCCGACCGTATCTGGATCGCGTGGACGATCGTGAACAGCGCTTCGGAAGAAGTGAACTACACGTGGGATTGGGAGGCCCTCGACACGCAGGGTGTCCGTGTCGCCAAGGGGACCGAGACCGCCATCGGTGTTCTGCCAGGAGAGACGACCTATGGCGGCATTCCCACCACCCTTGAGACCGCCGAGGTGAAGCTGCGCGTCACGAAGTTCGACCGCACAGTTGCCCCCTGAACAGCTTCAACGCCGCCTGCCAGCTCGCCCGCGGAAAAGTCCCGAAGCCGGACCCGATTCCGACCGCGAGGGTGTCGACGGCGCCGGACCCTCATGGCATGCCGGACCCACGCGGCTGGCCGGTATCTGGTACGCGTCGAGCCGGCGGCCATGGAGGTCACCGGCTCGGTTTTGCCTCAAGGGGATGGCGGGTCAGACCCAGCCGGTATCGCCCTCCATACCCCACTCCGGATCAGTGGTGACGCCCCAGCCGGATGCTCCCCTCCCTGTGGGCAGCGCCTGTGCTGCGCCGTTGGGGTGACCGTAACTGCAGGCCGGGGCGTCACACCAGTCTCAGAAATCGAACAGACGTATTATTCAGGCGTGAGCAAGCACGACTTCCCCAACGACCTCAAGACGGCCCAGACCGAGCTGCACCGTGCGTGGGCCGAATACCGGACGCTGTGCCGGGCCCTGCCCTGGTCCGTGGAGCCGGCGCCCGGCTGGCCAGGGCCCAAGCACCCGCACACCGAAGAGGTAGCCCCGGGGCGGGAGGACAGTCCCGGATACACTCCCGAGCAGGCCGCCCGTGAGGCTGACCTGTGGGCGCGGATCCGGGAACCGTCGATCCAGGTGTCCATGCATCCGCACTGGGCCACGCTGGAGCACGGCCCGCAGCTCGTCGACGCCCGGATGGCGCTTAGAGGGCATCTGATCTAGGTAGTTGATGGTTTGGGATGTTCTTGTGACTGCGGGCGGCCGGGGTCGTTGTCAGGGGTATGACAGGTCGGC